>CAITMG010000023.1 GCA_903893445.1 Candidatus Uhrbacteria bacterium | reverse complement strand
GGTTGACTTTGTCGTCCTGAAATTGGTATCCCGGACCGCCGGTGCCGTTTCCCTGTGGATCGCCACCCTGGATCACAAACCCTGGGACGACACGATGAAACGTCAACCCATCATAAAACTTTTGTCCGGTTAAATAGACAAAATTGGATGCGGCTTTTGGACCTTCCTTTGGAAGCAATTCAAAAACAATATCACCCTTGGTTGTTTTAATGACGACTTCTTTGTTTGCTGTTTCGCTTTCCGGAAGGATTCCTGGGAAGGCGTATTTGCTTGTTGGGGCCATAGTTGTGGTTGTCGAAAGCTGAGCGGATGGATTGGTTGTTTCGCTCGGAGCAGAATTAGTGGCTTGCGAGGAAGCCGGAGTCGCAGCAGATGGCGTTGTACTTGGGGTAGACGTACAACCTGCACCGGCCAGCATCAATGCGGCGGATAATGCAAAAATCGGTGTCTTTTTCATAGGTACCCTTGATTGTATCAGAGCGTACCCAACAATCAAACCTCCCACGGAAGCCCCGGTGACGCGACCCAACCCCAGCGCGACGCATCAACATTGAGCTGTGGACGCATCCATTCGCTGATAACTCGATTGAGGGAGAGTGACTCCCGATCAAGTAGCACCGTAAGGTCTTTTCCCTTTTCATCCCGCGCGCTCATGCGTGTTGGCGTACGATCACCTGGCAGATACATCAAGCGCACCATCGCCGCCTTTGCCCCCCGCTTCACCAGATCGCGCGCCGCCCATCGAGCAAGCCAGGCGCCGCCTTTTTGCGGCTGTAACGGATCGATGCCGATGACGGATGGGGTTGAGGGCATCAGCGCTCCATAGCTTTGCGTTTCACGTCCAGATGCGCCCATCACATTCCCCAATCCGCGCGCCTCATCACGACCGAGTTCGTTGATCCGAATCGTTGCGTCTGAGGCGATTCCTTTTGCGATCTCCGTCACGCGCTGACGAACGTCTTCGATTGCGAGCGAACCGTGCTCAACGCGAATCGAGACGACTGGCTGCGTCTTTTCCCCATCAACAAACACCTCTCCGTCTGCGCCTAACCAAAACCACTCATCATCTGTCGAACGTTTTTCTTCCAAGGCGCGTGCGATGCGCATCGCAGTCACCAGTGACTTTGGAGCCAGCTCGGGTGTTTCGCTGGTCGCATATCCAAACACAACCACCGGAGACTCGGTCCCCGTTCCAAACAATGTTGCTCGCTCGGCAACAACCGGTTCGATCGAAACGAATGGTTCAATGCCAGCCATGACGCCAACCGACCCAAGCGCGCGCTGAATGACTTGCGAGATATCAAAATCCGCCGTGCTCATGGCATCGCCCGCGACAAACAGCGCGCCGCGTCCGCCGGTAACCGAAATATTCAACCGTGATTTTGGATCACGGCGCAAATATTCATCCACGATGGACTCAGCGACCAGGTCGCATGCCGCATCTGGATGACCCGGTAATCGGATTCGGGCTGGATTCATGGGGCAACCCTAGCAAAACCGTTATAACTCGTCGATATCTCGCAAGAACGAGATTTTTGGTGGCTCGACAGCTTTTTTTGAACTTTTCCACACACTGGCCGTTGATGATGCCTTGCGGTCACCGTCACGACTCACTTCAATTGTCGGTTCATCCCAGGACCAATCACTGCGATCTGGTTCGTTGAAAAATCCATCGCTATTACCGCGTGATTTGCTCGCACCGGGTTGACTCCAATTTCCCTGGCCCGTTGGACGCATGCTCCGCGCCTCACGCAATTCCATGCGCTCAAATAAACTCGGCGGAACTTCTTCGATAAACATCGACGGTTGATTGAGCATCATCGTGTCAAAACCGCTCATCATCGGGAATGTGAGGAACAACGATTTGCGCGCACGCGTCACGGCTACGTAAAACAACCGACGTTCTTCCTCGAGACCTGCAGCTTCGTTCATGGCGCGGCGACTTGGGAACGAATTCTCTGCAAGATGAATGACGAAAACCGTGTCCCATTCCAACCCTTTGGCCTGATGAATCGTCGATAATACCATTCGCTCTTCGCTTGCGGCGTTTTGTTTTTCTGCGCGTCCACCGCTGATCGCTTCATCGTACAATGCGATGTCCGCAAGGAACGATGCGCAATCACGATAGCCTTCGGCGAACATCGCGAGCTGTTCCAAATCTTCAAATCGATCTTTCCAATCGGGATATTCGCGTTCGAGATAATCGCGATACCCTGCCGTGAGCACGGATTTAATCATCAACCCTGGCAACGGACGTTCGCGCAATACGCGACGCAAAATCTCGGCAAACTCTTCCCAGCCGGCTCGCGCTTTTCCTGGCAACGGGAGCGCGGTTGATTCCACCGCAGCTTCCACGTCCATGACTTGCAACCGTCGCGCGAGATTCACGGCCGTTGTTGCGCCAATCCCCTGATGGAGATTGAGTGCGCGAAGCCACGCAGCCTCGTCACGCGAATTTTCACAAATACGGACATATGCTAACGCGTCTTTGATATGCGCGCGTTCAAAAAACTTCATGCCGCCACGATATTCGTAGGGAATATCACGTTTCATCAACTCAAATTCCAATGCTTGCGAGTGTGCCGAGCTCCTGAACAACACGGCCATATTTCCCAATGCGGTTCCCTCGGCGCGCAAGGCCAAAATCTGCTCGGCAACAAACTGTGCTTCTTGTCGCGCAGACGCTGCGGTCACGAGAACGGGTTTCTTTTTTCCTCGCTCATGCATTGCGATCAAATCCTTTTGGAACTGATTCACATTGTGGCTTAACGACTCGTTGGCGAGATCAAGCACCTCTGGGACAGATCGATAGTTGGTCAACAATTTAAAGATGCGTGAGCCATGCCACTCTTTTGGAAAATTCAAAATGTTTTGCACGTTCGCTCCGCGAAACGCATAGATCGACTGCGCATCATCACCCACAACGAGCACATTTTTATGCACCGCAGCAACAGCGCCAACGATCGCGGCTTGCAACGCATTTGTATCTTGATATTCATCCACCAACACGTATTCAAATTGTTGCGAGATGCGTTGACCGATCTCTGCGTTCGACATCAACAGGAGCCAATTGCGCAACAGATCATCAAAATCCATGGCATTCGCGGCACGCTTGCGTTCGTGATAGATGCGACCGATGTCTTCAATATCCGCGACAAAATCTTGAAAGTTTGGATATTTCATCTCCAGCGTCTCTTGCACGCTCGATGTCGTGTTTTGCGTGTACGACAAAATATTTTGCACCACTGATGCGGTTGGAAACCGACGCGCTTTTGGATCAATGCGCAATTCCTTCATCACGGCCTTGATCAAACTTTGCGAATCATCTTGATCCAAAATGGAAAAACGCGACGAATATCCAAGAACATCCGCGTAACTGCGCAAGATGCGATTGCCAATCGAATGAAACGTTCCACCCCACACACCATCGGCACCTGAGCCAAGCAACGACGACACACGGCCCATCATGGCCTTTGCAGCTTTATTCGTGAACGTCAGGAGCAAGATGCGTGACGGATCAACACCCGACTCGAGAAGATACGACACCCGATACGTGATGGTGCGCGTTTTCCCGGAACCTGCGCCAGCAAGGACAAGACACGGACCATCGCCATTGAGCACGACATCCAGCTGTTCCTGGTTTAATTCCTTCGCATAATCAATGCGGCGTTTCATGGGGCGCGTATCCCCCTGCAAGACAAAGACAGACATGTCTGGGAGAGTAACAAAAAAGCCCGCACACGGCGAGAAGCTGGTGCGGGCAACGTAGGGGCGCGATTCATCGCGCCCGTGTTAGAGAATATGACCGATCGTCTCGAGTTTGCGCTCGACGGCCAACCAGTCGTGCTCGGCGATCGCGTCATGCGCCTCTTTGAGCGCATCGACGACGTCTTTCTTCACGAGCTTCGCGAACTTGTCGTCATCACAACGACCAAGCCGGTCTTGAAAGATCGTGAGCCGCTTTGCGACCCACGAAAAGTGATCCGAGAACTGGACGAGATAGTCCTTGAAGGCGATGCGAAACTTCGTCCGCACGCCCTGCTGGTTCTTGTGCCGACACCGAAGTCGGTACATCTCGATCTGGATGGAGAGCGGCGTCAACAGACTGTCGTGCATCTCTTTGAGCGCAAACACCCACTGGATACCGCGTCGCATGAGCGAGATCTGCTCCGCGAGCCGCGCGTGATGCTCGCCATCACACAGCGCGATCGCCTCATGAAGGTCTTCGAGCGTGTGGAAGGCGTTTCGTCGAAACGGCGCCGCATGAATATGCTGCAACCGCTCTTGGTGCGCGCGCAAGCGCGTTCGAATCTCGTTGAGCGCTTTTGCGCCCTCCTTTCGAACACTCTCCGTCGCATGCTCAGATGCTGCTTGCCGTACACGTCGCAGTGACCGACGGATCGGGCCTTCGTGGCCCAGATCCTTTGGCTCTTTGACGTCATCCCACAGCTCTTGGAAGACGCTCATATCGTTCTCGATCAACGTATGGAGAACCTCCAGGCGTGTCGAGATGCGGTCGTCGATCTTTTCGATCTGACGACTGCGTGCGATCGCCTCGCCAATCCCCGCACCGGTCAGCATGGCTGCCACGGCGGGATTGGGACGACCGAGCGAGTCGGCCGTAAAGGCGTTGAGCGCGCGCTCATAGTAGGACGCAACGGACAGCATGTGCTCGTTGCGGCGCGTCTTGAGCGCATCGGCCTGCATCATCTGAATCGTATCGACGGCCTTTTGCTCCAGCGGGTCGAGCTTCTTACGCTCGAGCGCCGAAAGCGCGATGCCGCGGCCGGTCTCGATGCGGTCCGCGAGATCCGCGGAGTCCGTTCCTGGTTCCGGCGTCGGACGGTCCTGTGTCGGGACCGCGTACTGCGCGTCGATGTGAATGCACTGCCGCAGAGCCCCGAAGAGATCCACGCACCGCATGTACTTGGATCCGCCTTCCGTGCGCTTCTCGAGTTCGAGATTGCGCACCCACACGGTACCGCCGCGAATCCGATACGTATTCGTCGGGTCTTCGCCGTGCGTCCAGTTTGCGTTTTCGCGCTGGATCCGAATCCCGCTCGGCAACACATCCATGAGTGCCGTGAGCGATCCGCCCTTATGCGAAACGTCCATCCGTTGCAGTCCGCGCGTCATCTGTTTCATCCCCTCTCCCTCTTCTTTTGAAGGTGCGTGTTTTCCGTTTCAGCCGAGTGCGCGCGACAATATCATGTCTACGCAGGATTTCAAGGGCCCTATTCCCCAAATGCCTTGTTGCGGTTTCGAATGTGCTCGTCGAGCGTCTTTGCGAGATAGAGCTTGCCGTTCGCATCTGTCAAAAAATAGAGATACGACGACTTTTCCGGGAACAGCGCGGCTTCGAGTGCATCCGCACCAGGATTGCTGATTGGTCCTGGAGGGAGCCCCTTATTCAAATAAGTATTATACGGTGATTCGGATTTGAGCTCTTTTGCCGATGGGCGCGTATTGCCCGCGTGCGTGATGTAATTGACGGTCGCATCAGATTGCAGAGGCATTCCGATCTTGAGACGATTCCAAAAAATGCCGGCAACGGTTTTCATTTCACTTTTATCCGCAACTTCTTTTTGGACGATCGAGGCAAGTGTCACAACCTCTTCAACCGTTCTCCCCTGTTTTTTCGCTTCTGTCTCAATCCGGTCAGCACGCGATGCAAATGCGTCGAGCTGTTTTTTCACCAAACCCTCCGGAAGCTGATCCTTCCAAACGCGATAGGTATCTGGAAACAAATAGCCTTCGAGGGTCACGCCCTTTGGTAGATCTGCGAGAAACGGATAATCAGATTCATAGTCTGACGCAAGCGGTTTTTGTAGCGTCACACCCATATCTTTCAACATATTCGCTTCATCCATGAGCGACCAACCTTCAATCACTTTCACCGAGACTTCATCGCGCTGTGGACCTGCGGCGATCTTTTTTGCGATGACGCGATAGCTCATGCCCGGCTGAACGGTATATGAACCAGCACGCGGTTTATTCGCAGACGCGTCGATCATCGCATAGAGACGATACCCCATCGTGGTTGTGAGAACGCCTTTTTCAACGAGCTGATCCGCAACCGTTGCGGCCGTCGATGACGCCGTAATGTCGATCGAGAGATTTGGCGCGCCGGATGTTGGTTCGGAGAACCATGCGGCCGGCACAAAGACGGCAGAGAAAATCGCCGCGCAGATCACGAACAATCCAAATAGAAATCCGATGAGTTTCATGTTGATGACGAAGGAGAAGATTTTTTGGCGTACCGCTCCCAGACATCACGATGCAATGTGCGAACAATGAGGGCGCTTAATGCCCCGACCAACATTCCGCCAAGAATATCTGTTGGGAAGTGCACACCCGAGGCAACACGTCCCATCGCAACGAACGACGCAAGGATCAGCGCGATGATTCCGACGCGGCGGTCTAAGCTGAAGATCACAAACGCCATCGCAAATGCGGAAGATGAATGACCGGATGGAAATGAGGATTTGAGCGGCGGAGAAATCAGCAGCTGAACGAGCGATGACGTCGCGTACGGACGAATGCGTAGCACCAAGTGACCAACGGCGGAAACGATAATGAGCGCGAGCCCCATCGCAACAGCGGCTTGCCCGGCAATGGCTCGCTTAAGCCGCTTTTTCGATAACAAAAATGCGGCGGCGATCGCACCTTCCACAAAAATCAACCATTTAGCGCAAAAAATCGCCATCGCTGCGCCACCTGGCAACGAGAGCACAAAATGCTGAAACGCCAACACGATCTGCAAATCCGTCATACGATTGACCTACGATATCATGCGGACGGCGCACTCGTCTTTGGGGAATACGGACACCACTTGGCCACCGGACACATCCAGCACCTTGGTGCACGCGCACCCGTACAAATCTCCCGACCAAATCGCACAAACGTGCGATTAATATCCATCCATTCTTTTTCCGCAACCAGCTTTCGCAAATCTTGTTCAACGCGCTCTGGTGTCTTTCCTTTCGACCAACCCAACCGATGCGCAATACGAAAGACGTGCGTATCCACGGCAATCGCTGGCACATGAAAGCAATACGCAAGCACGCAGCTCGCGGTCTTGCGACCAACGCCTGGGAGCGTCACCAATTCCTCCATTGTCTGTGGAACTTTTCCATCAAACTCATTCAAAATCTTTTTTGCCAGTCCGTTGATGGCTTTTGCTTTTGAGATGTAGAGCCCAATCGTATTGATCGACTGCGCGATCTCGGCCGGCGATGCGGCCGCAAGCTTTTTCCATGTTGGATACTTTTTTCGAAATGATGGAAAAATTTTCAACACCTGCACATCCGTTGTTCGCGCGGACATCAACACACCCAAAATCGTATCTTCCGGCGTGCCCAAATCCATATCCCCTTTTTGGGGATAGCGTTTGGACAGTATTCGCAATACCTGCGACGTTTCGTTTTTCATTTTCTTAAATCAGCGGCGTGCCCGTCATTTCTTTTGGTTGTGGGATCTCGAGGATTTTTAAAATCGTTGGCGCAACATCGCCTAACATACCGACCGGTTGCGTCATGTAGAGTTCGCCGTTGACCACATCGCCGCTTGGCGCTTTTTTGCCTTCAAATTGTTTTCCGATCACGACAAATGGGACTGGATTTGTGGAATGCTCTTTATCCATGTCGCCGGTGACGAGGTTTTTTACCTCTTCGGCATTACCGTGATCTGCGGTGATGAGACATACGCCATTTACCGCGAGCGCGGCATCCACGATCATCCCGAGCGCCTTATCCACGGTTTCGTTTGCTTTGATGGTCGCTTGTTCATCACCTGTATGCCCGACCATGTCTGGATTCGCAAAATTGAGAATGATCAAATCAAATGTTCCCTTGGAAATCTCCTGCACCACGCGATCCGCGATCAGCATCGCAGACATCTCTGGCGCTTTGTCATACGTTGAAACGCGCGGTGATGGGATGATGACACGCTCCTCGCCTGGAAAGGCGTCTTCGATCATCCCGTTCATAAAAAACGTGACGTGCGCATATTTTTCCGTTTCCGCGATATGCAATTGACGCAACCCGGCTTCAGACACAACTTTTGCCATGCAGTTTTCAATCACTTGCGGTGGAAATGCAACCGAGACTGGCAGATCTTTTTCGTACTCTGTCATCGTCACGAACAGCACATCAGGGACGAACGTGCGTGGAAATTTATCAAACGACGGCAACACAAATGCCTTCGTAATTTCACGCGCACGATCTGGACGGAAGTTGAAAAAAATCACGGCATCGCCTTTTTGCACGCGTGCGATGGGTTTACCATTTTCTGTAATCACGGTCGGGACGATCTGTTCGTCATACACCTTTTGCGCGTAGCACGCTTCGATCGCTTCGGTTGCGGAGGTTGCCATGACATCCGCTTTTCCCAGCGTGATGGCTTCATACGCCTTTTGGATCCGATCCCAACGATTATCGCGATCCATCGCCCAATAGCGACCAGCAATCGTCGCAACTTTTCCTGTTCCCAGCTCTTTCATTTTTTCTTCCAGCTCTTTGATAAACGTGATGCCGCTATTGTAGATCGCGTCGCGACCATCGAGAAACGCATGCACCGCAACGCGCGTAAACTTTTGACGACGACACAGCTCAAGCAATTCCTTGCAATGCATGTCGCTCGCATGCACGTTTCCCGGTGAGATCAATCCCATCAGGTGAAGCGTGCCTCCAGTTTTATTGCACTGCGCGATCGCATCAACAAATGCTTTGTTCGTATAAAATTCTCCGTTCTCGATCGAGAGATTGATGCGCGGCAAGCTTTGAAAAAAGATGCGGCCGGCGCCAATGGTCAAGTGGCCGACTTCGGAGTTTCCCATCTCTCCCCACGACAACCCCACGGCAGACCCGGAACCTAACACGGTCATCGCGGGATACGATTCCACGTATCGCGAAAAATTCGGCATTTTAGATTCCGTCACGGTATTGCCGTCGGTTGGCGGAGCTACGCCAAATCCGTCGATCACCATCAAGACAACTGGTTTTGGTCTACTCATATTTAGCGAAGTAAATTGCGGCCTTTCATCTCTACCGGTTTTTCAACGCCCAAGAGAGATAGCACTGTTGGGGCGACATCCGCAAGCGTCCCACGCCATGCCTTACGACCTTTTGCGACCTCACCCGCAATGAGAAATGGGACCGGATTAGGGTTATGCTCCGTATCAACGCCGCCATGCGGATTGCGCATCGCTTCGATATTCCCATGATCAGACGTCACGATTAAGACACCGTGCATGCGCTTGACCGCATTCCATACGACAGCCAATGCATCATCCAGTGCTTCGCAAGCAAGGATGCCCGCGTGTTCATTCCCCGTATGAGCCAGCATATCCGCGTTGCAAAAATTCGCCAGGAGAAAATCGACCGGTCCGCTGATTGACGACGCGATGCGTCTTGCGAGCTCATCTGCGCGCATGCGCGGTGTGCGCTCGTAATTCCCGACGCGAGGGGACGGTACACGGATACGCTCTTCGCCATAGCGCGGACGGTCATAGCCACCGTTTAAAAAATACGTGACTTGTGAAAATTTTTCCGACTCTGCGGCGTAGATTTGTTTATGATACCGCAACGCCTCAACGAGCGTGCCTGGAACTTCGCGATTGGGAAACGCCGCAATGACGCTGTCCAAATCTTTTCCAAATTCCGTCAACGTAATAAAGCAGACATTTCTTCGAATGACACTCCGATGAAACGCATGCGGCTCCATGGATTCAAATGCCCGCATGACAAACGGTTTTGCCAGCTGACGCGCGCGATCGGAGCGAAGATTCCAAAAAACAACCGCATCATTATCGCTGATCGGCGCGATGCACGTATTATTGCGACAGATGACCGTTGGCGTAATAAATTCATCGCTCTCACCGCGATTGTACGCTTGTGTCACCGCCTGGATCGCCGACTCTGCGCCAACACCTTTTCCACCAGCGAGCGCATCATATGCGAGTGCCGTTCGGTCCCAAAAGCGGTTGCGGTCCATGGCATAAAATCGACCCGTAACACTGGCAATGACGGCATTTTTTGGCAACGTCCGTTCGAGCTCTGCGATCAGATGCGCCGCGTGGAACGGTGGTGTATCGCGACCATCGGTAAACAGATGCAACGCAATGCGCGGCAAACGCATCCCTTGCGCAAATCGGATCAAGGCCTGCACGTGATGTGGACTGGCATGACCGCTCTTGTTTGCGGTCAGCAACCCCATGAGATGGAGTGTGCTCTTTTCGCGGATACAGTGAGCCGCCGCACGCAATAAACCCGGATTGTCTTCAAATGTGTGATCTGCGATCGTTCGGTCGATGCGAACTTGATCAGACTCGACCGCACGGCCTGCCCCAATGGTTTCGTGACCCGCCTCTGAGTTGCCCGGCTGATTCTCTGGCAATCCGACGGCCTCTCCATCCGCATTGAGCTGGGAGTGTGGATAGGCTTTTTGCAGCTTATTCCAGGTTGGCATGCGCGCTTCGAGGGCGGCATTGCCTTCTTTTTTCGCGGAAATCCCAAATCCGTCCCAGACCAAAACAACCACAGGACCACGGGATTGACGAACGAGCGGGGGGCGAGATCGTGCCATACAAGGTGTGTATAGCATAAAAGAAGCGCAATGACTTGACAAAACCCCCTTTCTCTGGTATGTTTCTCCATTCTCCGAACTCTCGGAGAAGCAGGTTTTACAGGAGTTTACGCTCGTTTCTCAATTCAACGTCCCGTTTTGTTCATCACCCCCAACGTCCGTAGGAGGACCCGTGGAATTCCCCTCTCCCCCCAAGCCCGTCACGCCCAAGGCCAGCAGCACCCCCGCGGCGCCGCCGGCCGCCGAACAGGTCACCACTCCGGTCAACGACAGCCCTGCGAACGATTCGCCGCGCGTGTCGCTGCCGGGTGAGCCCGTCCGTCAGGAGGATCTCGTCGAAGGACGGCTCAGCATGCCGCCGAGCCCGAACCTGATCGTGACCCAGGTCTTCAACTTCGCGGACGAGCCGACGGGAATCTTCTTCGTCGGCACGAACGTGGAGACCAAGGACGCCGGGAAGATCATCATCGATCACCCCGACGTCGCGAAGATCCAGTACAGCGTCTACAAGAAGCGCTTCGGCGAGTACTCGATCAAGGAGTACGGCAAGAGCTTCGGCGGCAAGGAGACGAGTCTCAATGGCACGCTCCTCGCCAAAGATCAGGTTCTGCCGCTCAAGGATGGCGATCTCATCAGCGTCGGCTCGTATCGCGCCAGCGTGTCCATCAAGGATGCGGAGGTCGTGAAGCAGCCCGACGACGAGGAGGAGCCCGAGGACGCGCTCACGGCGAAGTTCCCCGGCAGCACGAACGACAGCAACGTCGTCGCGCCTGCCCCGTCCGTGAACGCGATGGCGCCGACGGAAGTCGCCACGGCAAGCTCGGCTCCGATCTCTTCGAAGCCGACGACGCCGGTCAACAACGACCTCCGCGAGATGGCCGACATGACCAAGCCCTGCCCGCTGTGCGCAAAGGAGAGTCACATCTCCAAAGCGAACTGCGAGTTCTGCGGCGCGGACATGAAGGCCAAGACGGGCTCGGCACAGCCGACGCCGGTCAATCTCCCGGCGGAACCGCCGCTCCCGTCCTCGCCCCCGGCCAGTCCGCCGGCGACGAACGTGAAGGTCGCCGGAGATGTGGTGGTCATCCCGCCCCTGCCCGTGAACGACGACACCCCCACGCCCAAGGCGAAGGCGGCGCACCCGGATGCCCAGAAGGCCAACGAGCGCGAGGTCGGCGTGCGCAAGCAGGACGAGAAGAACAAGGCGACGACGTCCGGCAACGGAACGTCCAGCCCCAAGCCGGGCACGGTGACGCTGCAACGCAACGTGGACAAGGGCGCGAAGCGGAACAGCTTCAAGGCCTTCGCCGCGCTCGTCAGCGCGATCGGTCTCGTGATCGTCCTCATCTTCGTCGGGAAGACCTGCCAGGAGGCCGGATCCCCGTCGACGAACGTCGCCGCGATGACGGCATCGAGCACCTCGACCACCGCGGCTCCCGTGGTGCCGCAGGTGATCGAAGCTCCGACGCCGGCGCCGGTGGCCGCACCGCAACCGTCCTGCAAGCCGTTCGACGTCGCCCTGGCGAAGAAGTACTTCGGCCAGGACAACCTCTCGGACATCTCGCTCGACAGCCCCACGCCCGGCATGAAGATGCACCTCGGCGAGGGCGCGGACATGCACTGCGTGAAGGGCAAGAACGGCAGCGCGTGCGACACGGTCCGCTGGGACCTGTCCAAGCCCAACGCCGCTCAGGTGTGCGAACTTCTCTAGTCGCACACATAACCAACGTCCCCCCGATTCAAACGGAATCGGGGGGACATTTTCTTTTCACGTTCTTTTATTTTTCTAACCGTGGAAACATTGGCGGGGCCGGCGGAATCATTTTTCCCGCTTCGAGTAATCCCCATGTTGAAACCTCATCGATCGTCAGGGCGTCTCGATCGCCTGCGATCCCAAGAACATCCAAGATGCGATCTGATGTTTGCGGCATGATCGGACGAATCATCCAACCGATATGACGGATCGTCTCGATGAGTTCGCCGAGAACGCGATCGAGATCTGCCTCTTTCCCCTCCTTGGCAAGCACCCATGGTTTTTCGCGATCAACGGTTTGGTTGGCTTCGCGAATCACGCGCCACACCGCATCTAACGCCTGATCAAATCGACAGACGCTCATGTGCGTTCGATATTCGGACCATGATGCTTCGAGGAGCGCGGACTGGGTTCCCGCCTGCGCGGGAACGACACCGTTGCGATACTTCGTTAACATGCCCGTGACACGCGAAACCAGATTTCCTAAATCGTTTGCCAAGTCACTTTCGTATTTTTGCAAAAAGCGTTCGCGCGCATAATCACCGTCGCTCGAAAAGACAAACTCGCGCGCCAGCAAGTAGCGCATGCCATCGCACGTAAATGTGTTCACTAAATCCTCTGGAACAATCACATTGCCAAGCGACTTGGACATCTTTTGTCCTTCTACGGTAATCCATCCATGCACGGCGAATTGTTTTGGCGGCGTGATATCCGCAGCCATACACATCGCGACCCACAAGATAGAATGAAAGCGATTGATCTCTTGACCCAACACGTGCGTCACCTCATTCCACCAACGTTGCCACTCGGCGTCATCGGCTGTTCCAAATCCCGCACCTGTTAAATAGTTGACCAACGCATCAAACCACACGTAAATCACCTGCGATTCGTCACCAGGAACCGGAATCCCCCACGACATGCGCTCGGTTGAACGCGAGATGCTCATGTCCTCGAGTCCGCCTTGCACCAACTGTTTCATTTCATTGAAACGCGTATCTGGAATGACGTAGGTTGGATGATCGGCGTACCACGCGAGCAGCTGATTACGGAATGCGGACAGCTTGAAGAAATAGTTTTCTTCCTCAATGTACTCTGGTTTCTTTTTGTGATCTGGACATTCCCCATTCACCAAATCTTTTTCTGTTTTAAATTGCTCACATCCAACGCAATACAAACCACCGTACCGTTTTTTGTAGATAAAGCCATTCGCCTCCACACGTTTCCAAAATGCGATCACGGCTTTTTCGTGACGCGGTTCGGTCGTGCGGACAAAATCCGTGTTGGACATGTTGACGAGCCGTGCCATCGCGCGAACGGTTTCCGAAACCTCATCTGTAAATTGTTTTGGAGAGATCCCTGCTTCTGCGGCTTTGTTGGCGATCTTTTGTCCGTGTTCATCCGTGCCCGTTAAAAACCGCACATCATTCCCCTCGAGTCGAGCGAATCTTGCGCGGATATCGGAATAGATAAACAACAACGCATGACCGATGTGCGGCGGTGCGTTGACGTATGGGATTGCGGTGGTGATGTAGTAGGGCTTGCGTTCGTTCATACACTCGTTTATGGCACGTACGTAAATGGCGGAGCTGTGACCGCTGGAGCTGTCGTGCCAGGTGCGGCGCCGTTTGTCGGGGTCAACGATGGATCAAGCGCGATTGTCATATCCACGCTGCCGGTTTTCGTGATGCCGTTTTCCGCATACGTACAGATCGCAGAGACCGAACCCGTTCCGGACAAGCTCAAAAAGGTTGCGGATGAAATCATGGCTAATCGCGGATTACTTGTGGACCAACTGCACTGATACTTGATGTCAGCCGTCGAGCCATCGGAATACACAGCCGTCGCATCTAATGGAGAACTTTGCCCCGTTGTCAGGCTCGTTGGGCCAGCAGCAATTGCACGAACACCGGTCAGCTGGCGAACAACTTTGGTCACCTGAACGGTTGCGCTCGCGCCGTGCATCGCGTCTGCATCAAGCACGGTTCCACGAACCATCGGCATGCCGGCTTTTGAAGGGATAAATGTTTTTCCGGAAAGCTGCCCCGTCGTTGCATCTGCGAGGGAGAATGTCGCACGCGCAGAAAGATCAACGACACGACCATCCCGACACGTTGCAAACAATTGGAGATCAACAGACTGCCCAACCTGCACCGACCCCGGAGACGGAATCAGCATGTAGGATGGCTGATCGCACACGACGACGTTTGTCGCGGGTGGCGTTTGCGGAGCGGTTCCGTTGTTTGTTGATGATGACACCGCCGGTGGGCGCGTCGGTGGAACTCGCGGCACGGTTGGAGCTTGCGTGCCATTTGTTCCAGATGAAACAACAGGAATCGTCGACGTTGTTGATGTTGCCGCTTCGATGGATGGCGTAATTGTCGGAACCACATCCGGAATCAACGCACCGGTCACGCTAAAGCCCGACAATCGATCGCGGAGTGCTTCGGCTTTTTTGCGCAAGGCGTCTGTTGTTCCAAAGATTCGTTCCCATGCCGTAATTTGTCCATTGATATCAACGATGCGTGCACGCAAGTCATCTGCAGAAAGTGGAGACGGCGGAAAAAGCACGCCATCGATCGCATCATCAATCACAATCGCGCGTGCATAGGCATCGGAATGTGAAGCTGATGTCAGCAATGTGATACGCATCCCGCGTAACGTTTCGAACCAACCGGAATCTGGGACATGACCTGGTCGCGGCTCTTCGAGAAAAAGCATGTCGTTAATTTCGCGTAACGCTCGCTGTTGTGTTGCACCGCGCAACAAGCTCAGATCCAATCCACCAAGAATCTCACGCGCATGCGATGGATCTGCCTGTGCAACCGCTAAACGACGCGTGAGGTAGGAAGCCGTCAAATCCGCTTGCTGATCCGGGGATGCTGCAGCTAAACGCACTCGCTCAGATGCCTCGACTAACCACTCTGGCAGGTTGCCTCGCAAGAGCGTTTCGCGATCCGTCATGCGCTTGCGCCACGCGGCATCAAAGTCGCGGTCTTTTGGCGTATTCGCTGTCATCCAATCATCTGCATCGGTTGTGCTACGCACCGATGTGGCGCTTCCGTTATCTGTAAAATCACCGATTTGTTTATCGCGTAACAGCGTTGAGGCGCCATCACCGGTTGCCGGCGCAACACTCACAACGGATTCCGCAACCGTGACCCGCGATCCAGATGTTGAGCGTTCAAATCCAAAAATTGTTCCGCGCACCGTTGCGACGGTTGTATCGGTTTTTACGGCAAAGGAACTGTCGACATCCATCAACTTTAACAACCGCGACCACACGCGACCGGAGTCCAAGCGCAATGCCGTCTGTGCCTGCAGGACCGATCCTGCATCCGCTGGTGCGGATTCAATCGTCATCTGCGTATTCGCATCTAAACGCGTCACGCCGCGATCATCCCACACAATTTCGACGGACGAACCCGCGCCTGTGCGCAACGCATCACCAGATGCGACCTCTTGCGTGGTTGAGATCGTTTTCCAAACGTCAGTCCCATGCTGTTTCCAGTCCACGCTCCCTTGAATCTGATCAACGCGAAAAGCATGCGATTGATCGGCAACAGGATTGCCAATCGACCACATCCACCATGAGCCACCGAGGAGCACAATCAGGATCATGACGGCGAGCACGATCCGCAGCGTTGTTTTGCGAGACATAGTTCCTACAAAGTTGTTTTGGCGATCTTGAGCAAGAGTTCTTTTTGCGGTTCGGTCACAGGTACGACGGAGAGTCGTGTTTGTGAAATCAATGGCATTGTATTGAGCGTGTAGGTGTTGCGGATTTCCTCGAGACTGATCGGACGCGTCAGCGCTTTGACCGGCTCGATATCAATCGCGCTCCAGTCGCCTTTTTCTGCGGTTTCATCGGGATACGCTTCCGATGTGACGCGCGCAACGCCCATGACGATTTTTTCCTCGCCCGAGTGATAGATAAAAACAACATCACCCGGCATCATTTGCCGGATGTTATTGCGCGCCTCGAAATTGCGGATCCCTGTCCAGGATGTCTTTCCGTCTTTTTCGAGTGTTTCCCAGGAAAATTCCTCGGGTTCGGTCTTCAATAGCCACGTTTTCATACCGAGAGTATATTACCTTATATTTCCTCTATGACAACCCCATTGACCCAGCAACACTGCGTGCCCTGCGAAGGCGGTACGCTCCCCCTTCCCCGCGAAGAAGCCTTTCGACTTGCCGCCGAAGCCAATCACTGGACGCTTGCGGACGATGCCACGTCCATTTCTCGCGAATTTACGTTCAAAGATTTTGTCGAAGCGCTTGCGTGGATCAACAGGGTTGGCGCACTTGCGGAATCCGAAGGACACCATCCGGACATCCATTGGTGGTGGAACAAGATCAAACTGGAATTGTCGACCCACGCCATTGGCGGCCTTTCGAATAACGACTTTATCTTGGCCGCCAAAATCAATCAGCTTTAGTAGTTTGCGTCGATGCTCGTGGTATTCGACATTTCGTTTGATGGAACAAACGATGTTGCGCTTCCGATATCCGCACCAAACGTGTAGCTCGTGTAGAGCGTGTCTGGCAAATCATCAATCATCTGATTCCAGTACGGTCCATAGATCGTCGATGCGATGGATTCCGATGTGACCCAGCGCAAGATGCCACGACGTGACACCGCATAGACTTTTGGATCCGTGGTGAATTTCACCATGCGCACACCTGGGCGATACTGCACATTTTTGCCGAGCGGGATGTTGGCGAGAAAAATATCACTCACTTCGAGCACACCGGAGAAATCCGGGAACCATGTGCGATACACACCCGCGTTTGGAAACGCGTGGCGTTTGCCGTCCGTGCCGTAATAGTAGACAGCGGTGCATGGATGACCCGGCGCAACGTATGACGGACAGGTCATTTTGATGAGCGAACCCGGTCCTGGTAGACCAGACTGCCCGGATCCATAGGATGACGCGTACACCGTGCGCACAGATGACGAACTTGTATTCCCTGCCGCATCCCAACACGTCACGTACACGGAATAATTTCCTGGATTGGAAAAGTAATATGATTGGCTTGCCACATTTCCCATCAACGACATATTCCCTTGGGAATTACCGTTGATATACAACGAACATCGAGAGACCGAGCTCACATTATCCGTCACACTTGCGGACACAACCGAGAAGACACCACTTGGCACAGACGATTGATCAACCATCCCAACGGTTAACGACTGACCGTTTCCATAGGACGTCCCAGCATAGACCGTTGTTGCTGGACCATATCCCCAATTGCCCGAGCTATCTACGCATCCAAACTGCAACGTATGCGTGCCTTGCGATAAACTATCGGTTAATTGGACGGAGCCGGATGTTTGCGATGCAAACGATGAACCAATCCACGACACACTGCCATCGCGCAGCATCTTGCACTGCACAACACCTCGCGCATCATTGTACGTCGCGTAAAAGGTTGTTGATTGATTTGGTGTCACGGTTGTTGGACTCACCGCACCAACTACAGGCACGGACGTGTCCACGCCGTTTCCAGATGTGTTTGGCAACACATGAAAACTCTTGGTGCTCACGGAGTAGCCATTGTTCCCAGAAGAATCCGTACAGCGTGCGCTCGCGGTGTGAACGATGTCTTGATAGGACACGGGGAACGCATATTGAAACGCAAACGATCCAACGCTTTGCTGCGTCATTGCGGCGAGATCAACGCCATCAATCAACAAACGACACTGCGAGATACTGAGATTGCCGCTTGCACTGACGTAGTACCACGTGGAATTTCCGGACATCGGCGAATCGGTGCTCAGGTAGACCTGACCAACGACTGGCGCGGAACTATTTCCACTCGACACAGACACGTACTCGGACGTCGTCATGCCATAGCCCATGTTTCCGGCGGCATCACGACATTGCATCTGTAACGCGTATGTTCGCGAGGAATAGAGCGTCACGGCAATATTTGCCGTTCCATTGGAACTTGATGGAGAAATTGTCGTTGTGCCCAACACGGTTGAACCTTCGACCAACTGACAATACGTCACACCCACACCATCGGAAAATGTGGCGGAGAAATTTGTTGTCACGCCAGTGGTCACACCACTCCCCGGAGACACGGCGCTCACGGTTGGCGCGGTCTGATCTCCGTTGTATTGCGACGTCCCACTGACCACGACGTTGCTCGCAGATGTTGATCCCCAATTCCCTGATTGATCCTGACATCGCGCCGTAATTGATCGCGTGCCAACTTGATATTGCGTGTAATTCACCGCAAGCACACCTGTCCCGCTCGTCGGAACACCGCTGATGGAAAACGTTCCAAATTGCTGACCGCCATCCATCAACTGACAGCTCGAGATGTTCACATTTTCCGTATATGAGATGCCATAGGTCACGGTTGATCCAACGGTCGCACTTGTTGGCACGGCGGTCCACGTCACGCTTGGTGGCGTCGTATCAGCACCTGTTGAGGAAATCACGATCGTCGAGAGTGCACCGTTTTGCATATTCCCTGCCGCATCCCGGCAGTTGGCGTAGACTGGATAACTTCCTGCGGACGCGTACGTATGCGCGAGCGACACCACACCAGATGTCTGCGCGTTGACACTCACGCTGCCGAGCAACGTGTCACTGTTTTGATAAAACGAACATTGCGTCACTCCCACCGCGTCGCTGTAGGATGCGGAAAGTGTCACGGACATATTCGCAACTCCCGTTAACGGAGAAACCGCGCTCACGGTTGGTGGCGTCGTATCTGTCACGGCGGATGCGTAGACTGTTACCGTTGTTTGTGGACCATTCCCCCAATTCCCCGCCGCATCGCGACACTGCCATTGCACAGAATAATTTCCAACGGATGAAAAGGACCACAGCAAGCTCGCTGTTCCGCTGGTCAGCGCGTTGACGGAGATCACTCCCAAGATCGTCTGATTGACCGGCTGATATAACTGACAAAACGTCACGCCCGTCTCATCCGTATAGGACGCACTTAACGTGATCGGTTGGCCGGCCGTTGCCATCACTGGCGTCACCGCACCCACCACCGGCGCCGTGACATCTGCCGCAAAGACCGGCGACGCCACACCAGCCAGGAACAGCGCAAAAATCGCCCCAAGCCCCACCCCGCACCGTCGAAGCGTCTGGCGAACAGAGAAAAATGACGTCATAGTTTGACTGCATCATACCACCGGCAATCTTGCTCTTGCCAATCTCTTTGCCCCGTGATACCTTTTTGCGGCAAATCACTGTGGGTCGGTGGTGTAGCCCGGTTAACACGTCTCCCTGTCACGGAGAAGATCGAGGGTTCGAATCCCTTCCGACCCGCCACGTAAAACGCTCAGCAAACGCTGAGCGTTTTGCTTTGCGTCACGTGGCGCAGCCATCAAAAAACCAGCTTCTCTGCTGGTTTTTTGTTTGTGAAAAGTATCTTTGCGATTGTTGATGCATCATTCCTAAGCTATCCTTCCAACTGAAATATGCAAAAGATCTCTTCTGACCCAAAACAGCTCATGGGAATGATCGACTATCCACCTCTTCACAGTCCGGAGGCGCTTCGTTCGTATTACGAAAAACACAAATCAGGTGCGGAGGTTGAACCCGTGATCGTTGTCCCGATTGAGGCCGCAATCGCCTATTTTGCTGAACGACCGGAACGGTATGCGACATACAAGGTGGAACTCCGTGCGTTTTTATCAAACCATCCAGCGGCAAAATACTTCATGCTCGGAGGGAAGCATCGCTCTGCGGCTGCAACCGTTTTCGGAGCAGACATCCCATGTCTCGTCGTTGGAAACGAAGCCGATGTCGAGGAGGTTCACCGATTAATGGACGAAGGAAAAATCACAGGCGTACCAAGTATTGGTGAAAACTTTACTGACACGTTGCGCGAGCTGGAGGAGCATTATTTTGAACACAAGCGATTCTGGACGATGGACGAAAAAACCGAAGCCATGATTCGCAACAAGGACATTCCCGAGAGCATGTTGCACGGGCGATTAAAATAAATTCTTAAAAACCAGCTTTTCGGCTGGTTTTTTGTTATATTGAATATCTACTCTACTTCAGAAAACTTCTTGTGGGCCAAATCCACATTTCGCATTATATCTAGCTACTAAAAATTGTATGAAGGAACAATCATTGATCCGTGTGATTTCTTTAGAGAATCTTGAAAGAATCAGAACGGACTCCACGAACCATCCGTGGTACTTCGAACGACTCGTGAATAATCTATATGAATTAAAGGACGTTGAGGGAACAGGAGCATTAGTGCAGAGATGCCTAGCAGAGACTAGAAACGAGCCAGTTACGCAAGATGTGCTGCTAAATAGATACTTCGTCCATCTCCACCTTGCGGCTTGGCTTATGAATATTGGACTACTGAAAACGGTTGAGAGTGGAAATCCTCCTTGTGATTTTGAACTTAAAAATGGGCTCAAAATTGAGCTCACCCGAATTTCTGATCGTGAAAATCTTATCACTCTCGGTGCTCATAAAATTATTTCACAACTCAATCTCCAGTCAAATATTAAAATTCATCTTCACGTCAACACCTTGAACATTAAAAATATACTAAGTCGTTTAAAAACTACCCTTTCGTCAACCGTCTATACAAGAATCCCCGAATCTAATCAATACTTTAATGTAACAGTTGAGGACCGATCGGATATACTCGCGACGCCCCATCTGCACACCACAGGCCCCACCTACTTAAGCCGAAGAGAGAATTACGATCTCGCAATTACATTCAATAAAAATAAAATTGATCTAACGGCTGAGATAGAAGACAAGTTAAAACACTCAGCCGCAAGCTCAAGTCATATACTCATAATAGACTTTACGAATTCTGTTCTAATAAAAAATGAGAATGATATCCAGGCTCTATTTGAATCCATCAAGTTAAAAGGATCAGAATGGCACATCTCTTTAATAACTGGCGTAATATTCACTATTGAAAGAAACATGCTACGAGTCACGCGCAAATATATCGTAAAACAAGATAGAGATGACAAGATTAAAGAATTTGAGACTAGTTTCTTGTAGGGGCCATTAGGCTATACATGCATCTCGGCATGAAACGACAACACTCCATCCGACAAATTCATAACATCGAAAGCATTTCGTCGTCCTCCAAGCTAACAGCTATTTCTTCTTTTTCTTTGTATCACACTCCTCTTTGGCTTCTTTTATCATCATCCTGAGAAAACCAATCAGCCCGCCAAGAGCAGCCCCGATCAAAGAGAGCGCAAATCCTGCCGCATAGGGATTGGCTAAATACGTTGCTATTGCAGCTTGGTCTGGTTGTAATAATTCATACAGGGCTAAATTTAGCATTCCCCAAAATATACTTAACCCAAGATATTCAAACTCCCCTGTTCTGGTCGATCCCGTCACATGACGGTATGACCAAACTGTCATAAAACCAGAAAGTACAATTAAATAGGTTGCCTGCGAATCTAAGTTCATAGCGTGTCATTATGCTACGTCATATTTTAAAACTAAATCAATACTTTCCGACCCGCCACAAACAACACATATCAAGCTTATTTTCCTAGTTAATCCATCTCAATTAAAGGTTGACCCAAGCTCTTTTTAGTATCGTGCCAACCCTGCTCAAAAAAATTAAGCATCGACGTTTTATCAAAAATACTACTTGGTAGCCAGACACAAGACTGATGATTACTTGGAAACGTTCGAGCTATATATTCAGGTCGACGAAAACTCATGCCTCTTTCGGACTCTCTTGACGCCAAAACTTTGAATACAAAGTGTCCTAAATTTCCTGACATGACAAGCCCCTGATGAACAACAACCTTCTCACCATCATACATCTCAATCTCGGAAGTCTTTTCCATGTAATGCGAGGCGACCACGCCATTATTTGCCCCAATCCAGATCGACCAGCCTCTTGGACACCTACCATGATCTTTTATTTCATTTAGCCATGAAGACGGAAGCTCCTGAAGTCCTTTTTCAAAATACCAAAATACAACCGCCCGTAAGGCGAGCCATACAGAGACGCAATTCTTCATCTCTTCATCAAGTAGAATTGGGTTAAAGGGGTTGGCACCGCCCGTAATCATCGCAGATATTATTCGAATAGCATTTTTTTCAATATCAGACATCCACCCATTATTGCACTTCCTGCACACCACTTTTATAACATACTGAAGTGGACGATTATTTTTCCACTGGCGAAGGAGCCCCCTATTTGAGGTACCAGCGCTATGCTCGCCGCTTATGCCTTTTTTCTCAAATAGTCTCCCGACCCATGCAGGAAAAAGATGCTCTGCGGATGTAGGTGTCGACCCGCAAAAAATACAAACTCTGCCGGCGTGCATACTACTATCTTCCCCCACCCATTCTCGGTGTTATTTCACTTCTCCGATATGCGGTTGCTAATGAATCTGCGTATTCGTTCCAGCGAAATCCCGCGTGCGCTTGAATCCACTTGAGTGAAATCTCGGGACGATTTTGGAGAATGTCATACACCTCTTGAACGAGTTCGAGGTTTTTGATTTCGCCTTTTTTCTTTTTCCAGCCGCG
>CAITMG010000022.1 GCA_903893445.1 Candidatus Uhrbacteria bacterium | reverse complement strand
TCCACCGACAAGGTGTTGATTCATGGTACACTGTTCCTCGATATGCCAGAGGAGAGCGGAGGAGGTCGTTTAACACCGGACGAGTTGGAGCTCGCGTCATTTTGGGTACGTAATCGGATCGCGATTCGTCGTGCCTCGTATGGCGTGTTAATCGCGATGATTGTGTTGCTGTGGGGATATTCCATCTGGGGCTTGCTTGATGCCTACGCGATTTCGTATCCACGCGAATCTCGTATCACGCGTGACATTGCGCTCAATCAACAGTTGCTCTCATCGCTCGAGATGGATCGTCCGACGGACGTTTCCATTTCCGATGTCACCGTTTTACAAACAACGGACAGTCGATACGACATGGCTGTCGATATCACCAATCCAAACGATCAGTGGTATCCCGAGTTCTCCTATTCGTTTTCACTCTCTGGTGAGCAGACGCCGTCGCAAGTTGGATACGTTCTTCCACATGAAACGCACACATTGACGCAGCTTGGGTATAAGCCAAAGTCCGCTGGAGGAGGCGTGGCGTCGTTGATTATCGAAAATGTTCGCTGGCATCGCATCGATCCAACGTTTGTCGGAGCGGATTTTGATGCGTTTAAAAAAGATCGATTTCAGATCTCATTTCAAAACGTCGCCTACGATGCAAGTATCGTGATCGGGAGTCGCGCGGTCAGTCAAACCTCCTTCACGCTCGTCAACGATGCGTCATATGGATTGTGGTCTGTGGATTTGATCTTGCGCGCGTATCGCGGTTCGTCGCTCGTCGGGATGACACAGATCTCTGTTCCAAAAGTGTTGCCAGGGGAGCATCGTCCGATGAATGTCGTGTGGGGAGATATTCTTCCAGGTGTCACACGGACCGAAATCACACCACAAGCAAATCTGACCGATCCGGGTTTATACCTCCCTCCATCCTACTTTAAGTAAAAACAACAAATAGCTACGAGCTACCAGCTACTAGCTACTCTTTTCCCGCTATGGCAAGATGATTGCCATGCATCGCTGGATCCGAATTTTCTCTCGCTTTGATTGGGCGCTCTTGCTCGCGTCATTGTCGATTTCCGCGATTGGTCTCCTCGCGATTTTTGGTATTGGGATTTCCCGCGAGCCGCATGATTTTTTTCAATTCAACAAACAACTTCTCGCCGTTGGAATCGGCATCGTATTAACGCTGGTGATTGCGTGTATTGATTATCGACAGATTCGTTCGCTCGCACTACCAATCTATCTCTCAGGGTTAGTGGTACTTGGAATGTCGCTGATCTTTGGAAAGACGCTCAACGGCGGTGGACGGTGGTTTATGATCGGATCGTTGTCGTTTCAGCCAATTGAGTTTGGAAAGGTCACACTGGTGATCTTTTTAGCTTCGTATGTGGCTCGTCATGCGCATAAACGATTAACGTGGACGGCGCTCATTGGAAGCATAGCGGCGATTGCACCGTACATTGGGATCACGCTCGCGCAGCCGGATTTTGGTTCGGCGATGGTGCTTGTGGCGTGCTGGGGAGCGATTGTGTTGTTTTGTGGATTGCCTCGCCACGCCTGGTGGATTTTTCTTGTCACAGGTCTCACGATTGCGGCGGCACTGTGGACATTTGGCCTGAAGCCGTATCAAAAAGATCGTCTCACCACCTTTTTTGATCCGACAACAGACACGCGAGGCGCTGGGTACAATGTGGCGCAAGCGCGTATTGCGATTGGCTCTGGGCAGTGGTTTGGCAAGGGGATTGGGGAGGGTTCGCAAGCGCGCCTGCGATTTTTGCCGGAAGCGTCAACGGATTTTATGTTCGCTGTCTTGGGAGAGGAGCTTGGATTTGTCGGTTTGGCCGTGGTGTTGTCGTTATTTGGCTTTTTGCTTGTCCGTTTGGTCGTCATTGCTCGTCGAGCCGAAGATCCGTTTGCCTCTGTGTGCCTTATCGGGATCGCAGCGATTATGGCATTTCACTTGCTTGTGAATGCCGGGATGAACCTGGGCGTCATGCCGGTGACGGGCATTCCGTTGCCGTTCGCCTCGGCCGCGGCGTCATCGCTGATCATGACCTTTATCTGCATTGGGATCGCGGAATCTGCCGTTGTTCATTCTCGTGGCACATTTGCCTAGAAAAACGCGCTTGCAGGCAATCAAACCAACCAGTACGATAGACGCATGAAAATGCTTGCGCATTGCCCGATGTGTCACTCAGCCTACGAGCCGTCCGAAATCCGCCTATTGGGGGAAAAGGGGACGACGCGTCTGTTTCATTGCACCTGTGGATCCTGCAAGCATGCGGTTCTCGCCGTCGTTCTCGAGGCCGCTGGTTCTGTCAGTTCCGTTGGTCTGATGACGGATATGGAGGTCCAAGATGCCATGCGTTTTCAGCTGGCCGGACCGGTCACAACCGACGAGTGTATTGCCGTTCATCGACTCCTCGAATCCGAGAGTCAGGCAATATGCGCAGCTCTTCTTGACAGAAAGGCTTAAGTTCCGTATTCTACGGCCACATTATCCCGCTCTGCGGGACTCCTGATTTATGCCACACGCACTGCAAGTTACGACCCGCACGACCCTCGGTCGCCGCGCAAAACACACACATGACGACGGCCAAGTCCCGGGCGTTGTGTACGGATTTGGCGTTCAGCCACAGTCTATTAAGGTTGGCCGCGCTGATTTCCGCAACATCTACCGCGCCGCAGGAACATCTTCGTTGATCGATTTGACGATCGACGGTGGTTCCCCGGTGAAGGCATTGATCCAGGAAGTCCAGGTTCATCCGATTTCCATGCAGCCATACCACATCGATCTTCGCCAGATCCGCATGGATCAGGAATTGATCATGAAGGTTCCGTTGAACTTCGTTGGTGAATCCCCAGCCGTCAAGACACTTGCCGGTACGCTTGTTCACCCGATCACCGAAGTGAAAGTCAAATGTCTCCCAGCGGATCTTCCGCATGGTTTGGACATTGACCTCTCCACGCTCAAGACGTTTGACGACGTGATCACCGTTGGGACGCTCGCCGTGCCAAAGGGTGTGACGATTGTTGATGACGCGGACATCACGCTTGCTGTGGTCGTTGCTCCGCTCACGGACGAACAGTTGAAGAAGATGGAAGACGAAAATAAATCCGCCGACGTGACCGCCATCAAGACGGAAGCCGAGGAAAAGAAGAGCGCTGAAGAAGCCAAGAAGGCAGAAGAGGCAAAGGCAGCAGCAGCTTCAAAATAAAAATTCCATGGACGCGCCTCGACGGGAGACCATCCCATTTGACGTGTTCATTAAACGGTCTTGGCCGCTCCTTGCGGTCGGGGCCGTTTTTATTTTGGCGGCATGTGGGGCTTTGCTCTGGTTTGCGATTTCAGGCAAAGGAAGAAAGGTTTCTACGCCAGTTGCCGTCGCAGCCACATCAACGGAACAAGTCGTGTATTCAACCTCCACAGAGGCACTTGTTCCACGAGCATTGGATGGCATCTTGGTGACACCAGCAGAGTCACATCTCCTCCCATTTGCCGTGATGATTGATAATCATCCAGACGCGCGACCACAAGCTGGACTCGCCGAAGCAAGCGTCGTCATCGAGGCACCGGTGGAAGGTGGCATGTCTCGCTACATGGCGATTTTTGACGCCACGACAACCGCAGACCAGATCGGTCCGGTGCGCAGCGCGCGTCCGTATTTTGTGGATATCGCGAATGGTCTTGGTGCGGTGTATGCCCATGTTGGTGGGAGTCCGGAAGCACTCGATCAACTCAAAACATCAAAGACAGCAAAAAATTTGGACGAATACTTTAATGGCGCATCGTTTTGGCGCAGTGCCAAGCGTGCCGCACCGCACAATGTCTACACGAAAATGGATTTTTTGCGTGATGCGGCAAAAGCCAAATATTGGCAGGGTGACGTGATTCGCGGTTGGCGATTTGCCGATGACTTGCCGGCATCAAGCGCAACCGGCACGTCGCGTGGAAATGGATCTGGTCCAACCGTCTCGTATCCATCCGTGGGAAAGATTTCCTGGTCCTACGATCGCGATGCGAACGTGTATGGACGAAAGTTAAATGGCAACACATATCTCGATTTAGATGGAGCAAAGGTGCAGGCGAAAAATGTGATCGTCCTTCAATCCGAGGCGCAGGTGCTTGATAGTGATGGACGGTTACGGATCCGCACAACGGGTCGCGGAACCGCAACGATCTATCATGATGGCAACAAGCAAGACGGTGCATGGACGCGCTCATCTGGTGGCTGGTTCCAATTCGAGACCATTGATGGCGCGGATATCACCTTTACGCGCGGGACGACCTGGATCGAGGTCATGACAGACACGACCAGCGCAACCTCAACAAATCCATAAGAAAAAGCCGCGGGCATGACATGCTCGCGGTTTTTGTTTACAATCAATCCGATATGCCAAAACACGCAAAACCATCGGCTGCCGCGACGTCAACGGAGCACGAATATCATGTGACCGGCGGAGTCCCGCTCAAAGGGACCGTAACGATTCCTGGCGCAAAAAATGCGGCCTCCAAAGAGCTGGTTGCGACCCTCTTAGCAGATGAGCCGGTGATTTTGGAAAACGTTCCGCAGATCGGTGAAATTGATCTCACGTGCGAGATGTTGCAGGGACTTGGAGCGAAGGTAAAGCGGAGTGGTCATCGTGTCACCGTGGATGCGTCATCGCTCACGACATCCCAAATTCCAACCGCATACAGCAAAAAGAATCGCATTCCGATTTTGTTCCTTGGTCCGTTGCTGCATCGTTTTGGCGAAGCCGTGATTCCTGCGCTTGGCGGCGATGCGATTGGCGCACGACCGGTTGATTTTCATTTGCTTGCGCTCGAAAAGATGGGAGCGAAAATTGTGAACGAAGGCGATGTGACGGTTGCACGCGCAACGCAACTTCATGGCACCGTGATTGATCTCCCATTTCCATCCGTCGGGGCAACGGAAAATGTGATGCTCGCCGCCGTCAAAGCAAAGGGGACGACCGTTATTCGAAACGCGGCAGTTGAACCAGAGATTGTTGATCTCGCACTGTTATTGCAATCCATGGGCGCGATTATCCACCAAGATGTGAATCGTACATGGATCATCGAAGGTGTTGAGCGTCTCGGAGGCACAACGCATCGCGTGGTCCCGGATCGTCTCGTCGCAGCATCGTTTGCGATTGCAGCCGTGATCACGGGTGGCGATATTTTTGTAAAAGATGCACGCCAGGTTGATCTTGTCTCGTTTTTAAATGCATTGCGACGTGTCGGTGTTCCGTTTGAGATTCGGGAAGACGGTATTCGATTTATGGGCGCAGAGTCCTACAAGCCGATCGCACTCGAAACAGACGTGTTTCCAGGATTTTCCACAGATTGGCAACAGCCATTTGTGCTCTTGTTGACGCAGGCGCAAGGCGTTTCGATTGTGCACGAAACAGTGTACGAAGAACGCTTTGGATACACGGAAGCGCTCAAAAAGATGGGCGCAAAAATCCAATTGCATCGCGAATGCTTGGGTTCTAAGCCGTGCCGCTTCATCAATCGCGATTACAAACATAGTGCGATTATCTCTGGTCCAACAACGCTCAAGCCATCGACAATCGTTGTGCCAGATATCCGCGCCGGCTTTTCCTATTTACTCGCCGCGCTGATCGCAAACGGGACGTCCGTCCTAACCGGTGTTGGTCATCTCGAGCGCGGCTACGAGGACTTGATCGGGAAAATGACCTCGCTCGGAGCGAAAATCAACGTAAAATAATCGAAACAAAAAGATCTCGGCTGGCATGTTGAGCAGAGTTTGGTACCCCTCTGCGAAACGTGCCTGCTGAGATCTTTTAAGATATGTCGAATAAAAAAACCTCCAGAGTGGAGGTGAGCTAACTAACCATGTGTCGCTGCTGCTGCGTGATGAGCGCAGCTCGGGCACGGTTTTGGAGTTGGCGATCGATGAGTTGATCAACGACTTCCGTCGCAAACTCAATCGGATTTTGCGTCAGCTTCTCGACGAGCGAGTCTTGGATGTAGCGAATGGCGTCCTGCTCCGTGAGCCGATTCATGCAGTGGATTGCCGCATTGAACGGCTCGGCATCCCTGATGACGTCCGAGAGCGACAAAAATCCCAGCGCCGCCGTTTCGTGGTCGTTGTTCGCCGCGGCGTGTTGCGTGAGCTGAATCGCTTCATCAACATCGCTCGTATCCGGCTGTTCCTGGTCATCGCGGCACAGTGCCAGTGCGAGATTGATGCGCGCCAGGATCTGCGACTCCGTATCGAGTCGGGGAATGGTTGTACGAACCAAATCCCGAAACTCCATGCGCCGTTCGTCAGAGGGCGCATTTTCGACGACGAGAATGTACGCCGCAACGATCTCGGTGAGGACCTGAACGGTATCGTCATTGTCCGAGCAAAACGCTTCGGCGCATTGTCGTGCTTCGTCGTAGCGTTCGATCTTGGCCAGATGAATGACAAGCGCGCTGCTCAAGAGGTTGACGTCAGCCCAACTCTCATCGCCAGCTGCGACATGCTCGATAAAACCGACGCACGTCGAGTAGCCGTGGGCGGAAAAGAGATCTGCCATAAACCCCTCGGCATAGTCGATACGCCGCAAGTGCGACGGGATCAGATGATACGTCGCAAGGGCGCCTTCGATCGGATCGTGTTGAACGGACATGGACCCTCCGTTGGTGTGAGGAGCTGTGCGAATCAAAGCAGAAAAGGACCTTTGGGTCAAGGGATCTGGATCAATAAAACGCGGTTTCGTTTTGCCAAATCCTTCAAGACACGGACCGTTGCGCCTGGGAACGTGCTTTTGGCAATTTTTTGTAATTCTTTTGCCTGCGGTGGATCAAATTCAAGCAAGATCGTGATAGAGGAAAAGTGCCATGTGTGTTTCGCGAGCGCGATTTGATCTAGAAGTTTGATGATCAGCTCCATGCCATCACGTTCACAAAACAACGCAGATGATGGTTCAAATTTGACGACATCTGGTGCCAGGATGTTTTTATCCGACATCGGCAGATACGGCAGATTCGCGGAAATAATCAGTGTAGGGGCGTTTTTTAAAACGAGAATGGTTTGTATTTTTTGATTCAATAAATCCGCCTTCACAAACGTAATCCGTTTTTCAACACCGTGACGTTTGGCATTTTTCTTCGCCACGACAAGTGCGGGCGCGCTCACATCGGAAGCAATGAGCGTTGCATCTGGCATCTCGCATGCGAGCGTGACCGCCAACGCCCCGGAACCCGTGCCTACATCCCAGATGATGGGTAGGGACACGGCATGCCGTGTCCCTACCACGGTTTCCGCGATCAGTTCCGTCTCTGGTCGTGGAATCAATGTGTGTCGATTCACAAAAAACGGTCTCCCGTAAAAATCCTTTTCACCAAGAATGTACGCGATCGGTTCGTGTTGGACTCGTTGTTTGACGAGGACGTTGAATCGACGAATATGCAGATCATTCACTGGCGCATCAGAATGCGAGATGAGCCACATCCGATCTTTTTTCAATACAAATGCGAGCAGGATTTCGGCTTCCAATCGGCCGATGCTTTTATCCGCTGCACAGGTGATGACGTTTGGTTGAAGCTGTTGCGTGGCGCGCGCAAGGAGATCGGTGATGATCATGAGAAGAGAAAAAGTCGACCAAGAGCAAAGAGGGCGATGATGGCCCAAATCACATTCAGAAAAACAGGTTGCAAATCTTTCTTGGCGAGGGAGCTACCAATGATGCCAAATGCCCCAAAAAGATTGAGGGTTTGATAGATCCACGAAGCGCTGGAGATGATGCCAAAACTCGACAGACCATACGCGAGAAGAATGACGATCATCCCGCACCAACCAAAGAACTCAACGACGGTTGTTTTCATGTCCGCATCGTACCGTATTGCTCTTGACGCCGACAAGGATTTCTGGCTGGAGGGGAGAGGATTGACCTCTTGCTCGTTCTCCAAATGCATGGTAGCATCGGCGGCAACACGTATCATTTTGCCACTGACATGCCACCATCCCAACACATCTCCGTCCGCGGCGCGCGCGTCCATAATCTCAAGAACCTGTCGATTGACGTGCCAAAGAATAAATTGATTGTCATGACCGGGCTCTCGGGTTCCGGAAAGTCATCGTTAGCCTTTGATACGATCCATGCCGAAGGGCAGCGACGGTACATGGAAAGCATGTCGTCGTACGCCCGACAGTTTTTGGAGTTACAAGACAAACCAGACGTCGACGAAATTCTTGGTCTCTCACCAACCATTGCGATCGATCAAAAATCGTCGTCGCACAATCCGCGTTCCACGGTTGGAACGGTCACGGAAGTCTATGACTTTTTTCGTTTGCTCTATTCCCGTGCAGGTCGCGCGCATTGTCCAAGCTGTAAGCGTCCAGTCACGGAACAGACCCAACGCGAAATCGGAGAAAAGATTTTAGCTATGACGCAAGAGTCTGGCGTCATTCTGTTGGCGCCAATGGTTCGAGAGCAAAAAGGCGAACACAAGGTTGTGTTGCAGGGTGCGCATAACGCCGGATATCACGAAGTCCGGTATGACGGCACGTTGGTTGATTTGGAAGAAATTTTGCACGTCCGCACAGATAAGACCCAGCCGCACACGATCGAAGTCGTGATTGTGAAGCTCGAGAAAAAAACAAACATGACGCTCGAAGCGTTGCTCGATATTCTCAAGCAGGCGTTAGACTTGGGGAACGGACTCGTTCTTGCACTCAACGAAGAGACGGCCGATGAAACGCTTTTTTCCGAATCGTTGTTTTGTGCATTTTGTAACATCTCGTTACCAGTCATTGAGCCGCGTCTTTTTTCATTCAACTCACCGCATGGCGCATGTCCGGCATGTACTGGTCTCGGCACAAAGCTCGTGCTCGAGCGTGATTTGGTTATTCCAAACAAGCGTCTGACGATTGCCCAGGGCGCCATCAAGCCATGGACGCGCATTGCCGGAAACCAAACCGCCTATCTCAAACTCGTCGAAGAAGTCGGCAAGGAGAATGGTTTTTCCGTGCACGAAGAAGTCGGCAAATTAACCAAACAGGCATTGAACACTTTGTTCGACGGCACGGGGACGAAGACCTACAACGTGGAAGGCAAGGAAATGGCCTTTGAGGGCATCCTCGCCATGTTAGAGGAGAAGTATCGTCAAACCGATTCCGAGTACGTCCAAAAGGAAATTGAGGGCTACATGCGCATCCTCACGTGTCCGGAGTGTAACGGCAAGCGCTTGCGCAAAGAGGCGTTGCTTGTGACCGTTGCCGGAACAGGGATTGCAGACCTCGTCGGTTTATCGCTCGAGGAGTGTGTCGCCTTTTTTAAGGGGCTTGGAAAAGGTCCGATTAAGGTCAAACCGTCCAAGATCGTCCGATTGAAAAATGAGAAAAAAGCAGACCCGCAAGGTTTCACCGAACGCGAACGTCTCATCGTTGATCAGATCTCGCACGAAGTCGCACGCCGCTTGGTGAACTTGATTGATGTCGGTCTTGGCTATCTCACGCTTGATCGCAGTGTGATGTCGTTGTCAGGTGGAGAAGCGCAACGTGTACGTCTTGCCGCGCAGCTCGGCGCAGAGCTCTCGGGCGTCATCTACATTCTCGACGAACCATCTATTGGGTTGCATCAGCGTGATAACGACAAGCTTATTGGCACGATGAAACGTTTACGCGACATTGGAAACACCGTGATCGTTGTTGAACACGACGAAGCCGTGATGCAGGCCGCAGATCACATCGTGGACATTGGCCCGGGTGCAGGCGAATACGGCGGTGAAGTCGTTGCCGAAGGGACGCTCGCCGAAATCAAAAAGAACAAAGAATCATTGACAGGTCAGTACCTCACAGGGAAAAAGAAGATTGCGATTCCAAAGCTCCGCCGAAAGGGGAATGGAAAAAATATCACGATTCGTGGCGCATCGGAATTTAATTTGAAAAACGTGGATTGCAAAATCCCGCTGGGAAAATTTGTGTGCGTGACCGGTGTCTCCGGCTCAGGTAAATCAACACTCGTGTTGGATATTTTAGGTCGTTCGCTTTCGGCTCATTTTTACGGCGCAAAAGATCTTCCAGGTGCGCATAAAAAGATCGAAGGCATCGAGCATCTCGATAAGGTTGTCTCTGTTGATCAATCGCCAATCGGTCGCACGCCGCGTTCTAATCCGGCAACCTACACAGGCGTGTTTACAGCCATCCGCGATCTGTTTACGGAAATTCCAGAAGCAAAGATGCGCGGCTACGATGCCGGAAAGTTCTCCTTCAACGTAAAGGGCGGTGGTCGTTGTGAGACGTGTGCCGGCGAAGGATATATTCAAATTGAGATGCAGTTTTTGCCAGATGTGTACGTGGAGTGCACCGAGTGTCGCGGCAAGCGCTACAACAAGGAAGCGCTCGAAATCCACTGGCGCGGCAAGACCATTGCGGACGTCCTCGACATGACCGTCGAAGAGGCACGCCGATTTTTTGTGGATCAACCGCTCATCTACGAAAAACTTTCCGTGTTGCACGAAGTTGGTCTGGGATATGTGCGCCTTGGTCAGCCAGCGACAACGCTCTCCGGTGGTGAAGCGCAACGCGTGAAACTTTCAACAGAACTCTCACGTCGCGCCACGGGCAAGACGATGTACATCTTGGATGAACCAACCACAGGTTTGCACTTCGATGACATCTCGCGTCTGCTCGTCGTGTTGCAGGCACTTGTCGACAAGGGGAACACGGTGCTCGTCATCGAACACAATCTCGATATCGTGAAGTCAGCAGACTGGGTGATCGACATGGGCCCGGATGGTGGCGCAAAGGGTGGGGAGATGGTGGGCGAGGGGACACCGGAGCAGATCGCCGCGATCAAAAAGTCGCTGACCGGTTCGTATCTCAAATCCGTCGTCTAACAACGCAAAATCTGATACCATAGGCTCCATATGAAATGGAGCCTTTTGCTATCGACGGTCCTTGCTTCGGTTGTGGTGAGTGCGTCGCCACTGGTTGCGCTTGCTGCGCCGGCTGTTGATTTCTCCGCCAGCAAAATGTCGATTGATAATACGGTATTACGTGCCGATGGTATTGATAATGCCGAAATCGTTGTGACATTGATTGATACAAACCTCGGTGAGGTTGTGGGGAAAACCGTCACGCTCATGTCGAATCGTGGAGCAATGGATGAGATCAAGGTTGAAAGTGGTTCAACGGATTTATTTGGCAAAGCGCGTTTTCGTGTGGATTCGTTGAAAGATGGAATAGCGATCTATTCCGCCATCGTCGACAATCAATCGTTGCAAAAAAATGTGAGTGTGACGTATTCCGGTGGTTTGGTTGCAGATGTGCATCCGGGCGACCTTATTAAGATTCCTGATGATGGCAACGTTCTCACGTTGAGTGACACGGCGGTGTATTACTACGCGACAAACGGCAAGCGATTTGTCTTTCCAAATGAAAAAGTATTTTTCACCTGGTTCCCGGATTTTTCCAAAGTCAAAACGATCCCCATCGATCAAATGGGACTCATCCCAATTGGCGGCAATGTGACGTACAAGCCAGGTTCCAAGCTCGTGAAATTTCAAACCGATCCAAAAACATATCTCGTGACCAAAGGCGGCGTTCTTCGCTGGGCGCAAACAGAAGATGTGGCCCGTGGCTGGTTTGGTGCGAACTGGAATCAGCACGTGGATGACATCACGGAAGCCTTTTACGTCAACTACAAATTCGGCCAACCGGTCGCCAATGCACTTGATCTCCCCGTCGACATCGCCCAAAACGTCAGCACAATTGATGCGGATAAGGGGCTGACGAGCTTGTTTCCGTAATACGAATTCGCGTTGGGTCTAACAGGATTCATTTGTCAGCTGAATCACGACACTGTCTTTTGAAACGAAAGCGGGTACAAAAAACCCGTTCACGGCATAAAAGCCACCGGTTCCTTTATCGAAATCAATCGGATCCGTTTCGTTTATCGTAAAAATTGTTGTCGTTGGCTTTGTCTTTGCGAACGCTTTTTCACTCTCGTTGTATGTTTGCGAATCTGGCGGAAAAGGATAGATGTGAATATTTGTGGGACCGTACTTGGAAAATGTAAGCGTCCATTTACCGTTCTTTACAGCTATGGAAAGAAGCTTATATGTGTTTCTGTAAGAGGGATTATAAGAGCATCCTTCATCAAGATGAAACGTTTGACCAACGGAAATTTTGTAAGGGAAAGCAGGCTTGTCCGATAAGAAGCCGTCTTTTGAGAGATCGCGAGCGATGCCAACAAGGGATTTCTCATCCGAGACGGCGGATAGAGGGACACCAATTTCCGTCTGATTCATCTCAGCCCCCTGTCGAGTCGGTGTTTTTGCTTGCTTCGTGGAGGTTGCAGAGGGAGTGATCAGGGTGGTTGGTCTTGAGCTTGTGGTACATCCAGAGCCCATAAACGCGACGCCGAGAAAAAGGAAAACAGTAGTCGTGATTTTCATAGGTTAGGACTTTCGTAAGTGGAGTATACCGCAAATAAAAAAATCCCCCAGTGGTCACCGGGGGATTTTTTGTTATTTGACTTTGCGGACTTCCTTGAGGCGTTTCTTGCTGGTTCGGACGTAACCGATGTGTTTTCGGCTGGTCTTAAACTCACGGACAAGTTCAAGCTTATCGATCACTGGAGAGAAGATCGGATAAATGCGTTCAACGCCCACGCCTTCGGAGATCTTGCGGACCGTCATGGTTTTGCTTTTGGCAGCGCCACGGACGTTCAAGACAAGGCCTTCAAAGACCTGAATACGTTCTTTTTCCTCGCCTTTGGTGTTCACGTCCTTAATTTTCTGGTGGACGCGGATCTGCATACCGGTGCGAACGGCTTCCGGTGCAAGGGCGGCGAATTTCTGGGTTTCGGCCATATGTGGGCAAAGAATACGAGAGAATAGCGGTTTCGTCAAGGGGTTTTGCGGCTCGTCGCTTTCAGGAAGGTTTGAATGGTTTTTTCAACGATTTTCACGGTTTGTGCGACTTTTCCTTCTTCATTCACGATGCAGACATCTGCGAGGCGTTGAAGGCGTTCTTCCTTGGCAACCATTGCCATGCGGTGTTTGAGGTCTGTTGGATCGCCATTGCGAGCCTCCAGACGGTGTTGCAGGTTAGACTTTGGTGCATCCAGGAAGATGACAAACGCGTTTGGTTGCTGGGCTTTAATCGTTTTCATCCCCTGAACGTCGATAATCATGAGGATTGGCGTACGTCCACGTTGTAGTCGTTCCATCTCCCGCGTTGATGATCCGTACCAATTTCCATAGACTTCCGCGGATTCATAGAAGAGTCCGGCGGCCAGGTCGAGCTCAAAGGCTTCCCGGGTCATAAACCAATAGGCGCGGCCACTGCGTTCGCCCGGTCGTTTTGGACGGGTGGTGCAGGTAATAAAACGGCGCAAAGCGATCTTTTTTCTGGAAAGGAGGTGTTCGGCGACGGTTGATTTTCCGGCTCCGGACGGTCCGGTCAGAATGATCAGCGGGGGAGGGGTTTTCATGCGTGTGAAAGTAACTTTCCAATGGTGGCGAACTCTGCGGCGGGTGGGAGGGTAAAGACCTTTTCCTCACCGGTTGCTGGGTCTTTGAATTGAAGGTGAACGCTTTGGAGCATTAATCGCGGGGCTTTGACGTTGCGATCTTGCGACTTTTGCTTGTACAGCGGATCGCCGATAATTGGGTGGTTGAGGGCAAAGAGATGTGCGCGGATTTGATGAGTGCGTCCAGAGAAAATCGTCAGTTCCAGCAACGCGGCGTTGTGAAACGACTTTTCCACGTGAAAATGCGTCCAAGCAGCGCGACCAACCTTTTCATGTTCCGGTCGTGCGGCCATGCGGGATTGTGTCTGGGAGCGGGCGATACGAAATTTGATGTCTCCTTCTTCCTTTTCCATTTCACCGTACACCAGGGCGATGTAGCGTTTATCAACAGAATGCTCAGCAAATTGCGACTTTAAGCTATCAAACGCGTCTTGTGTCTTGGCAATGACCATGAGGCCGCTTGCTTCGCGATCAAGGCGATGCATGATGCCCGGACGGGACGGGTCTTCACCGACTTTGGCGATGTTTTTGTCGTGAGCGACCAAAAAATCAACCAATGTTGGCTCGTTGGATTCAAATTTTTCAGAGGTCGGATGCACCAACAGGCCAGCCGGCTTATCGATAATCAACCAATCCGGTGTTTCGGCGATAATCGGCACGTTTGGTACGACATGGTGCTTTGGCGCAGTTCGGCGCTCTTCCGAGGCCTTGTTTTTGCTCGGTTGAACGTCGGTTGTAAACTCAATTTTTTCATCCGTTTTGAGAAAACGGTGAACGGATGCGACTTCTCCGTTGACGGTGGCGCCGCCGCGTTTGAGGAACTTGGCGATCTGGCTCCGGGTCATCTCCGGCAGTTGGTTCGTCAAAAACACGTCGAGTCGCTCGCCATTGGCGTGTTCTGGAACGGAAAACGTCTGTTTCATGTTCGCATGCTAGCAGAGAATGCCATTCTTGGCGAGGGGCAGAGGTGGACGCAAAAGCCAGCCTTTCGGCTGGCTTTCATCTGGTCGGGCTAGTGAGACTCGAACTCACGACCTCTTCGTCCCGAACGAAGCGCGCTACCAACTGCGCTATAGCCCGATGTATTTTTTCGTGGGGCGAGCGTATCAACCTTTAAACCCGTTGGCAAGCCACGGCATTCGCGAATGACGCGGCAAGCGACGGATGGGTGCGCGTCCGCTATACTCGCATCCAACCTATGTGCTTTTCTGCCACCGCGAGTTTTGCTGCTAGTGCTGTGCTTGCGGGCGTCGGTGCGGCAACGCTATCGCTCGATGTTCGGCCAGAGGAAAAGCCGCTTGCGGCCATTCCGATCATCTTTGCTATCCAGCAATTCTGCGAAGGAATTGTGTGGTTATCGTTTGGATCGCCGTTTGTGAATGAATTGGCGAGTAAGGTTTTTCTTCTTGCGGCGTTTGCGTTGTGGCCATTTTTAATCCCATGGGCGTTTTGGAAAAGTGAAACGTCGGCCGTGCATCGAAACCGGATGAAGTGGTTTGTATGGCTCGGATGGATCGCGGCGATCTACGGGCTGATCGTGATTTGCTTCTTGCCAACGGAAACGCGCATTGTCTGTTCAAGCATACGATATGACGTGATGTCATATTTGCCATGGGGCGGGATCACATATGTGGTCGCGATCGTTGGTGCTGGGCTGTGCTCGAGTTCGCGTTGGCTTAGGTGGTTTAGTTTTTCGCTCTTTGCGGCGCTGTGTCTATCCTGGGAGTTTTGGTTATTAACGACGTATTCGACCTGGTGCTTTTTTGGTGCTGGGCTGAGTGCCTTTTTATATCTCTATCTTCGCCGACGTGTTCTGTCGGCAAAAGGCGTGCTACGATCTTCCGCGGTATGACCGAATGGCTATCCGCGTTTATCGCGCATTGGGGCGTGCTTGCGTATGCAGCGCTCTTCTTGGTGATCTTTGTTGAGACGGGTGTTGTCGTTATGCCGTTTTTGCCAGGCGACTCACTCTTATTTGCGGCGGGCGCATTGGCGGCCATTGGTTCGTTAAATGTGTTTTGGTTATTCCTCCTCTTGGCTATCGCGGCGATTGCGGGTGATACCGCAAATTATTGGATCGGTCGAAAGATTGGATTACAACGTTTTGTCGGAAAAGGAATATTTTTTCTCAAGCTGCATCCGGAACACGTTCAACGCACAGAGAAATTTTTTGAACGGTACGGATCAAAAACGATTATTCTTGCGCGATTCATTCCGATCGTCCGCACCATCGCGCCGTTTGTCGCGGGTCTTGGTCAGATGGATTACACGAAATTTCTCGGCTTCAACGTCGTTGGAGGAATGGCATGGGTGGCATTATTCACGTTTGGCGGTTTTTATTTTGGAAACTTACCAATTGTCCGTGATCACTTTGAGCTCGTCATCGTGTTGATTATTTTTATCTCGGTTCTTCCGCCAGCGATTGAATTTTTGCGATCGAAATTTCGCAAGCAAGTTGTTCAACCTTGAACACCGAATGACCGGCAGATACAATTCATCCCATGCGCGCTTTTTTTGTGACCGCCTGTTCC
>CAITMG010000021.1 GCA_903893445.1 Candidatus Uhrbacteria bacterium | reverse complement strand
GTCATGGCGATTTTTGCAGAAAAAAGTTTTGGGCACGTCTTTCAAAGATCCATTTACAGATCGCGATTACAATGTTTTTAGCGCAAGACCGAAGAAAGTTTACAAAAACTGTCAGAGCTCACTGACATGCTATCAAAGTGCCGTCCTTGCATGCCGACCGGCGACGTACACGGAAACGATTACACGCGCTGGTCTTCCGACGACCATGAATCTTTGGGAAGTATGGGGGAAAGACACAAAGGGATCATGTGTGACGTATCGCAGAATAAAGATCTCACCAGATGCGATTCCGACAAATTTTTTTGAGATTCTTAATACGAATTTAAGCGGTCGAGATATGGTGTGTGTACAGAAGCCAAAAGACGTCGTTGCTGCATTAAAATCGCCGGACAAAAACACGATCAAGTATCCGTATGCTCCGAATGAGTTGAATCCATATGCAAATTGCCGGGGGACGCTGGCTTTGATTGCTGGTTTTGAAAAAACAAAAGAGATTCCTTTTCCAAAAATGTCGCGGTAGGTTCGTATGAGAATTCTTGGCATTGATCCTGGCTTTGGCCGCACCGGTATCGGCATTGTCGATATGACCGGTGGGAATTCCGTTCATGTTTTTCATGATGTGATTGAAACGCCGAAAGAACATGATTTTGGTGTTCGTTTACTTGCTGTACGCGATGAGTTGCGTGAGGTGATTGCGAAGTTTAAACCGGATACGGCTGCGGTTGAGCAATTGTTTTTTTCGAACAATGCGAAGACGGCGATGAAAGTTGGCATGGCGCGTGGCGTTGTGTTGCTGACGTTGCAAGAGATGTCTGTCCCGTTTGTGGAGCTCACGCCGAATCAAGTGAAACAGGGGATTGCGGGATGGGGAGGCGCGGATAAAAAACAGGTTCAGGAAATGGTTGCGCGATTGTTGAAGTTGAAAGAAATTCCTAAACCGGATGACGCGGCGGATGCGTTGGCGATTGCGATGGTTGGTGGATTGATCGCTCGCTTTCCGGGGAAGTGACCATATGCGGGTCCTGCTGCTCGGAAAACTTTTTGTGACGACGTCGACTGCTGTCGCCGCGCAAAAAAGTTTCCACTCGCATCACCCGCATACGAACGGTGTGTTATTCTTTCGTTGAAATATGTCACAAGAAAATTCTCGATTGGTTCAAGATGACTCGACGGGGGATTGGGTGGTTGTGGCGCCAAAACGTCGGCAGCGTCCGGATGTTGGGGGAAAAAAGATTACTGCTGCAGAGGATCATTTTTCTGTTCAATCGTTGAAATCGCAACAGATTTTGGCAACCTATGGGTCTGGGAAGAATCGCATTGTGGCCATTGAAAACGCGTTTCCAACCTTTGAACAACAGGGCGGTGTGCGTGGATACCAGGAGTTGCTCATTGAAGGAAAGGAGATCGGACGATTTGCGGATTTTTCTGTCGTACAGATTTTGAATGTACTACGAGCGTATGCGGAACGTGCACGCGTCTTTCGTGCGATGGATGGATTGAAATGTTTGATGACGTTTAAGAACGAGGGTGTTGCGGCCGGGGCATCACAGCCGCACGCCCATTCGCAACTTTTTGGATTGTCATTTGTGCCAGAGCGGTTGCAGCACATTTCCGACGCCCGCAAAAAAGCGGAAAAGAAGCATCGTGCAACGGCACACGAATTGGCGATTCGCGAAGCGTCATCGGAGCGAACCGTTTTCTCCGACGCGCACGTGACGGCGTTTGCGCATCCGGCGGCGCGTTTCCCGTACGAGGTTCGGATTTTGACGCGACGACATACGGATAACATCACGACGCTCACAGACGATGAACTGAAGTCTGTGGCAAAGGCGCTTTATGCGTTGTTACCATTCGTACGATCAAAAAAACTTTCCTTCAATTATTATTTTCATGATGTGTTTGGTGATCCGCATGAGCATTTTGAAATTCGTTTTGTACCGCGTGGGGTGAGTACGCAGGGGGGATTTGAATTGGATGCGGGTGTATCGATTAATCCGATTCCAGCCGAGCAAGCGGCCGAGGAATATCGAACGTCTCGAAAATAAAAAGCGGTTCAGAGAGGTTTCTGAACCGGGTGTGTTTGCTTATCGCCGTTGAACACGGGTGACCGCCCCTGTAATGAACGGCGCGCCGCTTGAGTGAAAGCAGGCTTGTTCGCCAATCGCGGGAGTGCGATCGTTGATGACGCTTTTCCCAATGGGAATGGCGCCGACGAACCGTTTGCCGATGGCCGGATGTCGACGGAGCAGACAGATCGTCTGACGATCCGTGACTTGAATGCAAATACCTTCCGCTACTTCGTAGATCATCGTCTGCGTTTCAATGCGAATATTTGAAGGAGCTTTTTCTTGTTCCATTCTCCCTCCCGAGTCTTGGTGATCTGTTCCTTATCCTGGTGTACCGACTGGTGCGTGTGCTGTCAATCCAGGATATGGACAAATGAGGTGAAAAGGGGTAGCCATGGCTGATTTCTCATGCTACAATTTTTGCATCAAAAAACCATCAGAAATGCCCAGTTTATGCAGCTATTTTGGCACGGATATTCATCAGTTCGGATTGAGGGGAAAATGGGAGAAACAGAAGTCACACTGCTGACAGATCCGTTTGAAAGCGAAACAAGCGTCCGCTTTCCACGCACGATCACGCCAGACGTCCTTGTTCTTTCGCATCAAGATCGTTCCAAATTTAATTTGGAAGGCGCGCTTGGTGAGCCGTTTATTGTGTCCGATCCAGGCGAATATGAAGTGAAAGGCGCCTTTGTGACCGGGATTCAGGATCCGGCGATTGATGTCGGTGTTGAGAAGCGTCATGTTCTTTATCGTTTTAATCTTGAGGGAATGACGGTTGCGTTTCTTGGTCAACTCAAACGCAAGTTAACCGATCGTGAAATCGAAGAGTTGGGGAATATCGATATTTTGCTCTTACCGGTTGGCGGTGGTGATGTCATGGATTCCAAGCTCGCGAGCGAAATTATCGCCGAAGTCGAGCCACGCATGGTCATTCCGTTACACTATGATATTCCGGGTTTAAAAACGCCTCTTGCGGGTGTCGATGAGTTTTGCAAAGCATTGGTCTGCAAACGACAGGATGCGAATAAGCTCAAAATTTCCAAGAAAGATCTGCCGACCGAGGATCTGGTTATCACGGTTCTCGAGCGCGCCTAAAAAACGCCATGCCCATTTCACGTAAACCTGCCACGACTCGTCGTGCGCCGCGCAAAGCGACGCCGATTCGCGTTCGCAAGACGACCAAGCGAATTGCGGTTGATGAACCGATTGCCGCTCCGGTGGTTGAACCGGTTGTTGAAGCCGTCAACGAAGCTTCTGCGCCTCCGGTTCATGAACAGATCGTGAATGCGGATTACAAACGTGAGCTGATTCGTGCACATGCCGCCATGCGACAACCGCATGACCCGATTCAGATGTTGTCTGTCTGGGCGGGGGTGATTGCCACGTTTGTCGTGATTGCGGGTTCGTGGTGGTGGGCGATGAAACCTGGGATCGTTGGATCGCTTCAATCGCCGTGGACAGCGGGATTTGAATCAACCATCAAGGAATCACAGGCGCTTACGGATAAGACAAAAGACTATTCGACAAATCAAGCCAAATCGTTGACGAATGATCTGCAGAATGTGTCTGCGAAGCTTGGAGCTCTGGACAAACAGCAACAAACTTCTCAAGATTCTTTGCAACGGATGGCTGTTCTCATCCAAAACGCTACCAGCTCTGTCGGGATCGCGATGCCAACAAGCACGCCCGCCGGTGTGGTGACGACATCCGTCCGACCGCTCTTTCGTGCCGTATCCGCGACGTCAACCAAATCAACTCCTACTTCCACCAATCCATTTTGATGAACGTGATGTATGCCAGACGAAAAGGAACTCCCAATTGATCGGATCGGAACCGTCCACAGCCAGGATATCTCCGATGAGATGCGCAAATCTTTCCTCGACTACGCGATGAGCGTGATCGTGGATCGTGCGTTGCCTGATGTGCGAGATGGGCTCAAGCCGGTGCACCGCCGCATTTTGTATTCCATGTGGCAAAACGGTTTGCGGTCTTCGGCGAAGTTTAAAAAGTGTGCCTCCGTGGTTGGAGACGTGCTGGCCAAGTATCACCCGCATGGCGACTCGGCTGTGTATGATTCCCTTGTTCGCATGGCGCAGGATTTTTCCCTGCGATACATGTTGGTGAAGGGTCAGGGAAACTTTGGCTCTATCGACGGTGATAGCGCGGCTGCATACCGCTATACAGAATCGAAGTTACAGGCCATTGCCGAAGAGTTGTTATTTGATATCGATAAGGAAACGGTTGATTTTCGTCCAAACTTTGATGGTTCCGTGAAAGAACCGAGCGTGTTGCCGGCTCGTTTACCAAACCTGTTACTCAACGGTTCCGTCGGTATTGCTGTCGGGATGGCGACAAGTATTCCGCCGCACAATTTAACGGAATTGTGTGATGGGATTTGTGCGTTGATCGAAAATCCAGAAATTTCCACGGATGATTTGATGACCTTTATCAAGGGTCCGGATTTTCCAACGTCGGGTATTATTTACGACATCAACGCCATTAAACAAGCCTATTCCACAGGCCGTGGCGGCATTGTGATGCGCGCAAAGACGGATATTTTGGAGGATAAGGTCGGTCAATTTCGCATCATCGTGACGGAGATCCCGTATCAGGTGAACAAATCCACGCTTATCGAAAAGATTGCCGACTTGGTGCAGGAAAAGAAAATCGAAGGCATCAAGGATTTGCGTGATGAATCCAACAAGGATGGGATCCGCATCGTGATTGAGTTGAAAAAAGATGCGTATCCGAAAAAAGTTTTGAACCATTTGTTTAAGATGACGCAGTTGCAGGAGACATTTCACGTGAACATGCTTGCGCTTGTTGATGGGATCTTGCCGCGCGTGTTGACGCTCAAGAATATCCTTGAGGAATACGTCAAACATCGTCAGACCGTGGTTCGCCGCCGCACGGAATACGATTTGGCTCGTGCAAAAGAACGTGCACACATTTTGGAGGGGTTGCGTATTGCGTTGATTCATATCGATGACATCATCGCGACGATCAAGAAGTCGAAAGATAAGGATGAAGCAAGGACGAACTTGATCAAAAAGTTCAAATTGTCCGAGATCCAGTCGCAAGCCATTCTTGATATGCGCTTGCAACAGCTCGCCAATCTTGAGCGATTGCGTGTTGAGCAGGAATATAACGAAAAATTGGAAATTATTAAGGAGTTGGAATCCATCTTGAAATCGGTCAAAAAGATGATGGATATCATCAAGCGCGAAGTGTTGGATATAAAGGACAAATACGGTGATGATCGCCGCACAACGGTGATTAAGAATCCTGTTGGCGAATTCTCGGCCGAGGATTTGATTCCGCAGGAATCGACCATGGTCATGATGACGGCTGACGGATACGTGAAGCGCTTGCCACCGGATACGTTCCATTCCCAGGGACGCGGTGGAAAGGGTGTTGCGGGTGTGACGACGAAGGAAGAGGACCAGGTGGAACATCTCTTTTCGACGAACACACACTCCGACTTGCTCTTCTTTACGACGCGCGGTCGCGTGTTTCAAATCAAAGCGTACGAGGTGCCGGTCGGCAGCCGAACCTCCAAGGGTCAGGCAATCGTCAACTTCTTGCAACTTGCGCCGGGTGAACGCACGGCAACGATTTTGCCGCTTGATGGCAAGTTGAAGAAGCAGGGATATCTCGTCATGGTGACGACACAGGGGACGATTAAAAAGACGGCATTGGAAGATTTTGCCAATGTCCGCCGATCTGGCTTGATCGCCATTAATTTGCATGAAGGTGATGACTTGAAGTGGGTGAAACCATCGAATGGGAAGGATGAAATTTCCTTGGTCACGCACAATGGTCAATCGATTCGCTTTAGCGAAGATGATATTCGCGCCATGGGTCGCACGGCGGCCGGTGTCCGCGGGATCAAGTTGAAGAAGGGTGATGAGGTCGTTGGGATGGATATCATTGATCCGGTTGCGGCAAAGAAACAAAAAATGGAACTGTTCACCATCGCGGCAAATGGGTTAGGGAAGCGAACACCGATGGAAGAATATAAGGTTCAGGGTCGCGGTGGATCTGGTATTCGTACCATGAAGGTTACGCCAAAGACGGGCGGTGTCGTTGGTGCCTATATTGCTCCAGCTGATGACGATCGTGACATTATCTTGATTACCAAGAAGGGGATCGCGATCCGTGTCGCCTTTAAGACGGTTCCGTCGCTTGGTCGCGACACGCAGGGCGTCCGCGTAATGCGATTCAAGGAAGATGGTGACTTGGTGAGCAGTACGACGTTCGTGGAAATTGAAACAGACAAGAAGGAATAGCGCGTTTCAAAACCGGCAGGCAGCCACGCTTCGCAGAGGGGTACTAAACTCTGCTCAGTATGGCCACCTGCCGGTTTTTTATTTGTCGTATTCATCACCAAGCTTCGGGATTGACAGGGGGTCTGTTGTGGGATATAAAGGATTGCGCACTTCGCGTATCCAATAAGGAGTCTGAGTCGGATGAAGTATCTGAAAGAGGTTCTTTCTCTCCCGATTGTTGCCCCGGAAACGGGGGCGTGTGACCTTGCGCAGCTCGATCGCGTCTTGTGCGCCGAGAATGAAAAATGCGCAGAGGCGGTTGCTCAGCTCAATGATGGGCCGATCGCAATTTGTCTCTCGGGCGGCGTAGATTCGTCGCTGAGTCTCGCGATGATTCGGCGGAAGTTTCCGACGCACCGCATCCTCGCCTACACGATGGGGACGGACGAACAGTGTCCGGACATCGTTCATGCGGCAGAGGTCGCCGAGCGGTTTCAGGTGATGGTTCACCGCGTTCTCATGCCGACGCATGAGGATTCCGTGAATGCTTTGAAGGCGATTCGTCCGCTCTTTGAGCGCAAGGGGATTGCGCAGGTCTCGGATGGATCGATTGCATCGTACTTGCTCTTTCAGCAGCTCAAGAAGGACGGTGTCAAATCTGTGATCCACCACCGTGGCGCGGATGAGTTGTTTGGCGGCAGCTGGTCTCATCGAGACAGTCTGTCGCGAGGCACGTCTCCGGCCTTCAGCGTCTTCGAATACTTTTGGTCTGGCCTGGAGCGCAACCATCTGCGACCGGCGCATCTCCTGTCTACGGAAGCGGACATTCGGGTGGTCTATCCGTATCTGCGCAGATCCGTTGTCGAAACGGTGACGCGTATCAAACTCGAGAGTCGTACCTCGCTCGTGCAGGGTAAGATTCCGCTGCGAGATCTGGCGTGTCGGTATCGTGTTCCGGAGTCGGTCATCGGTCGTCCCAAACGACGACTGCGCGACTCGATCCCGCCGACAGCGACGCCGACAACGTAACAAAAACTCCTCGGAGGTTCCGAGGAGTCTCTCTCTGACTTCAACGATGCGTTGAAGTCTTTTTCTTATCCGATGACTTTATCGATGAGGCCGTAGGCAAGTGCCTGTTTGGCGTCCATGAAGTTGTCACGGTCCGTATCCAGTTCGAGTTTTTTGATGTTTTGTCCGGTATGTTTGGCCAGAATCTTGTTGAGCTGATCTTTCGTTTTCATGATGCGCTCTGCGCGAATCTTGATATCCGTTGCCTGACCTTCCACGCCGCCGAGCGGTTGGTGAATCATGATTTCTGAGTTTGGCAATGCGAATCGTTTTCCCTTTGCGCCACCGGCGAGCAACACCGCGCCCATGGAGGCAGACATGCCCATGCAGATCGTCGAGACGTCGCAGGCAACATGTTGCATGGCGTCGTAGATCGCGAGACCGGCCGTGACACTGCCGCCTGGAGAGTTGATGTAGAGCTTGATGTCCTTTGTCTTGTCTTGGCTTTCAAGAAACAAAATTTGCGCCACGATGATGTTGGCGACGTCATCATCAATCGCGGAACCAAGCATGATGATGCGGTCCTTGAGCAAGCGGGAATAGATGTCGTACGCACGTTCGCCTTGGGCCGTTTTTTCAATGACGGTTGGGACGAGGTAAGAGTTTTTGATCATAGAGGAAATTTCGTAGGGATTCATAGGATATCAGGCTGTAGGCAGTAGGCGGTAGCTAGACCGAGCTACGGGCTACTGGCTACAGCCTACAACCTTTGCTTTTAGCAGTCAAAGTTTGAGAGTGCTAAATAATTTTTGGTCCGTTTACTGTTTCTTCAATCTTTCCTTTGACCGTAAATCCCGCGGCTTTTTTGTGGCCGCCGCCGCCCATGAGTTTGGCGACTTTGGAGACATCACGGACGACACTGCGGAGAGATCCTTTGATAAGGCCGCCCGGGATTTCGCGGATGACCATGATCGTGTCGGTGCTGCCGGCAACGGAGTTTAAGAAATTTGCCGCGCCTTCGATCACATCACCGGGAATGTCGACAGTATCTTTTTCGAGCAGGTAGGTGCTGACAACGTCATACGTCGCGTTATAGCGAAGACGGGAAAGGAGCAAACCCCATACGCGCAAGGCCGGAATTGTTTTGTCGTTGAGAATGTATTTTTGGATGTCATTCAATCGCGCGCCAAGACCGAGGAGTTTTGATGCGGCGTCGACGGCTTTTGGGTTTGTTGCGGCATTGGAAAAGTTTCCCGTGTCCGTGATGAGGCCAGTGAGGAGCGACGTCGCCATCTGAGGATCGATGAGAATGTTATTATCCTCAAAAAATCCGTGAGTGATTTCCGCAGTGGAGCTTGCATCTGTGAGCACGAGATTGATGTGACCAAATCGCACGTTGGTGATGTGATGATCGATGTTGATGAGCGTGTAGCCGGCAGGAAGTCGCGGGATATGATCAGCGACGCCGCAATAGCTCAAATCGCCGGAATCAAACACGACGACAACATCATAGGGGAGATCGAATACCGATGGATCTGTGGTGTAGTGATGGACGTTGTCGATATAGCGAAAACAGGGCGCTGGGAGATCGGCGCAAAACATCCGAACGTCTTTGCCTTCGCGGAGTAGCCAATTGAGTACGCTTGAGCTGGCACCGAGCGTGTCGCCATCCGGTTTTTTATGCGCAACCAAAAGCACGCGATTCGCGCGTCGAATCGCTTCATGAATACGTCCGGACAGGTGGGCGGTGGAGCTCATGAGAATGAGGGACCGTAGCCCGATTTGAGCACTGCGTCAAGGATTACAGGTCGCCCTTGCGTTTGAGTTCATGGATCACTTCGTCGATGCCGGCTACATAGGCGCCGGTGGCATCAAAGGTCCAGGTAAAGCGTGGAATTTGGCGTAAACGCAAGATTTTGCCGAGTTCATCCTTCATGGCGCGGCGGTACATCTCGAGAGCTTCCACAACCTCTGCATCACGATTTGCTGGGAAAACAGATAGGACAGCATGGGCGTCGCGTTGGCTGGGGGAGATGCTGGCGCTTAAAACGGTCACGAAAATTCCCGGGGGGAATTCCACAGTTTCGGCGATGGCGCGTGCAAGGGCTTCGCGTAGGTGTTCGTTGCCTTGATCAACTTTGAGCGGCATATAGAGGGACTCTATCAATGATTGACGATTTGGGCAAAACATCATATCTTTCTGGGCAGAAAATGCTCATTCGCAAGGGGGTACAGCGATGGATCAAGGTATTCGATCGACTTTTGAGGGGCCTTTTTCCGCATTTGTCGATTATGCGTCTTTCGATTTTCAGCAACTGTTTTTGCCCATTTCTCCTGACGTTACGTTGTTTCGAGTCGTTCCTTTTTACGATCAGCAACTGTCGAATGTATGGGTGAATCGCGAGGTTCATTTTGAACTTTGTCGTTATGGACGTGTGGCGACGGGTTCGGCCGTTTTGTCTGAAATGAAGTCGCTCGGATATCGGCCGGCGCTCCTCCAGGAGGGGCTTGCCTTTTCTGCGAGGTTCCCCCATGAACAGCGAAAGTCGCGTATTGCACTTTTGGGTTCGGAGGCGGAATGGTCTGTGCCGTATTTGTGGAATATGGGACGGCGCATCAGTCTTCATCTGGCTCCACTCACGATGCAATTCAACCAGGATGATCGATTTCTCGTTGTTCGGCTCTAGCCTCAATTTCCCCGTTTTTCTTTTGGAGAGACGGGGTTTTTCTTTTCCTCTTTTCGAGTTCGCCGTTATCCCGTACGATAGGCATCGAATATGCATCTTCGGCGTCTTGAGCTTCAGGGGTTTAAAACCTTTGCCCAAAAAACGGTTCTTGAGTTTGTTCCGATGACGGCACAGCGCCGCGGAATGACCGGGATTGTTGGACCAAATGGCTCCGGGAAGTCGAATGTTGCCGATGCGATCCGATGGGTCATGGGTGAACAAAGTTTAAAATTGCTGCGCAGTAAAAAATCGGAAGATGTTATTTTTTCGGGCACGGAAAAACGATCACGATCCGGGTTTGCCGAGGTGACCATGACGCTCGTGAATGATGATGAAACGTCTGAATTAGATTTGCAGGAAGTGGTGATCACGCGTCGACTGTATCGTGATGGTCAGTCGGAATATGAGGTGAACAAAAAAGCGTCTCGTCTAACAGATGTGGCGTTGCTTTTGGCGCAGTGTGGGATTGGTCAACGAACGTATAGCGTGATCGGGCAGGGGATGGTGGACGCCGTGCTCTCCGCGTCGCCATCGGAGCGAAAGGAATTTTTTGATGAAGCGGCTGGGTTGCGCGTGTTTCAATTGAAGCGGACGCAAGCGATCAACAAGCTGGATGCGACGCACGAAAATGTGAAACAAGCTGATGTCTTGTTGCGCGAAATTGAGCCACGGTTGGTGTCACTCGAACGACAGGTCAAGCGACTCCGCGAACGCGAAGGCATTGAGGAAGAGTTGCGTCGCGTGGAGCGATTGTATTTTGGTCGTGTGTGGTCAGATTTGAAACAGCGATTAGAGGTTGCCATGGGGCAACATGCTTCCGCCGAAGCGATATTTGCGCAAAAAAATCAGGAAGCACTTGAACTTGAACGCGAGCTTGCGGGCATGGAGCAGGCAAAGCCGGTGTCTTCGGATGTGAATGATATTCGCGCGGTGTTGGATGTGTTGCGCGAAGAGCGTGTGTCGTTGCGAGAGCAGCAAATCCGGCTCGATGCGCGCAAGCAGGTTGCGGCCGTTCGCGCAGAAAAGCCCTGGTCGCCATTACCGTTGTCGAAGATTATTGAGGAGATTGATGCGATGGGAAAAGCGCATGATGAATTGATGACGTTGCTTGATGCTGAGAAGTTGGATGTTGAGCAGATCCGTTCCGTCGCAAAGCGCTTGGTGGGAAAAAATGCTGATTTATTGGGACGATTGCAGCGACCGGCTCCAGAACCAGAAGCGCCGAAATCCGCGACAGATCCAGCGGTTGATGCAGAGGTGCAAAAACTGTCGGATGCGATGGATGCGATTGCGGAAAAAATTCGGACGACCGAATCGCGTTTGCAGGAATTGAATCGCAAGGAAGAATCCAGTCGCTCACATTTGTTTGAGACGCAACGACGACTCACGTCCCTGCGACACGATGCACAATCCGCCGAACGCCGATTATCGGAAACGTCTGTGGAGGTAGCGCGTATTGAAACGCGACGTGAATCGTTTTATGCGGATTTGCGCAATCAAGCACCAGCGCTGGAAACAGAGTTGGATGTGATTGTGGTCGAAGCCTTAAAAGATTCGTCAGGCGATCCGATTGAAAAGGTGCAAGGACGCATGCAGCGTTTGCGTTCGCAGTTGGAATGGATCGGTGGGATTGATCCGGCAACCGTTAAAGAATACGAGGAGACACACGAACGCTTTACGAAACTCAGCACGCAAGTGACGGATTTGCGACAGGCGATTGGATCATTGGAAACGGTGATCGCGGAACTGGATCAAACGATTAAAGAGCGCGGCGATATTGCGTTTAAAAAATTGAATGAGGCGTTTGGGTTTTACTTCAAAAAATTATTTGGCGGGGGCGAGGCACGTTTGATTCAACTTGAGGCTGAGCCTGTGTTGGATGAAGAAGGGAATGTTCTTGAGGAGGTTGATGAGAATGCGGGACCGGCAGGAATCGAAATGCAAGCGACGCCTCCGGGGAAGCGTTTAAAGTCGATCGCATTGTTGTCGGGAGGGGAACGCGCGTTGACATCGATTGCATTGATTGGTGCCATTATGGCGACAAACCCGTCCCCATTTGTTGTCTTGGATGAGGTGGACGCGGCGCTTGATGAATCAAATTCAAAGAAGTTTGCGGATATTTTGGATTCATTGGCCGAAAAGACCCAGTTTGTCGTGATTACGCATAACCGAGCGACAATGGGTACGGCTCATGTTCTCTACGGTGTGACGATGGCGGAGGACGGTTCTTCGCAGATTTTGTCGGTGAAGTTGGATGCATAGGTTTGGCTCAACAAAGCCGCATATCCTGCCTTGACATGCCCCGGCATGCATGGTTTAATGACGTCAGAACTTTTAAACGGCCTTGCCCAAGACCGTTTTTTTATCCCCTCGGTTGACTCTTGACAGAATCGCCGGGACGTGATAGAAATCACTATTCGTCGCACATTTACGAGGCTTGGAACAATCCGCGTCCACGACAAGCATGGGATCTCTTTCGTAGGGTGTAGCAGGTCTTCGGACTCGCTCTCCCCTATAAATAGATTTCTTGGGTGCGGATTGTTCGAGGCCTTGTTTGTTATCACATAAAATCGCGATCTGCTTGCGCTTCGCAGCGTCGGCCGCTCAATGTAGCGATGCTGCATTTCGCGACCTCCTTGCTCCAGCGCGGCGCATCTCATCGATTTTATGTGATAACGGAACACTTTAATCATTCCTTTTTTTATGTTTAAAGGCAAAATTTCCACTGTAACAGCTGACCGTGCGACGGTTGTTTTTGATGATGGTCAGACGATTTCCGTGGCTGTTTCCGATATTGAGGGGATGGTCAAAGTTGGATCAGAAATCTCAATTCTTCTTGCTTCGCTTGGATCTGAGGATGCTGGGCGGACAAAAATTGCACAGGGTCTCCTCAACGAGCTCTTAAAAGGGTAAACTATATCTATGTCAACGGATTCATCACCCAAAGCATCTTCCCGTGCTGTTTTTGGTTTAACCTCGGCGGTCATCGGGATCGTGTTGATCGTCATTCTTTCCTGCGCAGGCGCTGCCTATGCGTACGAGCGTTCGTATGCGGATCGGATGCTCCCGGGGATTCAGGTGTTAGGCGTCCCTGTTGATGGACTTTCAAAAGAGGATGCGCAAAAAAAGGTTAATTCCGCGATTGATGCTGCGTTGTCAAAGGGAATCACTTTTATTTTTCGCGGAAAACAGGTAACGATTTCCAATGTGAGTGGTGCGGATAATCCAGATACGGCACACGAAGTCGTGAGATACGTTGTCGATGATGCGGTGGAAAAGGCTTTTTTATATGGTCATGAAACACAGTCTGCGCAACGATTGGTGTCTGCAGCTCGTTTGCGACTTTCATCCGTCAGCGTAAATCCAGATGTCCAGGTTGATCACGATGCGGTTTTGTCTGAGCTTCAAGCCGCATTGGCAAAGGATGTACATCCGGCAACAAACGCCTCGCTTTCCGTTGATACGCACGCGGACCCGCCGATTGTGCATATTACACCGGAGCAAGATGGTGTTGAGTTGGTGATGGATTCGGTTTTTGACACGTTGTCGCATCAGGCGGCAGCATTGGCATTTTCACCAATTGTCTTAGGGGAACGTGCGGTTCATCCAACCGTGACATCAAAGGATCTTGCATCGTTGGATGCAAAAATTAAAGATGTACTGAACCGCCCGGCATTAACATTTACATCAGGTACGGATCGGTTTCCGATTACATCGTCCACATTGGCGGGTTGGATTTCCGTCACGAGCTCCGCATCGGGTGACGAAGTGATTCTTGATCCGGTTGC
>CAITMG010000020.1 GCA_903893445.1 Candidatus Uhrbacteria bacterium | reverse complement strand
CGGAAAAAACGGCTCAAATCGAGGCAAAGATCAAAGCCAAAGCCGACGAAATCGTTGCACCAGAGAAAAAGCGTATGGAATCGATTGGTGCGCTCTTTCAGGGGATGGATAAAAAAATCAATGACGCGATTGCCGCCGGTGCGGGCCAATACGCCGCACAAAAGAAAACCGCACTCACACTGCGTCGTGATCTCATTTTGAAAATCTTTGACGCGAATATCGCCGAAGCCACAAAACAGCTTGATGCGAACGCCACACAAATTGCAAACGCCCAAAAAGCCGACCCAACCGTCAAAAGCGTCGCAGACATGAAAGCCGAACTTGCCAAAGATCGCGCTGACCTTTCCGCGCAACTCGACAAGGCGCTTGCGGCAGACGACGAAACAGCAATCGCAACATCTATGGATGCGATCCGCATCAAATGGGAAACGGTTCAGGAACAGGCGCAAAAATCTGCCGCGGAATCCGTTCCAAAGATGTGCTCAGCCGCAACAACGCAATTTACATCCGCAAAAGCGCAGATGCAGCCAAGTCTGACGCAGATTCAGGCACTCCAAAGCCAATGCGCACAATCAACGGACGCGCAGTGCTCAAAAATAAACGCGTTAGCAGACAAGTTTTCCCAATTGACCAGTAAAATGACAGATGTGATGACGGAAATGGATCTCGCGACCAGCCTGTGCCAATCCGCCACACCAGATTCAGCAACACTCCTCGCGCTTTTTCAAAAAATCCAAAACGATGGGGCGGAGGCAAAGGCCTTTGGCGATGCATTATCGGCAGAGCGAACATCCGCCATGGCAAGTTCCGTCAAAGCCGCCTGTGACGAAGCCCTTCCGCAACTTCAATCTGCGCGCATTCAGCTCCAAAACAACGATCTCATCGTTCTAAAAAATAAACTCACCTCGTGCGCCGGAAAAACAACCACCGAATGCACTGCCGTCAATGCCATCGCGGGCAAAGTGAGCACGTTTCAAGGCGATGTGACCACCTTCTTGGCACAAATTGACCAAGCGACACAACTTTGCAAAACCGCGAGCAAAGACGATGCAAGCACAGAACAAGTCATCAGCCTTCTTTCCGCACTCAAAGATCAAGGCGATCAGATTCAAGCCGAAGGAAACGATCTCAAAGCCGAACAGGCGAAAAACAGCAGTCTCGCAACCTATTGCAAGGCCGCCAAACCAGGACTCGCCAGCGCTCGCACACAAATTGCAGACGGATTACAGCAAATGGACGCGATCTTTTTGCCATGTGCAAACGTCAAATCCGCAACATGCGATAAACTCAACACACTTGCAACAGATCGGGGCAACGTGAACGCTTCCGCAAAGTCACTCCTCAGCCGCGTCACAACCGCAGACGCAACCTGCGCACAACCATCAACGACCCCAGCACCTGCTAATTTCGTCACATCACTGCAAAACATTCAGGATGACGCTGACAAGTTGCAACAAAGCGTTGATGCGCTCAAAGCCAAAGCCGATGCCCTCAAAAAGGGAAACGGCATTTGGATTGAGGCGGAAAACGAAACATCCAGCTTCATTCTCCCAACAAGCCAACGACCAGCTGTGAATACCAAAGAGATGAATCCATCTTGGCGTCCACCGTATTACGGCACAGGCGATTGGTATCTAGCCGCTGGGGGAGAATGGCTCTCGTACACGATCACCGCGCCATCAGCAGGTGCCTATACGCTCTGGGTCCGCGATTACGTTGATACATTTCAAGCGCGCGGCATCCGCAAGATCATCGTCAACGTCAATGGGAAAAATATCGGAACCTTTCCGGAAACAACCGTTACCGCTCCAGGGGATCATGGAGCCTTTGGTTGGCATTCAATTGGTGCTGTGACGCTCACCGCCGGTCAAAACACGCTCAAAGTCACCAAAGAGAGCACAACGCGCGGAGCCGCAATCTTAGATGCGTTTTACTTAACATCCGGCATTGACGCACCACAGGAAAAATAATCATCGAGCGACACTCCTATGAAAAACGCAACCCGATACATCTTGCTCGCAACGTCCATCGCCCTCCTCGCAGGCGGAGCATTTGCCGTTCAGGCCAAAGTCATCAAAAAAATAACGATTAAGAAAGCCGCCGCACTCACCAAAAAAGCTCCGATCGTCAAAATCCCAACCGCGCCGGCAAAATCATCCATCGATAAATCCCTCGACGGATTAAACGTCCGCATCCCAACGTTTGATCTCAACGCGTCACCCATCCCAAATCTCAAAATTGCGCCATTACATCTCGCGATGCCGCAACTCCCAGGCAAGGGAATGATGAAAAACTTTACGGTCAACACCAATGTCGGATATACGGGCGGGGGAGTTCATATCCCCATGCCAAAAATTGATGTCGACAGCATGATGCCAAAAAATATTCCATCGACTCCTACACCGACGCCAACAAATACGCCTCCTGCAGGACAAAGCGCGCCAAGTGTTGACGCGGCATCCTGCGCGCAATTTTCCGGCGTTCCAAGTTGCTCGTACGTCCCAGATGCCAACGGCCAAAAGATGTGCACACAATGTAAATCAGCGGGATTCTAAAACCACCACATGATTCTTTTTTGGCAGATCGTCAATCTCGGCGTCGTCGTCTTGTGCATGTTTGCGCTCTATTACGTTCTCAACGGCGCGCCATATCTCCCAAGCTCAACGTGCGCGATCAATGAAATGGTTCGGCTCGCAAATATCCAAAATGGCCAACGCATGATTGATATCGGGTCAGGGGATGGACGCATCATGATCGCATTTGCCAAAGCAGGCGCAATCACAGAAGGATATGAAATCAATCCGCTCCTCGTCTGGTGGTCACGACGAAAAATCGCCGCGGCTGGCGTTGCAGATCGCTGTACCGTGCATACAAAAAACTTGTGGAAGGCCGATTTTTCCCACGCCGACATCGTGACCGTCTTTGGCATTCGCGGGATCATGGCGCGGCTCGAGGCAAAATGTCGAAAAGAACTCAAACCAGGATCACGCGTCTTTTCGCACATTTTTACCTTTCCAACATGGAAGGCGACACACAGCGACGATCAAAAAGGCGTCTATTTGTACACGGTCTAGGTGCGTGTTACGCTTTTTCCATTCACGAACGATTTCTCTATGACCTCATCTTGGCCAGCGGCCCTCCTTATTTCCCTTGGATTAATTGCGAGCACGATCATCGGATCGCAAACGTACTTTACGGTAAAATCATTTGATAACAGCATTACCGTGACAGGTTCTGCAGAGCGAACGGTCACATCTGATCGCGCCAAATGGACCGCGGGTTTTTCCCGCTCCACCGGCATTGAAGATTTCAAAGCAGGGAATGACGGGATGCAAAAAGATCTCACAACAGTGAAGCAGCTTTTTAAAGATCGCGGCATCGCCGATAGCGACGTGACTGTGCAAGCTCCAAGCGTGACGCCCGTCTGCGAAGGACAGGGCTCGCTCGGCTATGACAAGCTCGGACAAAACTGCGGTTCCAATAAAACCGTCGGATATACGATCCAGCAAACAGTGATCGTCGAATCAAACGAGGTCGACAAAGTCACCAAGTTGTCCCAAGAGGCATCTGGCGCACTTTCAAACAGCGGCATCATGTTTACGACAGGGAGCTTGGAATACTACTTTAGCAAGCTGGATGATTTGAAGCTCGAAATGCTAGGTGAAGCAACCAACAACGCTCAAGCGCGCGCACAAAAAATCCTCGACGCCACACACACGAAACTTGGCGGACTCCAAAATGCCGGCATGGGCGTCTTTCAGGTGACACCGGTCAACTCCACCGAGGTTTCGGATTACGGCACGTATGACACCAGCTCCATTGATAAAAAAATAACCGCCATTGTTCACGCTTCATTCAAGTTACAACAATAATCTTTATGACCAATCTCAAACGTGTCAGTACCATCCTTGTCGCAGGGGGATTTATGCTCGTCGGTGCCGGTTGCACACAACCAGCCGCCGTCCCAGCACAAAGCACGCCAACACCATCAGCAACAGCACCAGCTCCAACGCCAGCTACCACGCCGACACCAGCCGTGAATCAAGCAAAACCAGCGGCTCAGGCACCAGCCCCAACACCGGTCGTCACCGCACCAACGGCAAAGCCAGCTCCAGCGCCAATCGCCAAAAAACCAACCAACACGGTTTCACCCAACCGCACGCAAAGCGTCACCATGACGGGCATGGAATTTTCTCCAAAAGTCCTCGCCATTGCCGTGGGGGACACCGTCGTTTGGACCAACAAGGATACGGTCAATCACACATCCGTCTCTGATAACGCATTGATCTGGGACTCGGGGAATCTCAAACCAGGCTCATCCTACAAACGCGTCTTTAGCGCGCCAGGCACATACACGTATCACTGCGCCATTCATCCCAACATGACGGGTACCGTCATCGTGTATACGGTCACAAAATAACCAACAAAACCACGCAAAGAGCCTTGACAACAAGGCTTTTTTCGTATAGATTGCGTAATCAGCCTTTGGAGGACACATGAAACCGGTTTTTAGCGTCATTCTCATCGACGCATCGACGTCCATGGAGCGAAACTTTCAAAACGCTCCGCAACAGGCGCTCGAGGCATTCGTTCGCAGTCAGGCCAACAGCCCGGATGCGGACGACACATTCGTCGGGATCTTTTCCTTCGCCAGCGATCTCAAGATGCTGACGGCAAAGCCGCTCGTTCCCGTCAAAGAGATCACGGACATCCCGTACATCTCCGACGGCGTCACGCGGCTCTACGGCAGCGTCCTCGAGGTGCTCAACCTTCTCGAGAACCTAACGCGTCACGAAACGGAAGCACGCGTCCTGCTCCACGTCTTCACCGACGGAGCGGACAACATGTCGCATGAGAAGCTCCCGGCCCTTCGACAGGCCGCCGGCGCTGCTCGAGCAAAGGGCTGGACACTCAAGATCGTCGGATTCGGCATCCAAGGAGATGCTCTCGCACGTGAGATGAACTTTTCTGCGACCGAGGCGATCACCGTCCCAGCAGACGCACAGTCCATCATTCGAACGGCTCGTCACGCATCCTACGTCACAACCATGACGTCTCGCGGCATCACGCCGATGAGCTACGACGAATACGCGCGAAACGACCACTAATCAGCTCCGACACGCATCGGAGTTTTCTTTTTGCCGAAAACACATCACAGCTGGTACGATAGGAGCCATGAATATTTCTTTTCACGGAGCCGCACGCGAGGTGACAGGGTCCTGCACACTCGTCGATGACGGAAAGATGCGCATCCTCGTCGATTGCGGGATGTTTCAAGGAAGCGCCTTTGCAGATGCAAAAAATTTCCGCGATTTTGGCTTTGATCCAAAAACCATCGACGCCGTCATCGTGACGCATGCGCACCTGGATCACTGTGGACGACTGCCAAAGCTCGTCAAAGATGGGTTCCGTGGAAAAATCTACGCCACACCGCCAACCGTCCAGCTCATCAAGCTCGTTCTCGAAGATGCCGAGGCAGTCATGGAGGATGATTATCGCCGTGAAATGCGACCAAAGCTCTATGAGCGCGAAGATGTCGAAAAGGTTATGACGCTGTTTGTCGTCGTGGACTATTCCCGCAAAATCAAACTGGATGGACTCTCATTTCGCTTTCGTGATGCCGGACATATCCTTGGGAGCGCTTTTGTGGAAATCGAAGAAGCCGATGGACCACGCATCGCGTTCAGTGGGGATTTAGGGAATGTGCCAGATCCGATTCTCAAACCAACCGCCCAACTTGCCGAGCAGGACGCGCTCGTCATTGAATCCACCTACGGCAATCGTTTGCATGAACAAATGGACACACGCAGTAGCGAGTTGCGCGCGTGTATCGAAAAAACGATCAAACAAAATGGTGTTTTAATTATTCCGGCCTTTGCGATTGAACGAACGCAGGAATTATTGTTTGAATTGCACCAAATGCGTGAAGCGAGCGGGGGAATGAAACCGATCGACATTTATCTCGACAGTCCACTTGCCATCTCCGCATCGGAAGTCATGCGCTCGTTTCCAGAGTACTACAACGTCGACGCCTTAAAGCACGTCAGCGCTGGCGATGATCTCTTTGAGTTTGATGGATTACACAAGACAAAATCACGCGACGAGTCCAAGCAAATCAACGAAGCGCCACGTCCAAAAATTATTATTGCCGGATCCGGCATGATGAACGGGGGACGGATTCGTCATCATCTCGTCCGGTACCTCAGCGACAAACGCTCTACCGTGCTCATTATTGGCTATCAGGCACACGGGACACTGGGAAGACGACTCTATACCGGTGAACGACGCGTCGACGTGTTAGGGGAGCGAATAGACGTCAAAGCGAATGTCGTTTCGATTGGTGCATACAGCGCACACGCGGATCAGCGACAACTTCTCAACTGGATTGAAGCTGCGGCAAAACTCCCAACGCAGATCTACTGCAACCATGGGGAAGAAAACGCCTCCGCCGCGCTTGCCACACGAATCACCGAACAGTTAAATATCCAGGCGGACGTTCCGCGCTTTGAGCAAATCATTACGCTATGAGTTGGTTTTTTCTCGCCATCATCGGCCATCTTGCCAATGGCATCGCGTTCATCATCGATAAAATCCTTCTCAAGTCGTCATTCACGCGCAGTGCGACATACGCCGGGCTCGTTGGCATTCTGTCCGCCGTCGTCATTCTCGCCATCCCGTTCGTCCACTTTTGGCCGCAAAACAACATGTGGTTTGTCGCGATTATCAGCGGCGTTTCCTTTGTGTTTGCGTTATGGACGTTTTTTGCCGCGTTATCGCGTTCTGAAGCCAGCCGTATCGTCCCCATCGTTGGTTCACTCATTCCGATTTTGACATTGATCGGGGCGTTTACGTTTTTAGGCGAACGACTGTCCGATCGCACATTCCTCGGATTTTTCTTTTTAATCGTCGCAACGTTTCTCCTTTCCAGCTCCGGTGCTGGCAAACCAACCAAAGAGGCTGTATGGCTCGCCATTACATCCGCGTTTCTCTTTGCGTTATCGTCCGTCACCGCAAAATCCGTGTATGACACCTCTGGTTTTTTTGGCGGGTTTGTCACAACGCGCATCGCCGCCGCCGCAACGTCGTTCATCCTCTTAACCGCCATTGATCGCAAAGCAGGGGACGAAGTCTTGCAGATGATGCATCCACCCAAATCAAAAGATAAAAAGACAAAAGAAAAAAGCGCAGGCAGCAAAGCCGCTGTCCTCGCCCTTGTCGGACAAACGTTGGGAGCCGTGGGCTTTTTATTCGTTCAATGGGCAACCGCATCGGGGAGCGCATCGATCGTCAACGCGATGCAAGCCGTTCAATACGCACTCCTTGTCGTTGTTGGGATTATTTTTGCCAAACGTGCCCCACATCTCCTTGATGAAAAACTCACAACGCATACACTGATCATTAAAGGATCTGCCCTCGCGCTAACGGCAATTGGCATGTATCTGATCGTGTAACTATGAAATTGACGACCGTCTCCCTCCTCAAATTCCTCTTTGGCATCGTTTTGTTTGTTGGCGTTGCTGTTGGGGCGTTTTTGTTTATCGGTTGGCCAAGCAAAACCAAGGGAACGATCTACGGCGTGACATTTAGTCGACCGTATGCGGAAGAGCTCAAACTCGATCCAGACCGCGTGTTAACGGTGGCGCTGGATGAAGTTGGCGTTCGTCGTTTTCGCATTCCTGCGTATTGGGGACTTTTAGAAACAAAACCCGATACCTGGGATTTTACCCAACTCGACAAAGACATTGATGCCATCGGACAACGAAATGGAAAAGTTATTCTCGCGGTCGGTGAAAAACTGCCGCGTTGGCCGGAATGTTGGGGACCGGATTGGTGGAAAAAGATGCCAGCCACTGAGCAACATGCGCCGTTAATGAAGTACATCGAAACAGTGGTGACGCGGTATCGCAACAATCCAGCGATTCAAGGCTGGCAAATTGAAAACGAACCACATTTTCAATACGGAGACTGTCCTTCCATTGATCTCAACGCATTAAAACAAGAGGTCAACTTTGTCCGAGGACTTGATCCGTCGCGCCCAATCACCACGACAGACTCCGGCGAGCTTTCCGCATGGACCACATTTGATGGATTGATCGATTCGCTTGGCGTAAGCGTGTATCGCGTTGTGCGCAATCCGCTGTTTGGAAGCTGGAATGTCTGTTATTGGTTTGTTCCACCATATCTCTACGAACGAAAAGCGTTGCTTGCAAAATGGGTTGCCGGCGTCAAAGACGTCTACGTGAGCGAATTTCAAATGGAACCATGGAGCAACAAATCACTGGAACAAACACCAATCAGCGATCAGATGAGCTCCATGAGCCCGCAACAAATGACATCAAATTTTTCGTTTGCCGAGCGTATGGGCATGCCATCCGTGGATTTTTGGGGGATTGAGTGGTGGGAATGGATGCGCGAAACCCAAGGCCATCCGGAGTATATCGACATCGCAAAGGCGTTTTGGAAAACACATCAACCGTAAGCTGTTGACCTCTGGTCGAATGTTGGGTATCTTCACCATCCGCTGTCGTAACCAACGGAGGGCGGATGTCCTTTGCGATCACGTGGTTGACGGATGTTTTGCAGACGGCAATAACCGTTCGCTCGACGAGCATTGAAATTGCTCGCGACCCAGATGGGCTCATCGGCAAGATCAACGTGGGGGAAGGATCTCAATCCTACATCCACACACACTCCATCGTCCTGGCAAAGTCGTGGATTGCCGATCTCTACGCGTACCTTCAACAAAAGACCGGCTGCATGCGGCACATTGACCTCGAAATCGATCGAGGTTACGGTCGATTTACGGACATGATCAACGGCAGGACGATCCACGTGGACATCTTTGTTCACGGCACGCATCCGCAAAAGGTCATGGACCTTGCGATCGAATACATTCCGATTCGTTCAACTGTTCCACCGCCACCAGCCGATGAAGCGGCGTCTTCATAGGAGCTCCCATGGAACCTCTCCGCCCCGCTGAACGTGCAAAGCTCGTCGAACGAACGAACGAAGCCATCGTCCAGGACTACGAAACGCTCCTGGCGAATCGTCAATGGCGCGTCCCCGGAATCCCCAAGACGAGCGAAGAGGAGAAGGCGGATCGAAGACTCGCCAAGCTCCAAGAACTACTCTTTCCCAAGGAAGAAGAAGTCGAAAACTCGCTGTAACATCTCTCCCTCCGAATTTCGGAGGATTTTTTTTATTTACCGGTTCAGTGGATTGACAAAAAGCGCTTTTGTTGATATCGAAATAGTCGTTCGTCGAAATATAAAACGTCTTCAAGCACCAGCAAGAGGGAGCTATGACGGAAAAAACGGCACGAGGTCTCGAGATTGGCATGTTCGTGATCGCACAGTGCATGACCGGACCGGACATCACCCTGGAGGGTCAAATCGTCGAGATCACGAAAACCGTCATCTCGCTCAGTGTGCATCCGAAAATGCCCATCATGGAGCCGCAGAACGTCAACATTCCGCGGACCGCGTTCGTCGTGAGCGAGGTCGTCCTACCTGCGACAGGCAGAAACGCCGTCATCATCTATCACGCCACGTCGCCACGAAAGTATTACGAGAAGCCGCCCGCGAATGCGGACTGGAAAGCGCTTCTCCAGACCGTTCAAGATCAGTGCGTCCTCAAATACATCGCGCTCAATGGGGGAAACGCCCACTGGGACGTCACGAGGACGGCACTCGATGTCATCACGGACGAAACCGTCCTCGCAGAGGTCGTCCTTGAGTCAGACAAGGAATCGCGGTTCCGCGAATGCATCAAGGCGCTCGGACGCATCGCGAATCCCGACCTGCTCTCCAAAATCCTGACGACCATCGTCTGCAAGGACGACCGTCGAAGGGAAGAGATCCGAAAGACGGCCCTCGCAAAACTGCCACCGGAGAAGGTCGCGCTCCTCGCCGAGACGCTCGAGGACCTCCCGTGCCGATGTCTTGCCCTCGATCATCTCGTTGACCTCGGATACGAAGATGTCGTTTTCTTTAGCCGCATCGCCTCCAATGCGACGGAAGACGCCCTCCGCATCAGAGCGAAGCAGCATCTCGAAAGCCGCGTCTAACCCATAACCGCCCCTCTCGGCGGTTTTTTTATAGGGGAGTGGTTGACAAATATTCAAATTTTTGATAGTTCCAAAGCGTTCCTCGACAAGAGAACACCTGCCCAAAAGGCACCGAAACCTGCTGATGCATCGCCAATGCATTGGTACCGT
>CAITMG010000019.1 GCA_903893445.1 Candidatus Uhrbacteria bacterium | reverse complement strand
GTCGTTGACGGTGCAGGCGACATCACGTCCTCCGTAGATCTGTTGAGTGAACACGAATGGATGCAAGAATAAAACACCCAGCTAAGCTGGGTGTCAATACAATTGGTAGCTTATGGCTCCAAGCGATTCAGCAATCGTGGAAACGGAATCGTCTCACGGACATGATGCAAGCCACAAATCCATGCCACAAGTCGTTCCAATCCATACCCAAATCCCGAGTGCGGAACAGAACCATATTTTCGCGTATCGAGATACCACTGAAACGCCGCTTCCGGAAGATTGTGCTCACGAATACGCGCAAGCAACGCCTCATAATCATCTTCGCGTTGAGACCCGCCAATCACTTCGCCATATCCCTCTGGCGCAAGGAGATCTGCGTTTAAAACGCGCGTCGGATCGCTTGGATCGCGCTTCATATAAAACGCTTTCACAGCAGCCGGATATTTTTCAATAAAAATCGGCTTGTCGTATTGTTGCGTCAACAACGTTTCATCATCTGCGCCAAGGTCATCCATCTCGCCAATGTCGCTCCCAAGTTCATGCAACTTTTTCACGGCCTCCGCATGCGTCAATCGATAAAATGGCGCAACGACTTTTGTGAGCGGTTCGGTGTTACGTTCCAAGATCTTCAATTCCTGCTGACACGTTTCCAACACACGCTTCACGATAAATGACACAAGCTGTTCTTGAATCTGCAAATTCCCTTCATGATCAACAAACGCCGCCTCTGCATCCATCATCCAAAACTCAATAAGATGACGACGCGTCTTTGATTTCTCTGCACGAAACACCGGCCCAAAATCAAAACAGCGTCCAACGGAACCGATGGCGGCTTCGAGATACAACTGACCGGATTGCGTCAGGTACGCTTTGCGATCTTCAAAGTAGTCCACCTCAAAAAGTTCCGTCGTGCCTTCACATGCACTTGGCGTAAAAATCGGTGAATCGATTTTAATAAAATCATGATCACGAAACCAATCGTAGGTCGCGTAGATGATCGCATTGCGCACACGCTGGATCGCCCACTGCGATGGCGCACGCAACCACAGGTGACGATTGTCGAGTAAAAATTCCGGACCATGTTCCTTTTTTCCAATCGGATATTCTTGCGCTTTGCCGATCAACTGCACCGCCGTCGCCTGAAGTTCGTACACACCCTCCTGTTTGGGATGCTTTGCCACAACGCCCGTCACCGCAACCGAAGACTCCAGCGTTGTTTCAACCGCCGCGTTCCAGGAGGCTTCATCAACGCCCTGCTTGGCGATTACTGCCTGCGTAAAACCAGAACCATCACGGATCTGTAAAAAAGCAATGCTGCCGGAAGATCGGACGTTATACGCCCAACCCTTAATCGTAACCGTCTGACCAACGACCTCGGAAAATTTGGAGATAAGCGTGTCCATAGCAAATCAAGGGTAAAGAAAAAAGCCCCCCGATGCAAGTGCATCGAAGGGCGTGAGAAACTAGTGGTAGCGCATGTTCGGCTGGTTGCGAAACTCGCGTCGTCGCCGATTTGCGCCGCGCTTGAGACGTCGCTTGTAGCGACTCTCCGTCTCGATGCACACCACGGACGGCAACGGACGCACATCCGTCGCCGGATCCATCGTCACGAAGCCGATCCGAGACGAAAAGCCATCCGGCAGACTGATGAGAAACGTCTTGTACCCGCGAAGGTTGTCGCGAGTCAGATCCTTGCCGTTTTCGACGGCGGACAGGATCGCTTTCGCGGCACGATCGAAAAACTTCTCCGCCTCAACCTCGAGATGCCCGCGAACGATTTCTCGCTCACGTTTGCGGCAGTCATCCCGAAAGTCGAGCAGCGTCAGCTCGAGCCAGGAGATCACGGATCGCTCGGTTTTGACACCGAGACGAAAGCGCGCCCACATGAGCATCGCCTTCGTAAAGTCACGGAAACCAGGCTTGGAACGCCGTTTCGATCCGAGCTCCATCGCGACTCGTCGAACGAGCGCGTTCGTCGGCGCGGGGAACACCCGATTCGCCGACATCCTCGCCATCATCGCCTGCACCGGGCGCGGAGACGCTGCATGAAGCACCGCCTTCTTTGGCCCACCGGGACCATGATGATGACTCCACGAAAACGACGGACGTACTGGCGGACTAGCCGGCATGTCTACTCCTCTGTTGTGAGGGAACGTGCCTGGAATATGGCACAAAAAATGACGAATGTCAACCACCCTACCCCACGTACGAACGGATGGTCTGGACGCCGTGCGGCTCCACATCAAGCGGCGCCTGCGTTAACGCGTCTTCCACAAAGGAAGATGCATTTTGCAACATTTCGCGCGACGCGGTGACACGCAAAATATCCGACAACGCGGCACCACGCATAAACTTTAACACCGTCGTCAACTGTGCATCATCCATTTCAATTGCCGGACCAAAGCCGATCAGGTCCAACAATTTCAACATTGCCGCGGCATGCACAAAACGTGACCGATCCGCGGACGGCTCGGATGGTAACGCCGAGAGTGCCTCTACCAATTCTTTGAGCAACGCAAAAACCCGTTCATCGGAAATGCCCGGGCGTGACAGTCGAATCACTAAATCCGCAAACGCACCAAGCACCGTTTGCGCAACCAAGCTGGTCGCGCGCTGCACGTCACGCATCGCCGAACCAGGAACAAGTTTTGCCACCGCTAATTTATCAAACGCCGCTCCTTTGGCGATCATGACTTCCGCTTCCGAAAACGGCTCAAGATGTCCAGCCTGTTTAGACTTTGGCAATGACGCCCCACGCGCCACAGCCGACAACAACCCATGCTCAACGCCAAACATCACGTATCGCCGATCATGCTCACGATACGGATCTTTTCGTAAAACAATCACGCGATCACGGAGATACATTTATCGTTTGCGATCTACAATTCCTTTTGGATCTGTTCCCATGTTATACCCGACATCGCCTCTATTTGCTTCATGGCATAATAAAGAACATCTTTTCTCAAATCATCGATGAGTGTTATAGATTTTTGAGTACGAGGCCACACGATCTTGATATGACTACCCTTGCCACCAACCGCATTTATTTGAAAACCCAAACGACCTAATGCGACGATAAATTTCTTGCGCGGGACTTCTCCAGGAAGTTCACTACGCGAAGGCATACTCCTTCTCTGTTTCGCGATGAACACCGGCTTCTTTCGCGTACGATGAAGGAACTTCAAATGCAGTCAAAATAGCATCCTTAACTTTTTCATCTAACTCTTTTTGCGTTTTTGCTGAAGTAACGATAGATCCGTACTGAAAATTTTCACTAATCGCAACAATTGAGCCATCTTCCTGTTTTTCAGAACGAAAGTTGATGGCTCCATAGGTTCGAAAATAATGATTCAAATCAGCAAGTCCACTCGGTACAGCATCTTTGCCGAGCATCAAGCGAATCAAATGATCTTTTGCTTGTTTATAGAAACTCATAACTATATTTCAAATTACCCGTATTTTCACAAAATTGCAAGATTCACAACACACCCATCAGATATATACATTTATCGTTTGCGATCCAACCAACTCTGCAAAATCACTGCCGCGGCCAGGTCATCACGCTTTCCCTTTTTTCCCATTTCCTGCACCTGACGCGCCGCGAGTCCAGAGGACATCATTTCATTTTCTTCAAAAATTTCCACGCCAAGCGCCGCGAGTCCATCAATAAACGTACGGACATCACGAAGCTGATCATTTTCCACACCCGGCTGACGAAGCGACAACGGAATACCAACGACAACGTGTCGAATCTGCTCTTGCGCAAAGATCTCGCGCAAACGAGCAAACAGCTTCTCGCTCCCGTCATTCGGCACAACCATCAACGGAGACGCAATACGTGACTCCGTATCACCCAACGCCAGACCAACGCGCTTTGAACCATAGTCGATTCCGAGGATTCTCATATAGGCAGTAGGCGGTAGGCAGTAGCTACTGGCTACAGCCTACTGCCTGTTATTTCACATCCGGCCATGGCGTAATCAATTCATAGCCCTCTGCAGTCACGGCAATCGTCACTTCAAAATGCGCCGCAATCGAATGATCACGCGTCACAATGGTCCATCCATCATTCTTTTGTGCGACACGCCAATCTCCCAACGTCACCATCGGCTCAATCGCAAGAACCATCCCCTCCTTCAAACGAATCTTTGGCTGTCGCGGATCTTTAAAATTTGGAACCTGCGGTTCTTCATGCACCGCATGTCCAACGCCATGACCAACAAGATCACGAACGATCCCGTATTTTTTTGGCTTCAAATAACTTTCAACCGCACCGCTAATATCACTAATCAACGCACCCGCTTTGATGACGGAAATACCGCGGACAAGTGACTCGCGCGTATCTGCAACTAGTTCTTTCACTTTTGATGAAACGTCACCAACGATCACGGTTGACGCCATGTCCGTTGCCAATCCCTCGTACCAACATCCAATATCCAATCCCACGACATCACCATCTTTAATAATACGGTTTGGTGTCGCAAGACCATGAACAACTTCGTCATTAATCGAGATACAAATGGTCCCAGGATATTCCGGATCATCAGAGGAGATTTGATAGCCCAAAAAAGACGGTTTCGCACCTTCGGATTCCATGGACTCACGGGCGATCCGATCGATCTCAACCGTTGAGGCACCGGCCACACACGCATCCATCGCACAACGAAGCGCGCGCGACAAAATCGCACCACCGAGTTTCAGCTTTTCAATTTCAACAGGAGTTTTAATCAGAGACATAGATGGTGGGTTAGGTAAATCCAAGTTTTGCCATTTTTTTCACAAGGTCTTCAAACACGTACGGGATCGATTGCTCACCATTCACGACCAAGAGCACGCCACGTTGCCGGTAATACGATGCGAGTGGCTCGGTCATAAAATGAAACGTTGCCAACCGACGTCGAATCACATCCTCCGTATCATCCGCACGCTTCACAATCGGACCGCCGCACACGGAGCACACATTTTCAATCGCTGGCGGTGCTTCCGTGACATTGTACACATACTTACACTTCGCGCACTGACGACGACCAAGCAATCGACGAACCGCTTCCGTATCTGAAATTTTGACGTGAATCGCCAAATTAATTTTCATAATGCGATCCAAGTGCGTTGCCTGTTCCACGTTGCGCGGATATCCATCCAAAATAAATCCTTTGCTCAAATCCAATTTTTGCAAACGCTGTTGAACAACGGCATTCACAACCTCATCCGGTGCAAGCAATCCAGAGTCAACATACTCTTGCACAATTTTTCCTAAATGCGTCTTCTCCGTAATCTCGGCACGAAACATTTCCCCGGATCCAATCACAGGCACGTCAAAACGATCCGCAAGCAATTCGCCTTGCGTACCTTTCCCACATCCCTGTGGGCCAAAGAGGACAGCTCGAATGCGTTGTTTGATCATACAAGACCCATGACACGAAGAACGAGAAATGGAAGAATGGCGCCCGTCGCCAACGCCGGAAGCGCGGCCCGCGGATGCGTATCTCCCGTCCGACCGAGGACAATAACACCAACAATCAGCCCACCTAAAACCGCGACAGCCGGCAAAACGCCAACAAATGAGGCTTTCGCTACAAGACACAACGGCAAAATCACGTCCCCTGCGCCAAGCAATGCGGCATCTGTTTTTACCACGTGATCCAAGTCAGAGACAAGCTGCTTCCACTGCGTCGGAATGACCAAACCGGGAATAATCCCACGTTGAACCAACTCCGCAGCCAACTGCTCAACCGGACCTCCTGGAGACCCCGCGACCATATCATAAATCGTCATCACGACCAAGACCACCAGGATCGCCTCGGGCGGCAACCAACCCGCAAAATCCAATGCCACACCCGCCGCACCAATCAGGTAAAAAAGATCATGCACCGCGACAATTCGTAAAAAGATATCAGCGAGTGTCAAAACTGATGCCGCGACCAACGCGATACTGATCGGTAAGATCAACAACAGCGCGTACCACACCCCCAAAAACAACGTCACCGTAAACACCACCTCCCACACCAACCGATGACGAACTTTTTTCAAAAATAAAATCACTGTCAACCCAATCACGAGTGCAAGCAACGCATACTGCCACCACTCAATCGTCGTATACCGAGCCTCCGTCATCAATGAACGCGCCGTCGCGCCAATCCCAATCACCAACGCCCCACCAATCACAAAAGAGAGGATCAAAAAGATCAACGACGAGCGACGATATTTTTGATCAGTCATGCATCATGCAGGATACCGAAAAAACACAGAAAGAAGAAATACAAAAACACCCGGCTTTCACCGAGTGTTTTTTCTTTCCAAATTGTTTGCTTAGTACGCGTCGTACTGGCGCATCGTGATCTGTGATTCGACCTGCTTCACTGTTTCGATAATAACCGAGACAACGATGAGCAAAGACGTTCCACCAATCGCGAGCGTCTGGGAGCCGCCGGCGCCCTGCACGATAATCGGCAAGACCGCGATCGTTCCCAAGAAGATGGCGCCGATGAGGTTCAAGCGATTGATAATCGCTTGAAGATATTCGGCGGTTGGCTTGCCCGGACGAATGCCTGGGATGAATCCACCTTGTTTCTGCAAATTTTCCGCAATCTGTTCCGGGTGGAACACGACTGCAGTGTAGAAAAAGGTAAAGACCGCCACAAGCACGAAGTACGAGATGCCGTACACCCACTTATTTTGGACGAGCGAAACGACAAACTGCGCGGCACCGGCAACCCATGCTGTTTTCGCCGTAACGAAGAACTGCGCGACAACAGACGGGAAGAGCAACATGGAAATTGCGAAAATGATCGGGATCACGCCGGCAAGATTCACGCGCAATGGGAGATGTGTTGCCACACCGCCAACCGCAGAACCCTGACCATGCATCTGACGCGCATATTGCACCGGAATATTTCGCTGACCTTCCGTGATATACACGACGCCAATCACCGTCACCACCGCAACGATCACGTACACAGCGTACGTAATAAACTGCGATGAATCATAGGACACGAGCAACTGCCCGATGCTTTGCGGCAAGCTGGCAAGAATCCCGGCAAGAATCAACATCGACACGCCGTTACCGACTTTCTTTTCAGAAATCAATTCACCAATCCACATGAGAAACACGGTCCCTGCGGTCACGGTCGCGATCAACGCAACGATGTGCAACGGATCTGTTTGCGTAAACACCTGGAATTGTGATTGCTTCAAAAGCTGAATCAAGCCGAACGACTGGATGATGGCAAGCGGGACCGTTAACAAACGCGTCCACTGATTAATTTTCTGTTGGCCCTGTTCGCCGTCTTTTCGAATTTCTTCGAGAGACGGAATGATCATTGCCATGAGCTGAAAGATAATCGACGCCGTGATGTACGGCGCGACACCTAACGCGACCACGGCAAAGCTCTTGATCGTGCCACCGGAAAACAAATTGAACAAACCAAGAACCTGGTTCGCCTCAAAATAGCGCTGCAATGCAATGAGATCAATGCCCGGCAACGGAATATGAGCGATGAACCGGAACAGGATCATCATCGAGAGGACAAAGAGGAGTCCGTTACGAACTTCTTTGACGACCCAGATTTGTTGGAGTTTTTCCCACATAGGGAATAATGGTTATTTTTTGGTGCGTTTGGTGAAGGACACCGAGCCCCCGGCCTTTTCAATAGCCGCCTTAACAGAAGCAGACACGAGAACATTGGAAAGGACCAATGCCTTATCAACCGTACCAGTTCCAACGATCTTTGCCTTTTCTGAAACAGTTGGAATGAGATCCTTCGCCTTGAGCGATTTCACATCAATCTTTTCGCCAGCAGAGAATGCCTTCAACACGCGCTGAAGCGTCACGGCTGTCGCTTTCGGAAAACGGCTCTGAAAACCACGCAACTTTGGGAAAGCAAGCAACATCTGCTTCAAGCCGATCAGCTTGAGGCGATTGCGTCCGCCGGAGCGGGCGCGCTGCCCTTTCGTCCCTTTGCCGGACGTGGTTCCGCGACCAGAAGCATTACCGCGACCAATGCGGAATGTCTTTGTGCGTGCGCCCTTTGCAGGCGCGATTGTATTCAATGAGAGTGCCATACCGTTTTAGGAAGCGGACGGCGGCTTTGGAGCCGCAATGCGCAATTTACGCAACGCGAGGAAGGTTGCCTTCACGTTGTTGATCTTGTTCTTTGAACCGAGTGCCTTCGACACAACGTTCGGGACACCGGCGAGTTCCAACACGACGCGCACTGCACCACCTGCTTTGACGCCAGTACCTTTCGGAGCTGGTTTCAAGAGGACACGAGCCGCAGCAAACTTGGCTTCAACCATGTGCGGGATCGTGTCGTTCACAAGCGGAACCGTGAGCAATGCCTTGCGAGCTTGTGTTGTCGCCTTGCCTGTTGAGGCCGCAACGTCCACACCCTTTGCAAGACCGAATCCGACACGGCCCTTGCGGTTACCGATGACGGACAAGGTACGAAAGCGCATGCGCTTGCCGCCCTTGGTCACACGCGTGACGCGTGAGACTTCGACGTTCTTTTCTTCGTAGTCAGATTCCATTGGCGCGTCGGATCGAGGACCGCGCGGACCACCTGGACCGCGACCGCCTGGACGACCACCACCGAATCCACCGCGACCTCCGCCGCCAGGACCTCGGTTTCCACCGAATCCACCGCGACCGCCCTGACCGCCACGTGCGCCACCGAATCCTGGACGTCCGCCTTGTGGGCGTGCGCCGGCCGGAGCTGCTGCCGGTGTTGCCGGTGCGGCTGGAGCAGCTGGAGCTGCGTTTTGTTTGTTCTCTTCAGTCATAGCGAGAGGTTAAAAAGTCAGACCGCCGGCGCGAGCGCCGTCAGCCACCGCTTTCACGCGGCCATGATATCGCTTATCGCGACGATCAAAGACAACCGCCGTCACGCCCTTTGCTTTGGCGCGTTCGGCAATCATCTTTCCGACCTCCATCGCCACCTCGGTCTTTTTCAAGTCCTTGGCTTTGACATCGGCGTCAGATGCGGCAGCGAGCGTTTTGCCCGTTGAGTCATCAATGACCTGTACGTAGATATGAGCCAACGAGCGGCGCACGCTTAAGCGTGGACGCGCTGTCGTCCCTTCTACCGTTGCCCGGACCCGGGCGATGCGACGCAACTTTGCGTCGTCTTTGCGAGTTTGTTTATTCATACGCGGTCATTTAGGCTCCCTTCGAAGCGGCTTTACCAGCCTTACGCTGGATCACTTCTGTCGTGTACTTAATCCCCTTCCCCTTGTACGGTTCTGGCGGACGGAGGCGACGAATCTGGGCAGCTGTTTCACCAACAAGCTGTTTATCGATTCCAGAGATGGTCACAAGTTGTTTGTCGACCGTGGCGGAGATTCCAGCTGGAAGTTCAAACTTCACAGGGTGGGAAAAACCAACTTCGATATTAAGAGCGTTGGCACCTGCCATCGCGACCTTAAAACCGACGCCGACAAATTCAAGTTGCTTGTCGAATGCTTTTTGCACACCAGCAACGGCATTGGCGACAAGTTGTCGTGCAAGGCCCCAGATGGCGTTGTTTTTTGTAATTTCCGGGTGATCAACCGTCACAACGATTGATCGCGGTTCCGCGGCGAGCTCGGCATGCGAGTGTGGCGGAAGCGGAACGGTGAGCGTGCCTTTCGGGCCTTTGATAACCACGGACTCGTTGGAGACCGTCGCGTCAACGCCTGCTGGCAGCGGGATGAGTTTCTTTCCAATACGTGACATACCGTTTAGTAGACTTCGCAAATCACTTCGCCGCCAAGCTTGCGCTTGCGGGCTTCTTTATTCGTCATGATGCCGTTTGATGTCGACACGATTGCGATGCCGATATCAGATAACACGCGTGGCAATTCCGCGGCTCCGCGGTAAACGCGAAGACCTGGCTTTGAAACACGCTTGATATCACGGATGACTGGTTCCTTGCCGTCGTATTTCAACTCGACAGAAAGAATCTTTTTTGCACCTTCGGATCGTTCGGACACATGGCCGACAAACCCTTCCACCCGGAGCACGTGTGCCAACGCCAGCTTGATGCGTGACGAAGGTACTTCAAGCGACTCGTGACGCGCGCGTTGTGCGTTACGAATGCGGGTGAGGAAATCGCTGATTGGATCGGTATACATAGGATTACCAGCTGGACTTGGTTACGCCGGGCAGCTCACCGCGGTTTGCAAGCTCGCGGAAGCAGATGCGGCACAGTTCGAACGCACGAATAAATCCGTGACGTCGTCCGCAGCGCCAACATCGGTTGACGGCGCGGGTGCTGAACTTTGGTTTGCGGCGAGATTTCGCCTTTTGCGCTTCAGTTGCCATAGAATACTAGTCCTTAAATGGGAATCCCATCGCTCGAAAGAGAGCGGTTCCCTTTTCTTCCGTTCCAGCCGTCGATGTAATCGTGACCTGAAGGCCATGAATACGCTCGACTTCATCCGGACGGATTTCCGGAAACGGAAGGAATTCTCGAAACCCGATCGACAAGTTGCCGGTTGCATCGATCTGTTTGACCGAGATGCCACGAAAATCGCGGATACGCGGAAACGTCACGTTGACCAGCTTATCGAGAAAGTCCCACATGCGCGGCCCGCGAAGCGTGACACGCATGCCAACAACCATCCCCTTACGGATCTTAAAGTTAGAGATGGACTGCTTGGCCTTGGTGCGCACAGGCTTTTGACCGGTGATGCGACCAAGAATGTTTTCCGCCACGTCGATGAACTTGGCGTCTTTCAGACCCTGCGACAACCCAACACCAAGCGTCACGGCTGTGACGTTTGGCACGGCCATTGGATTTGTGACACCCAATGTCTTTGCGAGAGCTGGTCGGATCTCTTTGGTAAATCGTTCTTTATACGTCATATCGGGTTACGCCTTGGCCGCGCGTTTTTTCGCCGGCTTTTTTGTTTCCGTGGCAGCAACCGCTTCTGCGATCACAACATTGGAAATGTCGAGTGGCATAAAGAATTCGACAATCTGTCCCTTTTCACCCTGACGTCGTGTCTTGAGGTGACGCTTTGCAACGTTCACGCCTTCAACAACGATGCGTCCGAGCTTCGGAAACACCTGCATCACTTTTCCCACTTTTCCTTTGTCCGCGCCAGAGACGACTCGCACCTGTACGCCGGACTTGATGTTCTGTTTCGGCATAAGATTAGACGACTTCTGGGGCCAAAGAAATAATTTTCGCAAACCCCTTCAAACGAAGTTCGCGGGCAATTGGACCAAAGATGCGGGTGCCCTTTGGTTCATTGTTCTTTTCATCGATGATCACGGCGGCGTTGTCATCAAAGCGGATGTACGTTCCGTCCGGGCGTCGCGTTTCCTTATGAACGCGCACGAGCACGGCATGAACGACATCAGACTTTTTAACGGTTCCGCGTGGATCCGCCGACTTCACGACACAGGTCACAACGTCCGCTAAACCAGCGGCGCGCTTTTGGTAGCCTCCGTTCACGCGAATACACTGAAGCTTTTTGGCTCCGGTGTTATCGGCGACGGTGAGCATGCTGCGATGTTGAACCATATCGTTAGGCGTTGGAGGATTTGACGGTGGACAGATAGCGAAAGCGCTTCTCGCGGGAAAGCGGACGCGTTTCTTCGATCTCGATGACATCACCAACGTGGGCCTTGCCCTCTTCGTCGTGAACCTTCAATTTCTTGGAAACCGTGTAGTACTTTCCGTACTTCGGATGCATAACGCTGCGATCAATCCGGATGACGACCGTCTTTGCCATGTTGGCAGAAACAACAACACCTTCAAGGCGTCGGCGGTGAGCCTCCGTCTTCGTCGTTGTCGTTGTAGGAGAAGAAGTTGTCATAGGATTAGATCATGTCGTTCGAAATAAACTTGGCTTTGCATGGAAGTTTGTAGGCAGCGAGCTCGAGAGCTTCCTTTGCCTGCGCTGGCGTGATGCCTTCCATTTCAAAGAGGATGGTTCCGATCTTGATCGGAGCGACGTAGTGGTCGACGGCACCTTTACCGGCACCCATCGGAACTTCGTTACCCTTCTTCGTGATCGGGTGATCTGGGAAGATGCGGATCCAGATGCGGCCTGAGCGCTTAGTGTAGCGCGTGAGCACGCGACGGCACGCTTCGATCTGACGGGAGCTGATCCAGGCTGGAGTCAGCGCTTTGAGGCCGAACGAGCCAAAGGCGAGTTCGATCTTGTCTGTCGCTTTGCGGATGTTCCGTGCGCGGCCTTTATGCCACTTGCGATGTTTGACTTTCTTCGGAATTAACATAGATGTCGGTTAGGCGGTTGGCGCAGCTTTTTGAAAGCGGCGTGGACCGCGGTCATCGCGCTGCTGTCGGCGGTCGCGCGTTGGCGTCGTCGGCTGATACTGCGAGAGTCGGTCTTGTTCAAAAATGTCACCGCGGTAGATCCAGACTTTGACACCGATCGCTCCGGCCATCGTGTGTGCCGTTTCTGCGGCGTAATCGATGTCTGCGCGAAGGTTTGTCAATGGAATCTTGCCCCAGCCGAGCCATTCGCGGCGGGCGATTTCCGCTCCGTTCAAACGACCGGAAACGGCGATCTTCACACCGAGAGCACTGGCCTTTTTCACACGTTCGATCGCCATCTTGAGCACGCGTCGGAATGGCATGCGTCGTTCGAGATCCTGAATGACCTGTTGAGCGACGAGCTGTGATTCGAGCGATGGCTTCGCAACCTCCGTGACATTCAACTGAAACTGGATTTTTTTGCCTGGGAAGAATTGCTTGATGAACTTCTTTTTGAGTCCTTCGATTCCTGCGCCGCCGCGACCGATGACAACGCCTGGCTTGGCCGTTGCGATCGTCACGGTCAATGCACCGCGGGAACGTTCGATAACAATGCTGTTGACCGCAGCTTCACGGAGTTCCTTTTGAAAGAATCCGCGAATGCCGAGATCTTCACGAAGCTGTGAGCGATACGCAGCGTCGCGTGCAAACCAGCGGGACGGCCAGGTCGTGGTCGTTCCGAGGCGGAAAGATTTTGGATTGACTTTGTGACCCATAGATTATGCCTGTGCGTTCGCTGATTTCTTTGCCGGCGCTTTCTTCTTTGGCGCTGCAACTTTCTTCGGAGCTTCTGTCGTGGCTGGAGCAGCGGCGGCGAGTTTCTTCGCCTTGGCGCCCTTCACTGGCATTGGTTCGTCAGAGAGGATCAGCGTGATGTGCGTCGTGCGCTTGCGGATCGGTGCGGCACGCCCCATGGCGCGCGGTCGAAACCGTTTCAGCGTCGTTCCCCCATCAGCAGCAATCGTTTTCACAAACAAGTTCTGCGGATCGAGTTTAAAATTATGCGTCGCGTTCGCAACGGCGGATTGGAGCAACTTCAAGACCGGACGAGCAGCATCGCGATTCGTAAACGAAAGGCGTGTTTCTGCATCCGAAACTTTGAGGCCGCGGATCGTATCAACGATCAATCGCACCTTGCGTGGAGCCATACGGAGATGGCGGAGATAAGCTTTTACTTCCATACGTCAGTCGTTATTTCTTCGCTGCCGGAGTTGCCGGTGCGGACGCCGCTGAATCGAGCGACTTGGTCAGCTTGCCACCATGTCGGCTAAATTTGCGCGTTGGCGAAAATTCACCCAACTTGTGGCCAACCATGTTCTCGACGACGAACACAGGCGTATGAGCGCGGCCGTTATGCACACCAAACGTCATCCCAACCATGGCTGGGGTGATCGTGGACGAGCGTGACCAGGTCTTGATCACTGTTTTTTCGCCCGGTTTGACCTTCGCGATTTTCTCGAGAAGTTTTGCGTCCGTAAACGGACCTTTTTTGAGACTTCGTGACATACGATTATTTCTTGCGACGTTGGATGATCAAGGCATCGGACGCGCGATTCTTCTTCCGCGTCTTCACACCAAGCGCATGCTTACCCCACTTGGTCTTGGCATACTTCATACCAATCGGATGCTTACCTTCACCACCACCATGCGGGTGATCAACCGGATTCATCACCTTCCCGCGAACCGTCGGACGAATGCCGCGATGGCGCATGCGACCAGCTTTTCCGTAACGGACGAGATGATAATCTGGATTCGACACCGTTCCGATCGTTGCCATACATTCTTTTTGAACGTTGCGCATTTCACCGGACGGTAATTTGAGCGTGGCGTACGGACCTTCGATGGCCATGATCTGAATCATGACACCGGCGCCGCGGCCAAGCTGGCCACCTTTGCCTGGTTGAAGTTCAATCGAGTGAACCATCGCGCCCACCGGAATCTTTTCCAATGGAAGGCGGTTGCCCACGTTGATGTCAGCTTCTTTCTTTGACGAAACAATCACATCGCCGACCTTCAAACCGTTTGGAGCGATGATGTAGCGCTTTTCGCCATCTTTATAAATCACGAGCGAGATGCGCGCACCGCGATTTGGATCGTATTCGATAGAATCGACACGGCCCGGGATATCATATTTATCGCGCTTAAAATCAACAACGCGGATAAACTGTTTTTCACCGCCGCCCTTGTGTCGAACCGTAATCTTGCCGCCATTTGCGCGACCAGAAAACTCTTTCCGAATCATGATGAGAGACTTTTCCGGCTCATTACGAGTGATGTCCGAAAAATCCTGCACCGATGAGAGTCGGCGTCCTTTGGTAACTGGACGATAAATCTTGATAGGCATAGGAGTAATTAGACGCCGGAATGAATTTCAATCTTTTGACCGGACTTCAACGTCACGAGCGCTTTCTTCCAATCAGCACGCTGACCGGTTGTGCGACCGCGGCGAACCATCTTGCCTTCGCCACGAAGCATGTTCACGCGAATAACGTTGACTTTGTACTGTTTTTCAACAGCCTTGCGCACTTCGATCTTGTTCGCAGAAGTTGGCACGTTAAACACGTACGTTCCCTTTGAGGTTAAGATCGCGGCTTTTTCGCTCACGCGCGGGTTGGCAAGAAGCGGGTGCACAGACACCACAACTTTCTTCTTGTCATCCATTGCTGGAGCAGCCGTGACCGCAGCCGACGTTTCCTCGGTTGTGGTTAATGCTTTCTTCTTTTTTGTGACGTCTTTTGCGCCGGCGACTTTTGCCGCAGAGGCGGACGTTTTCTTGTTTCCGAAGATTGCCATATGATTATGCGTTGCGATACAAGGCTTCAAATGCCGGGACCGCATCCTTCCACATGACAAGCGTTGGGTTACCGACGATGTCGGCGACATTCAATGCATTGACTGTGACAAGATGAACGTTCGGCAAATTGCGAACCATGCGTGAGAGCAAGGCGTCGGATTTTGCAACGACGACGAGCGCGCGACGTGTGATCGGCAACTTTGAGAAGAGTGCTGCGGCAAGCTTCGTCTTTGTCTCCTTTGGTTCAAAGGATTCAAGAAGAACAAGCTTATCGGAAGCGACTTTGTCAGAGAGCGCCATAAAGAGCGCCTTCTGTCTCACCTTTCGATTGACTTTGACGCTGTAGTTTCGATCGCTGGTTGGACCAAAAACAATTCCACCACCAACCCACTGCGGAGAGCGGATCGAACCCTGACGGGCGCGACCTGTCCCCTTTTGCTTCCACGGCTTTTTTCCACCACCGCGGACTTCGCCTTTCGTTTTCACATTGGAAATCGGATGACGGGCGTTTGCTTTTTGAGCAACGACAACCTCATGCACAAGTGCTGGGTTGACCTTGACGCCAAAATGAGCGGCATTCAATTCGAGCTTGCCGGTCACAGAGCCTTCCTGATTGTAGACATTCACGTTCGGCATATCAGTTACACGGTTTGGATCTCAATGACGGAGTTACGCGGACCTGGGACTGCGCCTTTAAGGGCGAGCACACCACCGTCGCGAACTTCGACAATTTCCAAATTCTTCACAGTGACGGTTTCGCCGCCCATTCGGCCCGCCATACGGCGACCCTTCAAGACGTGCTGAACACCACCGGCACCGATGGAACCTGGCATGCGCAGCTGGTCCTTATGACCATGCGACGCTGGATGACCATGGAATCCATGGCGTTTCACAACACCTTGGAACCCTTTTCCTTTACTCGTTCCTGTCACGTCGATTTCATCGCCGGCAGCAAAAGTTGCTGCTTCGATCACGTCTCCGCGTTTATACGCAGACGGATCTTCGACGCGGAATTCGCGCATGACCTGGAATTTTTCAAGGTCTTTTAAGTGACCTTCCTGTGGCTTGGCCACATGTTTGGTGGACAAAAACCCAAGCTGAACGGCGTTATAGCCGTCCGTTTCTTTGGTCTTGACCTGAGTAATGACACACGGTCCAGCCTGCACGAGGGTCACCGGGATAACGGCGCCGTCGGCACGAAAGACTTGGGACATTTCAAGTTTCTTCGCGAGGATGCATTTCATAACTACGCGTTAAGTCTGACTCAGAGGGTTGCTCCATAGATGGGCTAGGGAGACCGTCCGCCGTTCTTCGGAACGAAAAAGCCAGAAGCGAGCGGTCGATACGAGAGTATCAACAACACGCTTCCGGCCTCTTAGCGAACAAAAGGCACTAAGATTGTCGAACAAACCGAACGTCTATTTTACAACAGGGAGGTTATGCCGTAGACGCGTATCGCTTACGCGGTTTACCGAGCTTAGCTCGGGACAACTTACTCCTTGGAAAACCGACGAACAGGTGCATCAGCGCAAGCGCTGGTCCGTACCTCGGAACATCTCCGAAAGACGGACCAACGCCCCGACGAAACGTCGAGGCGTTGTGATGATGCTACATTTTGATCTCGACGTCAACCCCTGCTGGCAGGTTGAGTGAGGTCAAAGACTCAATCGTTTTTGCGTTTGGATCGAGAATGTCGATAATGCGCTTATGAATGCGCATTTCGAACTGTTCACGTGCATTTTTGTGCACGAAGGTCGATCGGTTGACCGTCCACTTCTTCTTTTCCGTCGGAAGCGGCACTGGGCCCACCACATGCGCCCCTGTACGCTCGGCCGTATCAATGATCGTCCGTGTGGATTGATCAATGATCTTATGGTCGAACGCGCGGACCTTAATCCGGATGCGTGAGGCGACGTCCTTGGCCGTAGTCGTTTTAGAGGCGATGTCCGTCATAGGTTATTTGATGATCTTCGTCACTGAACCAGCGCCGACCGTTCGACCACCTTCGCGGATGGCGAAACGCATCTTTTCTTCGATAGCGACTGGCGTGATGAGGGAAACGGTGATGTCAACCGTGTCGCCTGGCTGAACCATGGCAACGCCCTCTGGGAGTTTCACTTCACCGGTCACATCCGTTGTTCGGATGTAGAATTGCGGCTTGTAGCCAGCAACGTACGGCTTGTGGCGGCCACCTTCTTCCTTCGTCAAGGTGTAGACCTTGGCTTCGAATTCGGTGTGTGGGGTGATGGAGCCTGGTTTGCAGAGCACCATACCGCGTTCGATATCATCCTTCTTGATACCGCGGAGCAAGAGACCGGCGTTATCGCCAGCGCGACCTTCGTCGAGGGACTTGTTGAACATTTCAACGCCCGTGACGACCGTCTTGCGCGTATCAGCGAGACCGACAATTTCAACTTCTTCGTTGACCTTGACGATACCGCGTTCGATGCGGCCTGTGACGACCGTACCGCGGCCTTCAATGGAGAACACATCTTCAACTGGCATCAAGAACGGCTTGTCCGTTTCGCGAACCGGTTCTGGGATGGATTCATCGAGCGCCTTCATGAGATCCATGATTGGCTTGATTGCGGCTTCATCCGTCGGGTTCTGGAGCGCCTTGAGAGCGGAACCGCGGATAATTGGCGTTGTTTCACCTGGATATTCGTATTTTGTGAGAAGATCGCGGATTTCCTGTTCGACGAGGTCGACAAGTTCTGCATCTTCGACCATGTCAACTTTGTTCAAGAAGACGATGATAGCTGGAACACCGATCTGGCGGGCCAAAAGGATGTGTTCGCGCGTCTGTGGCATTGGACCATCCGTTGCGGAGACGACGAGGATTGCACCGTCCATCTGGGCGGCACCCGTGATCATGTTCTTGATGTAATCAGCGTGGCCTGGACAGTCGACGTGCGCGTAGTGGCGCTTTTCCGTTTCGTATTCGACGTGTGCCGTAGCGATCGTGATACCACGAGCTTTGGATTCTGGGGCCTTATCGAGGTCATCAACACCCTTTTTCTGGGCTGTGCCACCGTGTGCACCAAGAACAGCCAAAATGGCCGCCGTTAATGTTGTCTTACCGTGGTCGACGTGACCGATCGTACCGACGTTCACGTGGGGTTTGCTGCGTTGAAATGCTTCAGCCATAGCGGCTTTGTCGGCCCCCGAAACGGGGACACAAAAAAATTACGAAATTAAATTAATGTGGCAAGACTATATCAGAGCCAATAAATCCGCGCAAGTCCCGACCTACTCCGTCCCTTCATCGTCGACAGGCTCGAGGAAAAACTGCTCTTCCATGGTCAATTCTGCCCCCTGAGACTCCCCTGCCTTTGTAGGTTCCGCGGACGGTTTTTGCTCAGAAACGCCCGAAAATTCGACTTTTTCGCGAACAATCGGCACGCGCACCTCCTGTTCCATCGATCGCGGAACATCCGCCATCATCCGGGGCTCTGGCATGCTCGAACCACCGTCCGTCAGAGCCTCAAATTGCTCCAGCGGCATCATCACCATCGGATCGCGACCTGCGACATCCGTCACAATCACCGGAAGACCAAATTTTCGTGCCGTCTCAAGCACACGTTGCATAGACATAGATACCACCATCTAACCGCAAGTTTTCCCGATGAGCAAGCGACCGCCAATAAAAAAACGCCACGAATCGTGACGTTACACACCAAGATGTTTGCGAAGCTCGATCCCCAATGTCACAAAGAGTGCGATCGGTGACAGCTCCTTTGTCCAGGCCGGCGGATGTCCCCACGCATGATCGACCCACCGCTTTCCAAAAAAGACGCGCGGCGATTGATATCGAGGGATTCCATGAAAGTGCAACAAATGGAGTTCGTTCCCCATTTGCAAGTAATTGAAGTGATCAGCGCGGAAAAACGGATGCCCGCGCAGGACGAGCTCGATCTCCTGCATCGCGAGTTGCATCTCGGCAAGCTCTTCGGGGTGAAGATCCGAGATCAGGAGAACGCCCGAACGCCGACAAAACAAGATAAACGATCCCAACGCGTGTTGATGAAACGACACTTCGAGGCACCAATGCACATACCATTTGAGAACCGCCCCATCAAACTTCCCATCCGGATCCCAATAACGAACACGATCGCTCATCCCTCACCTCCAAAGGCACTACACCGAGAATGGAAACATCCGTCAAGAAGCCACCGCACAACCTTGTCCAACGCAACGTTCCATGTTTCACTCTCGCGCGGAGGTTATTCATGAACAAAACGACGTCGATGAAATCACCGGTTCTGACGGGTGATCTTCTCCTTCTCGCGCTCAATTATCTTTCTTCACTCACGGTGCTCAGTCAGCTGAGTGCAACGGACG
>CAITMG010000018.1 GCA_903893445.1 Candidatus Uhrbacteria bacterium | reverse complement strand
GCACCACTAAAAAATCCCTGGAAACAGGGATTTTTTGTTGGGAGATGGGTTGACGAACAGGGGGATTTCTGATATTTCAGTCACACGTCCGTCGTTTGTGAGAAAGTGAGGAGAGATGAGTCCTAAGCATCAGATGATCGTCAGACGAGCGGTCGCGGCGTATATCGTCGGGATCGATCAGTACGAGGATCGGCAGATCCCCGTGGACGATGAAAATGCATTGTCCCGGAGCCTGCTGTTCGACCTGTTCGAGGTCGGTGGTTATGAAGCGGCAAAGGATTTTGTCCTCGCGATGACCAAGCTCGCCGAGGAACAACAGGAGAACGTCCTCATCCTGGGACCGCATGCGCAGTTCATCGAGCTTCTCGTCGAGCGTGGCGACATCGCGCTCGCGCGACAGGAGGCGTATCGGTATGCGAATGACACGTCCGGAATGTATCCGCATCCCGCATTTCATCTGATCGACATCGCGCAGATGAGGCCTGACCCCGAGAGCGTCTTGCTCGCGCTCAACGAGTCACTGACCATCGACGATCCCTCTGACAAGATGGATGCGCTCTACGCGCTCGTCCGTCTCTTCGATTCGGACGTCGCGTTCGCAACGCTGGTAACGATGGCGAGGTCACTCGCAGATCACAACCAACACTTGCTGGCGGCCGGCGCATTCTCACGGCTCGGTGAACTCGATCTAACGAGCGATGCGCATTGGCTTGCAGCTGATCGTCACGCGTCATGCCTGGAAGCCATCGAGCGTGACAACTCCTATAACGTGTTGATCTCGAGGCTGATACAAACGCGTCCGCCGTCCGAAGCTCGTGCCATTGTCGCAAGAATGACAGAGACCGGACGTGAGCGATTCACGCATTACCAGCGTCAGCGCGATCGGAGTCTGAACTAGTTCCGTCGCGCACTTTCTCATCCTGTCCATCGACAGGATGTTTTCTTTTCGGACATATTGACGAAATCGGAAAATTTTGGAATCCTGCAACAGCTCTTTCTTCTCTTCTCAGATGCAGAGGACAACTCGCAAACGAGGCGATCGGAATGTCTGATTGGATGCCGTCATTTTCTGTGGATCCGGATGCAGGTGGTGCAGGCACGCGTCGAAAGCGTGCACGAATCATCGAGGGCAAGCGCATTTGTGCTGGCGGATGCGGAACGGTGCTCAACTCGTACAACGAGGGGAATCACTGCAACGCGTGCCGTCGTCGGCTCGGAATCCGGGGGGTGGTCCGTGGACGCTAGTGCAAGGCGAAGTCGCTGTCACAAGCGTCGTCCTCGATTTGCTGGCGAGGATGACGAGCCGTTGCAGAGTCTCTTCGATGATACAGAGGACGAAGCGCCGCCGCGAAAGCGCTCGCCACCACGCGCGTACGACACGCCTGCTCCAGACGTACTCGAACACGTCACGGCCGGTGCAGAGACCGTCCACGTCAAAGACCCCTTCAGCTGAGCAGATCTTCTGCGAACAGTCTTCTTTCATTCTCCTGCCACCTGGCAGGTTTTTTCTTACGACGCCAAAATCTGCGTGCAGTGCGAGCAGCGTTTTGCCGCAATCGGGACTTCACTCAAACACTCCGAACAGATTTTTGTGGTCGGTTGGGGTGGAGCTTTTTTGCGAAGTCCGTTTAAACGTTCTAACGGCAGAACGACAAAAAAGTAGACAGATGCTGCAACAAGGAGAAACGAGATAGCAGCATTCAAAAATTCGCCGTACGCAAAGGTGCTGTTGTTGAACGTAAACGAGAGGTGTGAAAAATCCGGCGCCTGAAAAATGGCCGTAACGAGTGGCGTCAAAAGATCTTTGGTGAGAGCATTTACCACCGCGCCAAACGCGCCTCCGATCACGACACCAACGGCAAGGTCAATTACATTGCCGCGTAAAAGAAATTTTTTGAATCCGTCGAGCATAAAAAAGGTAAGGAATGATGCCAAGATTGTTCATGGAAGCGCCGGATTTGGCAAGCTCTGGGGAAAAAGGTACGCTTTTCCCACATTATCTATGCGCCTCTCCCGACTCTTCGCAAAAAGCTCCAAAACCGCGCCTTCTGATGCGGAAACAGCCAACGCCAAATACCTCATCCAAGGTGGATTTGTGGATCAAGAAATGGCTGGTGTCTACACCTGGCTTCCACTTGGCTTGCGTGTGTTGCGCAATGTCGAACAAATCGTTCGCGAAGAGATGGATGCGCTCGGTGCCATGGAAATCATGATGCCGTCGTTACAGCCAAAAGAATATTGGGAAACCACCAATCGCTGGGAAGGCGTGGATATTTTGTTCAAACTCAACTCACAAACCGGCAAGGAGTACGCACTTGGATGCACGCACGAAGAAGTCGTCACACCACTCGCAAAAAAGTTTACGATGTCGTATAAGGATTTGCCATTTGCGACGTATCAAATCAACACCAAGTTTCGTGATGAACTGCGCGCGAAGTCCGGCGTGTTGCGCGGCCGCGAGTTTCGCATGAAAGACATGTATAGCTTTCACACGAATCAAGAAGATCTCACCGCATTCTACAATCGCGCGCTTGATGCGTACGTCAAAGCGTTTGAGCGTTGTGGGTTGAAGGTGAAGGTCGTGCAAGCCAGCGGCGGCATTTTTACACAAAACGTCTCCCATGAATTTCAAGCGCTGACAGATGCGGGCGAAGATATTTTGATCGCCTGTCCAAATTGTTCCTTCGGACAAAACAGCGAAATTGCCACATTAAAAGTTGGTGAAGCGTGTCCAAAATGCGGCGGGACATTAGCGCAGATGAAAGGTGTTGAAGTCGGCAATATTTTTGACCTCGGCACAAAATACACGGACGCGTTTCAAATGGATTTTACCAACGACGAAGGCGAAAAGAAGCGCGTTCTCATGGGCTGCTACGGCATCGGCACAACACGTCTCGTCGGAGCGATCGTGGAAACCCATCACGATGATCGCGGCATCATCTGGCCAAAGTCTGTCGCGCCAGCAAAAGTTCATCTCATCTCGTTCAACTCCAAGGATGAAACAACACAGTCGCGTATCAAGTCCACGGCACAGGAATTTTACGATGCGTTTACCAAGGAGGGGATCGAGGTCGTGTGGGATGACCGCGAGGTCTCGCCAGGAGAAAAGATGGGCAATGCGGACTTACTCGGCATCCCGCTCCGTATTCTCATCTCCGAAAAATCGTTGAAAGAAGAATCGGTGGAATGGAAGTTGCGTTCATCGTCTGAAGCGAAATTGGTGAAGTTGGAAGACGTAATGGAGGATGTACAAGCGTTTGTGAAGGAATAAAAAAACGATGGGTGACAGGCGAATGGGGGACCCCCGGTCCACGCGCAGGCTGATGCCGCAATCAGCCGAGCATGGACTGGGGGAAATTCGACTGGCAGGACCCATCGTTTTTTATTTTTCTAGTTCTTTCACCATGTACGTTTGTTCTTCGTTGTAGCCCAGTGTTCGATAATACTCCCGCACACCAATTCCGCTGATCACGGCCATACGCGGAAATCCTTCACGTGTCGCAATGTCTTCTGCGGCTTGCATGAGCTTACGTCCGTAGCCGCGATGCTGTGAAGCATCGACCGAGTTTTGATTGAGGTTGAGCGCTGTCCCGTACGTGTGCAACTCGCGAACAATCGCGGTGTTCGTTAACACGGGGAATGCCTCGGAAATCTCCAAAGACTCCCGTAAATAGCGAGAATCGTTTGTGTATTCAATAGGAAAATTTCTCGCATCCGCTCGGGGTGACGAGTTTGGAAGGCGCAATCGCAAGAAGGCAAACACCGCTTTTCGATCTGCATCTTCAATCGTCAAAAAGACTTCACGACCGCCGGCACTGTCGTACCATTCTTCAAAAATCTGTGTCGGTGAATTTGGATCAATGTCTTTCACATGACCAACTTCGCGACAACGCAAACAGTTGCACACGAGTCCGCGTTGCTTCATTTCATCTTCCAGCATCATGCGTAAGTTGGTGATCTTGTTGCCGTGCGAAATATCCTTTTCAGGAAAATCGCGAATGAGTCGCGAGATGCGGCAATAGCGCGGAACGATGGTTTGCATCTGAATCAGGAGTTCGCGTAACTCCGCTCCTTGCATCGGCGTGAACCGTCCGTCTTCCGCCCACGCATGAAGCTCCGCGGTTGGCAGAACAACGCATGGATAGAGTTTGATCATATCCGGACGATATTTCGCATCGGAAAAGAGTGTGCGAAAATCTTCCAGATCTTTTTCCGGCGTCGAACCGGGTTGCCCGGGGAGAATATGAAAATCAACTTTAAAGCCAGCTTGCTTCAACAGCGCCGTTGCGCGAATCGTTGCATCAATGTGGTGTCCGCGATTGGTGAGATCGAGAACAGCATCCTGAAGTGTCTGTACGCCAAGCTCAACGCGCGTACAACCGAGCTGTCGCAAGCGAATAATTTCTTTCGCATTCACCCAATCCGGTCGCGTTTCGATCGTTAACCCGATGATGCGATAATCCGACGTTTCGTTGAGGTTCTGCGCAGATGTGAGCTCGTCGTCTGTCGTTGATTCGTTCGTTAAAATGGTTTCGTCAAACGCAGGAAGTGCCGCAAGTGGCGTGATGAATCGATCCTCTGTGGTCGAGAGTTCATTGGCCGCATCAAAGCATCGTTTAATGAACCACTGACGATAGTCCCAGCGATACGATGACCAGGTTCCACCCTTGATGATGAGTTCAATCTTTTTTCCCTCGTGACCATTTTTCTCCAATGCCTGAACGCGTTGCAAAACCTGTTCGAACGGATCAAATCGCAAGCTCAATGCTCGTGCCGCCGCAGGTTCGCTCGAAATGTAGCTTTTTGGCATGCGTGCCTCGGTTGGGCAGTACACACATTTGCCTGGACACGGATACGGCTTCGTCAAAACCGTGATCGGCGCAACGCCGGAATCCGTCCGCACATCTTTCACACGCAGGGCTTTTTCGAGTGCGGGATTTTTTTCCATCGAGCCATCAGCCACCATTTCACGATAGACCTCCCAGTACCGCATCACCGTTGGAAACTGAAACGACGTGCCCGCAAGGATGGGGCGCGCGATGGTTCCGAGGGATTTGCGAGTGATGTCCGCCGCAGCGTTGGCGTTGCGAAGAATCCGCTCAACAATCTCACGGGGTGGACGAGAGAGCTCTGTCATGGGTATTGTGGGGGTCAGCATGAAGCAAAAAGACCAAACAATCAAGATTCAAACCGCCGTCGCGGAGTTTTACGAAACTCACGGGGCGAATTTTGCGCAAACACGCGGTCGGGGTTGGGGCGTGATGAAGCTGGTCCGAGAGGCCGTTCAGCCGGGGATGACGCTGGTTGATGTCGGCGCAGGGAACGGCCGTTTGGCCGACGCGGTTTCAAAGGATGTTCGGTATATTGGCATTGAACCATCATCAACGCTCAGAGCTGCGAGTACGGATCGTCTCGCCGCGCGCGGGAATGCCGAGATGCAGGCTGGAGGATTTCCGAATCTCGCCATGGCAGATGGATTGTCAGATGTAACGGCATGTTTTGCCGTTCTTCATCACATCCCGACACGTCGCGCACAATGTGTCGCGATTGCGGAGCTCGCTCGTATCACCAAACCGGGTGGTATTGCTGTTGTGACGGCATGGAATCTGCGCGGACGTCGTATGAAGGCGTGGAAGACGTGGCTTGCTGCGTGGGTACGGTTGCCCATGGTCAATGGCGGTGAGTGCGGCGATGTGTGGATTCCATGGGCATCAAATGGCACAACCGGGCAGCGATTCGTCCATGCGTTTACGCTCGGTGAATTCAAAAAACGATTTTCACAAAAAGACTGGCAGATCGAACAAGCCGAATATTGGGCAGAAGACGCACCGACAGCGAGTGCGCTTGATGCGCGCAATCTCGTCATCGTCGCAAAACGAAAATAAAAAACTCTCCTGTGTGGAGAGTTAGGAGTTACTTCTTGCGTTTCGAAGATGCGGGCTGTTCCGGCTCTTTCGAAATGCTCTTGAGCGGCGGTGTGGAGTAGCGCGTCGGCGGTCGTGGCGGTTCGAATCGCGCCGTGTCCGTTGTCTGTGTCACGGTGAACGTGACACTAAAGAGCGCGCGGAGCATCCACTCGACGACTTCGAGACCCGCCCTGTTCACATGCAAACCAAGTGTTGGCAGAATGAGGACGAGTGGCGTTGCATTCTTCAATGCTTGCACCGGGGGATGGCCCGAGAAGTGGAGCGTGAATCCACGTTCGAGCGTCTCGACGGTCACATCGACGCGAAGATGTTCGCTAAGCGACGTCGCGAGGCACGAGATGAACGCAGGGGACATCTTGGCTTGCGGGCGCGACATGCGCGTCAGGCCGTTGAGCTGAAGCACAGCCTTCTTGTGATTCTGAAAGGAACAAACCCCATCGACAAAGACGAGGCGAGAAACTTCATTGATGTTTTTGAGGTTCTCCAATGCGAGCCTCCGATGTGAGGTGGTGACAGGCAGGCGGCCATTTCAGCGCAAAAAAGCCTCATCGTCAAGATGAGGCTTTTGCAGATTTACAAACGTGCTTAAAAGTTTTTTGGATCTCGTGCGTACACTTGCGCAACCTCACTCGTGATGCGTTTTTCCTGAACAAGCATCTCGAGCTCCCGATCACGATCCACCATTTTTTCCTTGGATGACGTGAACATCGTGTTGCGAAGGAGGTGCGTCTTGCCTTCACGAATAATATTCGCCACCGCGTGCGTATTGATCAGAACATCGTGAATTGGCGTCAGCGATCCATCAACCGTCGGAACCAACGTTTGCGAAATAATACCTTTCAACACGAGCGAAAGCTGCATGCGAATTTGCTGTTGCTGCATCGCTGGGAACACATCGATCAAGCGATCAACGCTTTCCGGCGCATTGTTCGTGTGAAGCGTGGAAAAGACGAGATGTCCTGTTTCCGCCAACGTGAGAGCGGTTGCGATGGACTCTGGATCGCGTAACTCACCGACCAAAATAATATCCGGATCTTGCCGAAAGACGTGACGAAGACCATCAGCAAACGTCGGAAAATCCGTTTCCAATTCGCGCTGCGAAATTAAACTCTTATGCGGGGTGTACACGTACTCGATCGGATCTTCGAGTGTAATGATATGCACCACGTCTCGCTGATTAATGTCATCGATCATGCTCGCGAGGAGCGTTGATTTACCCGCGCCCGTCGGCCCCGTGACGAGGACGAGCCCTTGATTCAACTTCACGAAATCCAGCGCCGCTTCTGGTGCTTCCAGTTCATCCATCGTTGGGATGACTTGCGGAATCGCGCGAGCGGCAAGGGCAGGGAGCCCACGTTTCCAAAAAATATTGACGCGAAAGCGATCGCCCGTTGGCGTCGCATACGAAAAATCAACGTCGTATCGTTTTTCAAATTGTTCAAAACGTTCCGGAGAGAGAATGCTTTTCAGTGCAGCGAGAAAGGCTTTTTCCGGCACAGCGGGTTCGTGTGGAAGCGTCATCAAATCTCCACTGACGCGCAAGATTGGCGATTGTCCGCCGGTCAGATGGATGTCTGATGCGTCATGCTTGAGTGCGATCGCAAACAATCGATTCAAGAACGATGACGAACCACTCCCAGTAAAGGACGTCAAAACAGTTTTGCTCATGACCGTATGATAACACAAACCCCCCGGTATCAGCGGAGGGTTTGTCGGAAAACAATTTTGCTTACGCTTGAGGTGCCGGTGTCGGCGCAGGAGCGGCTTCGGCGCGCGGTTTTTTGAGCGCGTCTTTGAGGCTCTTGCCGGCTTTGAACTTGGGAACCGTGACCGATGGGATTTGGATTTTTTCTTGCGGCTTTTGCGGATTGACGCCCGTGCGTCCTTTGCGCGTTTTCGCAGAGAATGTTCCAAAGCCCGCGATCGTGACTTCTCCGCTGTGCTGGAGCGTCTCGGTGACAGTTGTGACGAATGTCTCAACCATGTCTTCGGCTTGCTTTTTCGTGACGCCGACCTTTTCGGCGAGCACGGAAATGAGTTCAGCTTTATTCATAATGGCGAGGTTAAGAATAAATTACCAACACAGGATAGCGTTTTTTCGCTCAGATATCAACAAAAATCCGAATTCGGTCAAGAGTGACCGCCCGATGGGTGTCCAAATTGGCCGTTAAGAGCACGGCATTAATTTCCGCTTTTCCGTTCTCTGGAATGCCATACGCGATCTGTCCAACGGTAAACGCGTGCACGGCATCCGCCTTCGTAAACCCGATGACAGAATCAGATGCGCCGTTGCGTCCGACGTCTGTGGTATACGCCGTCCCTCCTGGGAGAATCTTTTGATCCGCGGTTGGCACGTGCGTGTGTGTGCCAAAAACGCCCGTCACTTTTCCATCCGCAAAATGTCCAAACGCTTCTTTTTCGCTTGTGGCTTCGGCGTGAAAATCAACGAGGATCAAATCCGCGTCTGTGGTGTGCGTCAAAATTTCCGTTAATGCCGTAAACGGATTGCTCACCTCGTCTTTCATCATGAGTTGACCAAGGAGATTGGTCACCACAAGTCGCACCGGTTTTTTATCTTCATCGGTTTGTACATCCAACGTGATGATGCCGCGACCCGGTCGACCCATAATGTTTGATGGGCGAACCAACCGATCCTTCCAGCGCGGATCAGCGAAGCACGAGAGTCCGGCACCATTTTCAAACACGTGATTCCCAGAGGTATATGCATCAATCCCAGCCGCATCCAATTCCAACAATGTTTTTGCTGTGATGCCGCGACCATGCGCCAAATTTTCCACATTCGCAATCACAACATCCGGCTCGTATTGTTCGCGCAGGTCGGGGAGAGCTTTGATGACCGCTTGTCGGCCAATCGCGCCGATAATGTCACCAAAGAAAAGAATCTTAAACGGGGTCATGGGAGCCAGCATGCCAGACTGGCGAAATTTGGCAATAAAACAAAAACGGCCCGAAGGCCGTTTTTGAAAATTATTTTTATCGCGCGTATTCCACGATGCGGGTTTCGCGGATAAGGGTGACGCGAATTTCTCCCGGATATTTGAGCGTGGCTTCGATCTTGTTCGCAATGTCGCGCGCAAGACGTGTCGCGGCGAGGTCATCCATCGCTTTTGGATTGACGAACACGCGGATTTCGCGACCGGCTTGAATGGCGTACACCTTATCTACGCCGTCGAATCCAGATGCCGCGGCTTCGAGTTCTTCCAAGCGCTTCACGTAGAGTTCGAGAGAGTCTTTGCGTGCGCCCGGACGTGCGCCCGAGATCGCATCTGCGGCTTTGACAATGACGGCTTCGAGCGTCTTTGGTTTGTCTTCGTGATGACCGATGGACTGGTAGCAAATCTCTTCTGGGAATCCAAACTTTTTCATGATCTGATAGCCAAGTTCCGGATGTCCGCCCTGCATGTCGTGATCAACGGCCTTACCAATATCGTGGAATAATCCACCCTTCTTACACACCATGACATCTGCTTTTAACTCCGCGCCCATGAGCGCAGAAAGTTGCGCGACTTCGAGCGAGTGGAGGAGCGCGTTTTGTCCGTACGACGTGCGATATTTTAATCGGCCAAGAATCTGAATCAATTTTGGATCAATGCCAGCCATGGAGATGCCAAGTTCATACAGCGCATCTTCACCGGCTTTTTTAATATCAACGGCAAGTTCCTTCTTTGCTTCGTCGATCGTTTCTTCAATGCGTCCTGGGTGAATGCGGCCATCGGTGATCAATTTTTCCAATGCGCGGCGTGCGACCTGACGACGGATCGGGGAGAAGCCGGAGATGGTGATCATTCCAGGCGTATCATCCACAATCAATTCACAGCCTGTGTACCATTCGAGTGCTTTGATGTTGCGTCCTTCGCGGCCGATGATGCGTCCCTTCATTTCATCGTTCGGCAATTCAACGTGTGTCGTGGTTGTCTCGCTCACGGTTGATGAGGCAAGACGCTGAATCGCCACACCAATAATATTTTTGGCTTTGCGTTCAATTTCATCTGCTTCCTGTTGTTCCAATTTGCGAAAGCGCGACATGATCGCGTCTTGGCTGTTTTCCTCAACGACCTTCATGATGCGTTCCAATGCCTCACCTTGGGAGAGCTTGGAAACTTCCTCAAGTTTTTTCGCTTCATCAAGTTTCAACGCTTCGGCTTGTTTCTTGATCTCTTCGGCCTGCTTGCGTGTTTCTTCGGCTTGCGAATTTTTCACCTCAACGGCTTTGCGCTGATCATCGATTTCGAGCAATTTTTTGCCAAATTCGTTTTCGCGGGCCGAGAGTTCGGATTGCTGCTTTTTCAAATCTTCGTTGGTGCGCTTTTCTTCGATGCGCGCTTCTTCCAAGATTTTAATCGCTTTGTCCTTTGCGCGGAGCATGATGTCTTGCTCCTTTTTTGCGGCGTCGTCTTCAATTTGTTTCGCTTTGCGTTGAGCATCTTCAACGATCTTTTGCACATCAAGTGCTTTCTTCTGCGCAAAGAACCGCGCAGCAAAAAAGCCGGCGATTGCGCCAAAGAGGATTCCAATAACGGCGTAGGCCATAACAAATGCATACGCCACGGCACCGGATGTGTTCCCGTTCAGGTGAGGTCTTCAACTGTTGCAGAAAAGCCAAATACAGCCAGAAATTGCGAAAAAATAACGATTCAAGACAGGGGAAGGCCGAACGAACGGAGCCATCAAGAGCAGCCGCGGCGGGAAAAGAATGAGTTCGGTGTCTCAAAGGTACCAATAAACGGGGGAATCGTCCAGATCGGAGATAAAAAAAGACCCGCAGAAGTGCGGGTAGAAGGGTTAGTCGTCCGAACGCTTTCGGTAGCGATGAAGGACGCCGTACTGATCACGAGGAAAATGAGTCTGAGCCGCGTTCGCGATGTCGTCCTTTGTGATTGACGGAATCTTCGCGAGAAGATCGGAAAAATAATCCTTACGCCATCGAGCAGAGATCTGTTCCGCGAGATTTTCAGGCTCACGGCAGTCGAGAGCGGTAGTTTCCTCGAGGAGAAGGTGCTGGCGGACCATCTCGAGAAGCTCGTCCGCGTATTCTCCTTTCTGTAGTCGCTCAATCTGCTTGAGGGTCTCGGATTCTACGGCGTTCCAAGCATAGGGAGGTGACTCAACCTGGAGGAATGAATAGTTGGGATAGCGGGACTCCCGGTGCACGATGGTATAGACGGCTTTGCGATGCTGACGCAACTCCTGAAAGAGAAGCCCTCCAGATGTGCTAAGGAGGAGTCGGTTCGTCGCTTCGTACCGAACCAGAGCTCCGGGATCGTGGAGCTCCGGATATTTCCAGTAGAGGAGAACGCTATCATCAATGCCGTCACGAGTCTCTCCGCCACGTCGAATCTTCGGATTGTCAGCTTCGGGGAGCGTCCGTGCGATGGCTGCGCGGTGCGGAAAGCCTGAAAACGCGTTCACCGTCTTGAGGACATCACGATGCTGAAGGTCGCCAACAATAACGAGGAGTGCACGAGATGGATGGTAGCTCCTTTCCATGAATTGTCGGAGGTCGTTGATTTTGATGGCTTTGACGGATTTTTTCGTTCCAATAACTTCGGACTCCATGCGCGCGAGTTTGTGAATTCCCATCTGAAAGAATCGGATGAAGTTTTCCTTCTGCCCAACGAAGTCAATTTCTCGCTGGATGATCTCGCGTTCTTTTTCCACGACATCAGGATCCAGCTGCTCATCAAAACCAATGTGCAATAACGCTCCGATCATCTGAGGAAGAATCGTGGAAAATCCCTTGATGTCGTAGGACGTGTGCTGCCAACCGGTGTGTCCGTTTGTCTGTACTCCTTTCCGGAGGAGCGGCTGGATCGCCGGATGAATTCCATCCGATCCACGTCCTTCGCAAAGAACGTGTTCGAGAAAGTGCGCGACGCCATGATGATGTTTTTCATCGAGTGCACCGGCCTGGAATGTCAGGCTCGTATAAGCGGTTCTCGATTTTGTATTTGCCGTGATCACGGTCAATCCGTTTTCGAGAACGCTGCGGTACACCGGGATCGGGAAGATGCGGATACGCTCAGTTTTCATCGTAACGCCTGCCTTTTGCTGAGGTTTTGTTGTCGAAGTGCCGCTTTGCGGTACCACAAAACAGCGGTTTCGTCAATCTTGGACGGTGCATCTAGTTGAGCGTCTGCGTTGCCCAATCCGGACACGGAATCGTGTTCAAATCCGGATGTTCAAAAATGGTTGGCAGGGGATCGATCCGCGAATCACGTTTCGCGTTCGGATCGAGGTTGTAATATTTTTCTGG
>CAITMG010000017.1 GCA_903893445.1 Candidatus Uhrbacteria bacterium | reverse complement strand
TCTTGCGCCGCCGTCCGTCGTGACGGAGCACAACACGCCGACGGTCGCGCCGGCGCCGCTGTCGAACGACGGGCCGCCCAAGCCCACGACCTCGAAGCAGCCGCCTCCCCTGCCGCCGTCCAAGTCGACGCCCAACATGAAGGCGGCCGTGCCCGTCATCCCGCCTCCGAAGGACGACTTCGATGCCGCCTTCGAGGAAGCGACGGGGCAGAACGGCCCAAAAGGCTAGAGGGGCGACTGAGCGACGCGCCGTCTGCGGATGAACCGGCGGAAATCGAAGCGGGTTGGGTCGAACCTGATCCGCGCTCTCCACCACCATCTGCAGACGACGGCCCAGCGCCCGTCAGGATCCCGCCAGACACCGGATCGCCCGTCCTCGACGTCTTCGAAGACGTCGAGGATAGCGAAGTCGAGTCTGCGGCGATCATCATCGACGACGACCCGGGCGTCATCGCGAGCCGACCGGCTTCGGTGATCCCGGAACACGCGTTCGAAACCGCCCGGAACAAGCATCCGACGATGCCTCCGGTCGATCCGTCCGTCGTCGAGCGACTCGACAAGCTCCTCAAGGCGGTTGGTAAGGACAAGCATCGGGAAGAGGTCATCCAGGCATCCATGGCGATCATCACGAGGGAACGTCTCCCTCCGATGGATCTCGAATGCGCAGCCGCCCTTCTCCTCCTGCAGTCCCTGCAGCCGTCGGAGTATCGACACACGACGGTCTCGACGTATCCCGCCGACACCTTGTGGGAGAAGCTCTTCAAAACCCTCAAGAGCCGCGGCGGCAATCTCGCCGAGAAAGCGGAACGTCTCGAACGCCTCTACGCGCGAGAGTCGCTCCGTCGTAGCAAATCGTAACAATAGCCCCCCGGTGGTCACCGGAGGGCTCTTTTTTTTACCAGGACCCACCACCGCCTCCACCAAATCCCCCACCGGAACCGCCACCGGAAAATCCAGAACCGCCAGAACCCGCAGATGATGGCGCGCTATATGCGGAAGATGACGCGGTACTTAATTGCGACAGATGGGTCGCAAACATGACCGAGCTCATATTCGTCATGTTTCCTTCGGCCCAGTTTGGCGGAGGAACGGTCATGGATGCAAATTGTGCGGCCCACTTTTTTTCGACACCAAAAATAATCGCGTACGGTAGGAGTGCCTGAAATTGTTCCGGCGTACGCTGTGGGGCATCGGTAAACGCCAAGCGATCTTTCTCCGTCACGGACAAGAACCATTTAAAACCTTCGATCTCTGCCAAGAGTTTGACGCCATCGCCTGTTCGCTTTGGCATAAACCACCCAATCACCGCAATGATGACACCGGTGAGAATCGCGCAAAACGCATCAAAACCCGTTGAAGAAACAGATGCCATCAAAATCCATCCAATGATGAACGCGGCGGAAACATATCCGCCACGAACAAGTGCTGGATTCGCGCTAAAGACTTTCATCTCCGTGATCTTGTCAGACACATGCGTCTGAAAAGCGGTCACGCTGGTATAAAATTTTTGCTTTTGGAGATCGGTCAGTTCGACTTCATCTCCACTTGAAAAGAGTCCACTCAGGAGATCTTTTTCGTAGATCGCCATTGTCTCTTCGGCTTCTTTTTGTTTAACAAAGGTGAACGTCTGTTCGGTTCCAAAGATTTTTGATTTTTCGCCAAACCGGATCTTGAGATATCCGCGACGCGCAAGATCAATAATCGTTGCCGTGACCGCGGAAGACGACGCACCGCTCTCAGATGCTGCACCAGAGATCACGGCCGGCGTGAGTCCACGCGGCGCTTCGTATTCTGGAACAACGGTCTGACGGCGTGGGTCGCGACCTTTACGCCACCAGAGTCCACCCATCACCACCAGCGCACATAACGGGAACAAGAGACTCAAATTATCCCGAAACGTTTGCATGATCACCTCGATGAGGGTCGGCTCTGTGATCGCACCTTTTGGAAATCCAAAGACCACCGTCATCCCTTCGTCCGATTCGAGCTGACGCGTTGCATCGACATGAAAACCAGCAGATGTTTGGGTGATTTTACAATCTGATTCCGTTGAACCATACGAACCCGTAAAGCAGGTTGAAGAAACCGCATTCAACACAAACTGTGGCGGTAAGGTGAGATCAAAGGAAGATTTTTCAATCGGGATCTGCCACAAATTCCCTGTCACGTTCCAATAGAGTTCACTGTGATCTGCGAGAAAATTAATCGCGCGATTTGTGCGATACTCGATTTGATAGCGATGTGCACCTGTTACCGTGGCATCCGCACTCCCAACTTTGATCTCCATTGTGTCGCCGGAGATATTGGTTGTGAATGGCTCTGGTTGACCATCGCGTGTCACGCTCACGATGTTGAGATGCAGCGCATATGTTCGGATGTCTCGCGAATAGACAACCGGGATATCACGCAAAATCCCGTGACGATCTGCGTCGCCAAAGTCGTACGTTAACGATTCCGTCACGTCGACGGTTCGATCTGCCGAGATGGATGCGGCGACGGAAAAGTCACGAATGACTTCGGCGGCATCAACGCGCACCGGAACGAGCGCCACAGATGCGAGCGCGAGCAAACCCACGATAAACCAAGAAGAGTTTTTTCCCATATCATTTTGGAACCATGATAGAATAGTGACATGAAGCCCGCCAGAACCCCCCTCCTTGACGTCCTAACCATCGGTGCCGCGACACGCGACGCTTTTGTGCGCAGTTCGCATTTTGAGCAAATCCCATCGGACAGCGCACCAGATGGCTACAACGCCTGTTTGCCCCTTGGTGCAAAGATCGCGATTGATGATTTGAGTTTTCATACGGGTGGTGGCGCAACAAATACGGCGGTGACGTTTCGTCGGTTCGGTTTAAAAACCGCTTGCGCGATTCGTATTGGCAAAGATCCCGGTGGCACAGAAATCCTTTCGCTGCTCAAAAAAGAACACATCGATCCTCGCGCCGTGGAGACAGATCCAAAAGACGCGACCGGCTACTCCATCATTTTGCTTGCTGGATCTGGGCATCGCGCGATCTTAACGAGCCGCGGCGCTTCTGCATATCTTGATCGGAATACGCTTGATTGGAAGAAACTTTCTTCCTCCTGGATCTATCTCACCAGCATTGGCGGAAAAGAAAAAATGCTTAAAGAGATTTTTCGTCACGCCAAGACGTCGCTCACGCGCGTCGCATGGAATCCTGGATCTGCGGAACTCGAGCTGGGACTCAAGGCGCTCCAGACCCATTTTCTGCATACCGACATTTTGATTTTTAATCGCGAAGAAGCCGCAACGATCGCCAACTGTTCCCCGCGAGATTTGGAATGCCTTTTTCACACCCTTGGCCCATTGCCCCGACAGGCGCTCATCATTACGGATGGCGCACGCGGTGCCTATGCGTATGCGCGTGGACTCGTTTGGCATGCCCCGGCGATTCCGGGAAAAATCCTCAACACCACGGGTGCCGGTGACGCATTTAGCAGTGCGCTTGTTGCGTCCCTCATTAATAAAGGCGATCTTGCACACGGGCTTCAGGTTGGCACGCTCAATGCCGCAAGCGTTGTTCGGCACATGGGTGCGACGACTGGGATTCTCCCTGCGCTTCCAACTGCTCGCGCATGCGCGCGCGTCCGTATTCGTCAGATTTCCTAGGCAGTATGTTTGAAAAATTGCGTCATCTCCTTGCGGATAATCAGATCATGCTTGTCTTGCTCGCGCTTGTTGCGGGCATGATGTTTCCGGCGGTCTTTTTACCAATTGCGCCGTATACCACGGCGATGTTGATGTTGATTTTTTTTACATCGAGCTTACGCCTTGAGGCATCGGAACTTTTTGCGTACGCCAAAGATTGGAAGATGCTGTTGATTGCGAACATCTCCATGCTCATCCTCATGCCGATCGCGCTGTGGTTCCCCCTGGCGGCATTTGCTCCGGAATGGGCACTCGCTTTTTTGATCGTCGGCGCAATGCCAACGGGACTCACGATCGCGCTTATCGCAGATATGTTTGGCGGCAAACAGTCGCTCGCAATGCTTATCTCGGCAACAACCAGTATCCTTGCGCCGATCACCGTTCCGCTCATCCTCTCACTTGTCGTTGGACGTAGCGTTGATATCCCCGTCCTCAATTTATTTGGCTCACTCTTTTTAACCATCGTTGTGCCGTTTGTGCTTGCCATGGCAACAAAACGCGAGTTTAAACCATTTGTTCAAAAGCATGATCTGATGTGGCGCGAAGTATCACTTCTCTTTTTCGCACTGCTCGTTGCCGCAATCACGGCAAACTCCATGCACGGCGACACGATTACGCTGAGCTGGATGGATGCGGGTATCGTGCTCGTCCTCACGGTGTTTATGGGTGGTATCGCATGGGTCTCGGCCGCAGCAACCTCCTGGCGATCACCAGCAGAGCGCATCACAATCGCGTTGTGCATGGTGTATATGAATAACACGTTAGCGCTCTATATTGGTGACAAATTTTTTGCGAACCAACACATCGTCCCAAAGCTCCTTATCATTTTGACAGCTGTGAATCTGCTCCTCCCACCGATTAAATTTGCCGCTTCCAAAATCCTCAAAACAACCAAACCATCCACGATTGCCAACCCGGTGCTATAATACGCACCTATGGCAAAACCACTCATCTTCGTTACGCGAAAATTCGCGGATTCTGGGATTAAGGCGCTTAAGGCACAGGGATATCGCGTCAACGTTTATGCGGAAGATAACATCATATCGCGCAAAGAATTATTAAAGAACGTTGCTGGATGCGATGCGATCCTTCCGCTTTTAACAGACGCGATCAATGATGACGTTTTTGTTGCGGCTGGACCGTCGCTCAAAATCGTTGCGAACTACGCGGTTGGATTTGATAACGTTGATCTTGCGGCAGCAAAACGACGTGGCATCATTGTCACGAACACGCCGTCTGACAAGGTGAACGAAGCCGTTGCGGAACATGCGTTTGCCTTGATGCTCAGTCTTGCACGACGCATCCCAGAGGCAGACGTGTTTTCGAAAGCGAAAAAATACTCAGGTTGGTCGCCAACACATTTTATTGGTACGGATTTGGATGGCAAGACGCTCGGCATTGTTGGTGCGGGTCGCATTGGCGCATCTGTCGCACGTCGAGCCGTGAAGGGCTTTAACATGAAGCTCGTGTATGCGGATGCTCGCCGAAATCCGACCATTGAAAAAGAACTTGGCGCAAAACAACTGCCGCTTGAACAGCTGTTGCAGGTTTCAGACTTTGTCTCGTTGCACGTTCCACTTCTCCCAACCACACGTCATTTGATGAGCACCTCGGAGTTTTCGCTCATGAAAAAAACTGCATTCTTGATCAATACGGCACGCGGACCGGTCGTGGATGAAAAAGCGTTATTGCGCGCGCTCAAGACCAAACGTATTGCTGGCGCTGGACTCGACGTCTTTGAATGCGAGCCATCCATCGACTGCGATCTTACAGATAAACTGGAGCTCAAGAATTTTTCAAACGTCATCCTGACGCCACACATCGCCAGCGCAACGATCGCTGCGCGCGAAGACATGAGTATAATTGCGGCAAACAACATCATCGCAGTGTTGAGTGGAAAAGCCCCGCTAACTCCAGCAAAATAAAAAAGCACCCACGAATGGATGCGAGCCCCGTTCATCTGAACGGGGTTTTTGTTAGAGGAACTGAACGGACTTTTGGTCGACGTCGATGACGGCTATTCCGGCGAATGGAATGCTTCGATCAATATCGTTCGTGTGGAAGTACCCCTCGATGAATAGTCCGGCGAGATTTTGGAGATAGTCCTGATGCGTCACCAGGATCAACACCTCTGCCGAATCCTGTTCGCGGGCGAGGAGCGCACCAACGTCTCGCGTCATGTCGTCGTACCGATCACGAATCGCTTCATCGAGTTGAAACGGAATCCCCAACCGCTGTCCGACGATTTCCGCACTCTGCTCGGTTCGTTTGCTCGGCGACGCGAACATCCGAACGGACTTACCGTTCACAAACGGCAGCAGCCGCTCGATGGCTGATTGCACCTGTTCGCGGCCCATCTTTGTGAGCTCTGTTCCGGTATAATGACCGTGCCGTAGGACGATGAGTGTTTTCATGGAACCTCCGTTTGGATTGATTCATCAAACGCCCTTTTTGCGCTTTCGTCAACCCGTGGGATACACTGGCTGCACTATGGCTCAGTGGAACACCCTTCTCAAAACCCTTGGTTTTACGGACAGCGAAGCAAAGTTATATCTCCTCTCGCTGGAAGTCGGACCTTCGTCCGTCCAGGATCTGGCAAAAAAAGCAAAAGTCTCACGTGTCACCACCTATGCGGCGATTGAAGTTTTGACGCAACGCGGGCTCATGAGCAACGTGCAAAAAGGCAAAAAGACGCTCTTTGCGTCTGAATCGCCGGAACGGCTCGTATCATTCGTCCAGTCGCGCATGACACAAATGCAAACCACGCTCAAAGAGGTCGAAGGATTGATTGGCGATTTGCAACTGCTTCAACGCGGCGAAAAACCGGTCGTCAAAATGTTTGAAGGAAAAGAAGGGCTTATCGCGATCAACGATGACATCCTCAAATCTCATCCAGAGGTCATCTACGAGTTTGCGAACATGGATGCGCTCAACAGCGTTATCCAAGCCGATGATCTTGTGCCAATGCGCAAACAGTTTGATGCCAAGAAGGTCAAAAATGAAGGGATCATCACCTTTTCCAAGCCACTCACACCGCGTGAACATGCGACGTTTACACAGATTCACGAAAAAGAATTTCCGTTTCACGGCAATATCGTTATCTATGGCAACAAAGTCGCACTTTCAAGCTTACAGGGAAAAAACATCTCCGTTCTTGTTGAAAGCGAAATCATCGCTCAGACCATGAAGCAACTTTTTCGACTCGCCAAGCACGGTGCCGAAAAATTTAAAAAATAAAACCGGCTTCTCTTCGCGCCGAACGAGTGTTCGGTGCGGAAAAAATCCGGAGAGGAGGAAGGAGCGGTCAGCGACGCACGTCTTGCTTGGAATCACCCACCGGTCATGCCCATGATCACTGCTCCCCGCCGTTGCTGGCGAAGTTGAGGTGAGTGGACAAGCCGACCGCGCGAGCATCGATCCGGGACATCTTCCCGTGGTCGGTGTTTTTGAATCCGCCTGTATCGATGGCGTCCCTATCGGAGGGAGCGCTCACCGGCTGATGGATTCGAAGGATCGCGTTGTTCGTCATGTATCCTCACTGTCCCACGAATGGGACGGCCCTTTGTCATATCGCTCGGTTCAAATGGACGTATCCATCATTGCCGTTCGGCACTCAGACGACCCAAGTGCACGCGCAACCTACCACGATCTGGCAAAAATGTCAATGGGTGCATTTACAGTTTCTTGTTTTTAACAACCCTGTTTTCCTCACTATAATGATCAAATTAATTGACGTATTTTAGCTTGTTTTTGTTTATGTTTTCTTAATTATTGTATTTTTGTCTATTCTAGACTTGACAATTATTTCTGCCCATGATAGCTTGCAACGTCACGAACGAAAACACCTTTCGTTACGGACACCGGAGAGGTCCATGCTCCCTCCCTCTGGAACGCTCGACCGTTTTTCGCACCACTGTTGCGCCCGCCAATGCAGACATTCTGTCTTGCTCGCGATCACGTCCGACGATCTGGAACCCCTTGTTTGTCGCCAAGACTCCTTGGCATCGAGCCACGCTCGACGGATCGAGACCTTGAGAACACGCGTTTTATTGCTGACTCAAGTCACTCGCCTCCGCCTGACGCTTTTTCTCTGAAGAAGTGTGAGGTGGAGGTGAACATGAGCGCAGAGAATGAACTCCACGTGTTTCGGATGGCAAACGGTGAGCTGTGGATCGCGGTGCGCCGCTGTGGCGACACGGCCGTCGAGTGCTGGGGCGAGGTCTGCGCCGTTGTCGCAAAAGTGGCAACGATGGAGGCCGCGCGCGTCACGCTCGATCGACTCACCGATCCTGCGTCGGAGGACTACGTCTCCACCGAGTACGGTGGGACGATGCCTTCGGCCGACGAGCTCGAGAGAAAGCCCGCCAGCTTTCTCAAGAGCAACATCGGCGTCTCGTTTCGCGGTCGTTCGTGCACCTGTCTTGATCCCCGCGATCTCTCCACGTCCCTGTGGGTGGTCGAAGAGGCGGATGAGACGACGCGCGAATGGCGGGACATTTGCTACGGGCTGACGTTTGCGGAAGCGGTGACGATCGCGCACCTCTACGCAAACGGACAGCCGGGCGAGTGTCGCGTGAGTCTGCCGACGTACTTTCGCGACCTGGGTGCAGCTGAAGAGCACCAGTGTCCGTGGGATGACGAAGGCATGCTCCCCGGTGTGCGGCACTGGCTCCTGCCTCGATAACTCCTTTCCCCTCCCCGTCGGGCTCATTGACGGGGGTTTACACCTTTTCATCAATCTCTGGTGAAAAGATTCCAAACCGCAGGAGGCACTATGTTCGAGCCGAGTGAGGACGATATCGTCCTCGTGGGGTCTCGCGACGAGACCCGTGCGACGCGACGTGCCCGATCGCTCGATCGTGCGCGTCGACGCCGCGAGCATCAGTTCGACGGACGCAGATCGCAAGATCCTCGCGAGAGCGAGATTCCGGTCGGACTGACGCGCGAGCATCCGTATCACCGCATGAAGCGTGCCCGATGCCGATCTGCAGCGTCGGTCATGTTCGAGCGGATCTACGGCGAGCTCGTGGAACACGGCCGCGCCCTTCTTCGACGCTACGCGGATCTCCGCGAACGCCAAGCTGGCGACATTGTCTTTTACGCCGACGAAGATCGCGGCCTGGTTGCCGTCATCCTCCTCGAGCAGATCGACGATGGTTGCTGGCTGACCGTCGAGATGAAGCCGATGTATTCGGCCGACGAAGGCGACACGATCGTCCGACCGGTTGGGAAGAGTTACTTCCCCACGTCGGCCGTGTCGACCCATGCAAGCTCCAAGATGCGGATCACGGAAGATGATCGGCGCATCGGCTGGATCGACGCCAGCACCGTGGAGCTCATCCGCGAACGCGCGAAGAGCGAGAACTATCGCCCACCGGTCGTCGACGATCTCGATAGCTGGGATCCGAGCGACTTCTCCTTCGAGATGTGAGGTGGACCTGGTTTCCGGACGTTTTCCCCGCGCGAGCGAAAAAACGTCCGCCCCTTTCTGCCGTTGACGAAAAACGGCTTTTCCGCTATAACATCAGCACTTTGGCGTGAACGTTCTTCCTTCACAACCCATCACGAACGAGGTCCTCGTGCATAAACGCTACGAATCGATCAAGTCGCAGTTGCTTGGGCTCGGCATGACGCTGACGACCTTCCTGGATCACGCGCCCGACTTGCGGGTGCGCCAGCGTCACGTCGCCCGGATCCTGACGGATCACAAGATCGACTTGCCCACGCTCGTCGACGCCTGTCGAAGCCGCTACCCCAATCTCGCGGAGCATAACAGCGTGCGGATGAGCGGCGACTTGATCGTCTTCCGCAAGAGCTGGCAGACGCAGCACCTCCTCTCGGTCATCGCGCAGACGCTCGGCGTGCGCGATCGTGAGCTCCTGGGCACGCCGTCCAACGTCCCGGTCAAGCGCACGCCGCGCCGCACCAGCGACACGACGACGACCTCGACGTAGCACCTCCTCCTCACCCAGCCCTCGGCCACCACCGGGGGCTTTTCATTCTCAATATTGACCAAATGGCTCACATATTTTATGATGCGCCCTGTTCGAGAAACATGGGCCAATAGCTCAGTTGGTAGAGCACCGCCTTTGCAAGGCGGGGGTCTAGGGTTCGAATCCCTATTGGTCCACCAAAAACACACCACTCAAAACGTGGTGTGTTTTTTATTCCAAATAAAAAACCTCCGGTAGAAAACCGAAGGTTGAGGTTAGACGCTCGCTCCCCCAAACGCATCGAAGAGCGCATCGGCAATGCCGATCGCGTCACGAACGCTCGGAATCGGATTGGTGATCGGATCGAACCATTCCTGAGGGATGCCGGAGAGGCCGACGTTGGCACCGACGAGCGAGCCGACGATCGACGCATTCGTGTCCGTGTCACCGCCCGCATTCACGGCCTCGAGAATAGCGGCGCGGAAATCCGTCGGATGACGAAGGAATGTGCAGAACGTGAATGCTGTCGTCTCTGGCGCATAGCACGACGTACCCGTCGCTTCGCGCACGCGCTGTGCCGATGCGAGAATCTCGTCGCGCACGTCCATCGGTTTGCCGAGGACGCGATCGAGCGGCTCGATGGTCATTGCGGATCGATTATGCGCGCGTTTCAAATCACGCAACGCATCATCCCGCGTGCACGGATGCCGCCAAAAGTTGGCGACAATATCTTCCAACGTATGCGCCGTGAATTTTGCCGCCCGAATCGCCTTTTCATCGGGATGCGTCAGGCGACTCAGCATCGTGATCGCCGTCGCCAGCCAATCTTCGCTCGGGTTGTGAATACTCAGCAGCCGACTGAGCAGCACTACTGGCGACATTTTCATGATGACGCCATTACCTGCGCCACGCTTTGGACGAGCCTCGGGGGGAACATCCGGCGAACGCCCTTTGCGTCCGCGCGAATCGAACCACGTTTTCATTTCTGCGACCGCGTCACGCGTAGATCCGCCCCAACCCGCCGTTGACGCCTCATAGGCTTCGACGTGAGCCAGCGCAAGACTAAACACATCGACGCCACCCGCACGAAGAATCGACGAAGCGACCGCCTTGGTCAATTGCCAATCATCCGAGGTATCGCCGAGCTTGAGCCCACGCAAATCCTCGAACTTACGTTCGCGTCCGCCAGGGAGGTCCTGCAATCCCGTGACGCCTTTGCCGTCCGTGAGATCGAGAATCTCCTCTGCCGAACACATTTCCCACGGGACACCGATCGCATCGCCAATCGCGACACCAACCAAACATCCACGCATGACGTCGCGCAGCTTTTCGCTATCTTTGGATGACATTTTGTTTTTCCTTTCAATGTCCTCTCTCTCAATTATCAGCGTTTTGCGCAGGCGTCAATCATTCCCTGCACCCATTGACAAAATGGCCGTTTTGTGCTATCCTTGTTTGTTCGATGCAAGACCCCCGTTCTCCGAAAATTCGCTCAATTGAGCAGAAAAAGAGGCTCCAATGACTCCCAAGACTGGTCAGACCGTTGCCGCTGTTCTCACGCTCACTCGCTTGCCGATCGGTGCGCTCGTTGCGTACCACCTGTACCACGGCAACTTCTCCGTCGGTTTCGCCCTGTACACGCTCGGTCTCATCACCGACGTGCTCGACGGCGGGGTCGCGCGCAAGACGGGCGGGACGTCGGATGCGGGCGCAGAGCTCGACCGTCGTGCGGACATCGTCTTCAACCTCCTCGCGGTCACGGGCTTCTGCGCTGGCGCGTACCTCATCTGGGGCAACCTGTGGTGGGCTGTCGCACCGTTCATCGCGACCGGCGGTCTCGTGGTCGTGACGCGCCCCTTCTTCCAACCGCACAGCGCGGCGTCGAAGATCCGGAGTGGCGTGATCCGACTCCTGCTCCTTGCGTTCGTCTGCGCCAAACTCTCGTGGTCGGCGTTCGACGACGTCATCTTCTTCACCCTCATCGCGTTTGGCATCCCTGCCATCATGCACGAGTGGGATGTCACGAAGAAGGAAGTCCGATCGGGCAAGCGTCGCTGGTTCAAGCGTCCGCTCGCTCCGATCACCGCGTAACTCCTCACACCCGCATCAACGGACAAAAGCACTCGCTTTCGCCGTTCGGTCGCGGGTGTTTTTGTTTTTCTCAAAAATCGGTACGATGGTATTCAACTCTATGAACCCTCCTCTCAAACTTTTACCGAATCACATTCACTTTGCCGTGGAATATCTTGGAACACCTGAAGCTCTTGCGTGGGTTGGATTTGGATTTGATCCGCTCGACAATAACGACGAACGCGTCAAACGCACACGCGAAATGATGGACACATTTTACGCGCATGTTCCCTATGGGATGTCGATTGGCAACAAGCAGGCAGATGGAACAATGACTCCCATGACGGATGCAAATGGCGACGGATATTACGAACTCGATGTTTCGTGGTGGCCCGAAGGTGCGTATCGCATTGGGTATCACTCCACACCGGGAACAGCTTCACCATTTGGATTACCACTTGGTCCGAATCGCGATGCGGATGTTTCGTGGGCGAATTTTCATGGGTGGCCGGATGCGTTGAAAAATCTTGCGCGACCGTATTTGCATCACGAAAAAAATGGCGCGGGATTGTGTTTTCGGATTTTGATTCGACCAGATCGCACCATCGAACCGTTTGGTGATGCGACGATATAAAAAAATCCGTCACGTGTGACGGATGAAGAATGAGCCGCTTAGAGCAACTCCTTCAATGAACTGACGACGCCGGCGACCCCTGGTGGCGGCTTCATCATAAATCGCTGGTCTTGCACAAAGATCACCTGCATCCCGGCGGCCATCGCGCTGAGCGCACCGTTGAGACCATCTTCGACGGCAACGCATGTGACTGGTTCGCGCTTGAGTCGTTGTGCGGCGAGCAGATACACCTCTGGAGACGGCTTGTGATGCAAGACGTCCTCGGCTGTGATGACGACGCTAAAGAACTTCTTCCAACCGAGAAGATTGAGATCTTCGTCGGTCTCCTGGCGTCTTGCGCTTGTCGCCATCGCGATCTGCATTCCAGGTCTTGCGCATGCCTCGATGAGGCTTGTCGCGCCTGGCATGGGATTGACGCCGCGCTCGGCACGCACCTCGGCAAACTTCCGAAAGAGCTGTGCTTGCGTCAATGTGAGACCGGCGTGCTTGTCGCACAACGTCCGAATGCAGACGTCGGCAGAGGCGCCCATCAGGAGACGATGCGTCTCCCAATCATGACGATAGTTTTGCGTCGTCAGTAGGCGGACGTAGGTCTCGAACCAGATCGTCTCTGTATCGATAAGCGTCCCATCCTTATCAAAGATCAATGCCGAACGCAGATAGGCACCGATGCGTTTCATTACCACCTCCCGCGAGATTGGTACGCCTTTCCGCATAAAGCGTCAAGAAAAAACGAATCCGCCCAGTTGGGCGGAAGAGAAGAAAAATCGGAAAGCCCGACAGCGCGTCGGAACACCGACGACACTGATGAGCCAGATGACGGCCTTCGACACACATCGTCGCGACCATCGTCGAGCGGTACCACACCCGCGAATTCCGGCCACCAGCCGAATTGTTAGCAACCGCCAAGCATGTTTCAGCTCCCTAAATTCCCCGAGAAATTGTGTGGGGAGGAAGTTGAATGCAACCGATCTAGGGAGGATCTGCCGCCAGAATGAGGGCGCTCTGTTTCGGACGACCGTTGGTCTTTTCGCGGAAAAAAGACCGTCCGTGTGAAAAGCGTACCAAATCCGCTCCATCTGTACAGACCCCCATTGGCTGTTTTATCCTTTTGAGGAATGTATGAAGGATATCGCCCAGATCTTAAAGCCTCTTGGTTTTACGGAAAGCGAAATCACGACCTATCTCTCGACGCTTGAACATGGCGCTGGGACTGCGCTCTGTATCAGCTCCAGAACAAACCTCTCTCGCCAAACCACGTATCTCGCCATTGATACGCTGATGGAGCGCGGACTCATGACGTGCGTCGAACAAGAAAAAGGAAATCTTTTTTCATCAGAGCCGCCGCAAAAGCTCCTCGACTACGCGCAACGACGTGCGCAGGACATGCAAAATCAAGTTGCGGATCTTGCGACGCTCATTCCGGAAATCGAACTTCGCTCGGCCGGCGAACGACCCGTGGTCAAAATGTATGAAGGGCGCGAGGGCGTCCTCGCCATGATTCGCGAAGTGCAAAATACAGATCAACGCACCGCCTATGAGATTGCCGATCTTGATGCGCTCTATGAAACCGTCACCGCAGACGATCTTCAACCGCTTTCGCATCGGGTTCGAGAATCTCAATTACAAGTTCACGGCATTTACGCTGGCGCGCGCCGTGGTGGAAAAAAGGATGATTTAACGATTCATTTTCTTTCGCCACACGAACAGGGATTTCGAGCGAACATCACCGTCTTTGGACAAAACGTTGCGCTGATTTCGTTTGTTGGAAAAATGCATTCCATTTTTATTCAAAATCAAGCGATCGCGGATGCGCTTCGTATCTTGTTTCAACACAGCCTTCCTTCCCTACCGACAGACCCAAATTCCTGATAGGCTTGGTGCATGAAGGATCGCAAAAAAATGACATTTGACGCGGATCGTTTTCGCGAACAATTTGCGATGCAAGAGCCACGACTTGTGGAAGCGGCGCATCGACTTGCACATGCGGTTGCTTCCCTTTCCCCTGATGCGCGCTTTGCACATACCCAACCGCGATCGTTGATTGTTGGTGGCTTTGTGCGTGACGTGTTGTGCGGTGGACATCCAAAAGATATCGACATGGAGATTTATGGCGTCGCGCCGGAACGGTTAGAATCTCTGTTACAACAATTGTATCCCGGTCTTGTGAATACGGTCGGACGATCATTTGGCATTCTCAAAATTCATCTTGGTGATGACGTGGAGTTTGATGTGTCGATCCCGCGTCGCGAATCCAAATCTGGGCAGGGTCATGCCGGCTTTCTCATCGACAGTGATCCGGCAATGACCACAACCGAGGCTGCACGACGACGCGATTTTACGATCAATGCGATTGCCGCTGATCCATTAACGGGCGAAATCATTGATCCCTTTGGGGGTATTGCGGATCTTACGGATCGACTCTTGCGCGTGACGGATCCGGAACGCTTTCAAGATGATCCGTTGCGCGTGTATCGAGCCGTTCAATTTGCGGCGCGCCTGCATCTTCGCATCGAATCACACAGTCGTGAGCTGATGCGCGAGATGGTTGCACGTGGTGATCTTGATCAACTTTCGCGCGAACGTGTTACCGAGGAATTGAAAAAACTTTTCGTCCGATCAGATCAACCGTCTATTGGACTTGAGGTTGCGCGCGATATTGGAATCATTGAACGGGATTTTTCCGAACTTCATGCATTGATCGGTTGTGCACAAGAACCTGAATGGCATCCAGAAGGTGATGTGTGGATTCACACGATGATGGTTGTTGATCACGCGGCACGACTTGCGCATGACCCTTTGCGTGGACTTACACGCGATGAACAACTTGATGTTGTCTTTGGTGCGCTCTGTCACGATCTTGGAAAACCGGCGACGACCAAATTTGAAGATGGAAAAATCCGTTCACGCGGACACGAGGCCGCCGGAGAACAACCGACACGCGAACTCTGCAAACGACTTTCCTTTTCCGACCGAACCGTTGAAAGCGCGGTCGTCATTGCGACGCATCATCTCAAGCCATGGGCACTGCATCATGATTTGGAGATGGGAAAGATGTCGGAGACGGCGTACATCAACAACATTCGCAAACTTCTTCAACGCATTCATCCGATGCGCGCGGATGCATTTCTCACAGCAACGGAATCTGATTTTCGTGGACGGGCGATCCCTGGCGTTGATACGGCCCCCTATCCAGCTGGCACAGTTATGCGCGAAGTCATCGCAGAGCATCAGCTTGATCAAGACCCGACAAAAGATCTTGTCTCTGGAAAAGATCTGCTTGCCCTTGGTCTCAAACCAGGAAAACAACTTGGTGACTTGATTCGTTTTGCCGAAGGATTACGCGATGACGGAAAAATCACGACTCGCGAAGAAGCTCTTGAAGCCATCAAACAACATCTTGCCTCGTAAACTCCTATGCCTGTTTCACCTCCACCAAATGCCGAACGAAAATTTCATGGAACGGTCATGGATTTTTGGCAGTGGCAACAACCTTTGTACGATGGGTCCACAGGAACGTTTGAATGCATCACCCGCGCGGACTCTGCGGCGGTATTGTGCTTTCTCGATGAACAGACTGTTCTGCTTACGCAGCAGGAACAGCCACACAAGCCACAACCATTCTTTGACCTTCCAGGCGGACGTGTCGATGCTGGTGAAACGATGCAACAAGCCGTGGAGCGTGAACTGAACGAAGAAACAGGATACACCGCACAACGCTGGATGGAATGGTATCGGTTTCAACAAGTCGGCATGATGCGCCTTGAAGAGGGTTTTTATGTTGCCACGGGACTTCAGAACGGCAACACGACACATCAAGATGCTGGCGAGCGGATCAAAACCATCCAGTTGTCGTGGGATGAACTTGTGCAGATGTGTCTTCAGGGTCAATTGCGGAATATTCGCGCCAGTCTGGCGATCCTTTCTATGGCTTATGATCCGGCCTCCCGTGAGAGGCTTCACGCTTTTCTGACTGACGTGTAAGATAGCTCGCAGAGTATGCGTCGAGTTGCGCCGATCCTTATCGCCATTCTCGCCGGAGCCCTTGCGACCGGCGGTGGAATGGCTATTTATTTAAAAAAAGCGAATGATGATCGCGAGCGTTTAGCGATCGTTGCCGAACAAACACAGGCCGCGGCAAAAGATTCCGAGGAAAAATCTCAGCAAGCAATTAATGAGGCAAATCAAAAGGTTCAAGATGCGAATGCCGAAGTCGCAAAAGCTCAAGACGCGGTCAAAAAATTGCAAGATGAACGAGACCGTCTTGCCCAAGCCACCCCGCTTCCACCTGCTGATCCAAAAATCGTCAAAGGATGGAAAGATGTTGTCGATACGACACTCGGCGTGTCCTGCAAGACGCCAGCAACGGCCTCCGTTGACCTGAATGATGCGAGCTCACTTGCATTTTCATCTGCGGGCAATCGATGGTTTAGCGTCACCACCTACGATGAGCGTTTGGAAAAAGAACTCTTAGCCAGCGCGGCCTCAACAACGGCTGTTTCCTACGTGATCAATGGCCGACTCTGTACGGGTTGGAGAGGAAAGACGCTGACCGGAAACAATGACATCGTCCTCCTTCGTGCCGAGAGCAATGGCACATCGACCCATCTTTTATGGGCACGATCGCCGAATGATCCGAATGGTGAACAGATTTTAAACGCTGCACTTTCATCACTGACATTTGCACAGTAAACAGACGTGCCTCGTTCAAAAGAATCTGGCGTACACGCTTCGCAGAGGGGACCAAAACTCTGCTCAGCATGTACGCCAGATTCTTTTTCACCTTTTCATTTTATCGTTCTTTCGATAGGATTTCCCGTATGGACGCAAAAATTCAGACGTTGCTTGCGTGGTACAAAAAACATCAACGCGATCTACCGTGGCGCAACAATACTGATGCGTATCAGATTTTTATTTCTGAGCTCATGCTTCAACAGACACAAGTTGATCGCGTCATTCCGTTATATCAGGCGTTTCTCAACAGATTTCCAACTTGGCAGTCATTAGCTGACGCACCAACGTCTGATCTGATCCACTCGTGGGCCGGACTGGGATACAACCGACGTGTGCTCTATGCCCGCGAATCCGCACGCGTGGTCGTTGCAACTGGCGTTCCGACCACAGAAACAGAATGGCGCACATTAAAAGGCGTTGGTCCCTACATGGCGGCCGCTCTCACCGAATTCGTGAATCATCGACGCGCGCTGGTGATTGATACCAATGTTCGTCGCGTGATTGGCCGTCTCTATCTCAACCTTCCCTTTCCACGGCCGGAAGATGATCGTCGTATCTTAGAGATCCTCGAGCGCGTGACGCCGATGCGCGGGGCGCACTGGAATTTGCCGCAAGCGTTGATGGATCTTGGATCCAGCACGTGTCTCGCACGAACGCCGATCTGCGATCGCTGTCCGCTCCAAGCATCCTGCTCATCGCGCATGTTATTTTCAGAGATACACCTTGCACAAACACTTGCGACAAAACAACCAAAAAAAATACGTGAACGCATTCACGGGGAAAAACCGTTTCCTGATCGGATTTATCGCGGTCGCATCTTGGCGCTTGTTCGCAAGCACTCGCGCATGCGCATCACGGCGCTTGGTGAACTCATCGACCCGACCTTTGATCGTATCGCAGATGCGGATTGGATTCGCGCCATGACCACGCGACTCGTTGCCGATGGATTGCTCATCATGCACGAGCACGATATTATTACGTTGCCATAACTCTTTTTATCTCTCATCTATGGAAGAACTTCTTTGCACCGTCTGTGGCGTTTCGCTCGCTGACGGTGAACCACACTGTTCAAAATGTCACTCAGAACTCACCTGCACGGACGGACTCTGTTCTTGCTCATGCGGAAACAGTGTCAAATTGGAAGACGTGAAGTGCGATGCGTGCCTTGCGGGATAACCATTATTTTTACAGGTACCAAAAAACACCCTTGCGGGTGTTTTTTGATTCCGTTAGAAGCGCGGCGCGCGTGGCGGGCGTTCTTCCATCGGGCGGGCTTTGTTGACCACGATTTTGCGGCCGCCCATATCGGCGCCGTCAAACATCGAGATCGCCTTGTCCGCAGCTGCGTCATCCGTCATTTCGACGAAAGCGAAGCCGCGCGGGCGGTTCGTTTCACGGTCCATTGGGATGAACACGGAAACGACCTCACCGGCCGGGGAGAAGTACTGTCGAAGTTCCTCGTCCGACGTGCGGAAAGGGATACCACCGACAAACAACTTGGTTGGCATGCAGGTAAACTCTAAGAGTAAAAACGGATATCGTCTGCGCATGGAACCTACTCCCTCGACCTATGCCTCAACTTTCGCTGAGACAATAACGGGCGGACCTTCGCACGTACTATCCACAAATAATCTACCATCATTTTACGATCTTGTCAATCAGCACATACGACCAAACAACGGTATTTTGCTCCATTGACTCCCCTTTTGGTTGCATGATACAGATAAATCTCTCGTTTCCACCGGAGGAATCATGACGGAACCGACGCTCGAAAGCACCTTTTATGGACGTCGCACGAGCTGCCTCAACGCACCAAGCTACGATGAAGCGGCTTGGTCTAGGCTGTATCAGCTGTTCTATGCCGCGCGCAACAACCTGGAGGCACAGGAACGGATCCTCGAATACGCGCGCGCACTGAGCGAGGAATCGGAGTTGCCCAAGCAGCTTTCCGACTTCGAAGATCGATCTCTGTCGGGCTTTCGACTGGTGACCTGCTTTCTCCCGATGGAGGAATCGGCACTCGTCCCCGATCTCGGTCATCACCTGTGGGCGCGTGACATCATCACGCAGCGCGTCATCGCGTGCTCGAACGAAGAGCTTGCTCATCTCGTTGTTGCGCGACTGCCGCAACGCTCATTTCGCATTCATCCGCTGCTTCTCATCGCGGATACGGAACGCGGATTTGGATTTAGCACGCGCAACGCGCGACCGATCGACGAACGTCGCATCACGATCCTCACGCAAGCATCATTCATGCGCGTGACGCGACTCCTGAGTCAACCGTTTACGTGGACATCGGATCTCGGGCTCTCTGCAACGATCTAAGTTGCACATCTCACACATCCATCTCGGATGTGTTTTTCTTTTTTTCGAAAAAATATTTTTTTGTTTTCAAATATTTTTCTCCCTTCACCCCTTGACAGACTATTTGACTTTCAAAAATGTGTTATACTGCTTTCATGTTTGATTGAGCCGCGGCTCATCGACATCGCCCGAAAAAAATATTTCGGGGCGAACCTAACAAGAAAGGAAGGTGACTTACCATGGCAGCAAAAAAGAAGGCCGCAAAAAAGACAGTGAAGAAGGCCGTCAAGAAGGCCGCTCCAAAAAAGAAGGCCGCAGCAAAAAAGAAGAAGAAATAACTTTCTTCTCTCGCCCTTTGTTAGGAGGAAACCTCCTGGTGATTCACCGGGAGGTTTTATTTTTACACGAGATGCGATTGTGATTTTTTCTGCATACCCGCAATTTTCACAATGCCGTAAAGCCCATCAAATCCGGGGCGAATCTCCACATTTCCATTTCGCATATTGAGAATGCTCGCAACAATTTCCGGCGATGCAACGCGCGATAATTCGGATTCTGGAAGATCGAGCAACACACCAAACTCTGTTCGCCCATCGCAAATAATTTGATCGTAGGCAGACACAACTTTTTTTGATTTTTTTCCAACATCGAGTGCATCCGCAATAATTTCTGCAAGTGGAACGATGGAACGAAATGGTGCGGCACCAATCGGTCGTGATGGATGCGGCGGACGATCTGCGAGATCTGCAACGCGAGAGAGAACACCAACCGTGAGAGGTTTTCCACAACTCGGACATGCACCTTTATATTTTTTTGTTTGCTCTGGTTCACACCACACATCACAACTTGCGTGACCATCGGCGTGATATTTTCCTTCCTCCGGAAAAAATTCGATCGTCTCAATAAATTTTTCTGTTTTGTGTTGTGACAAAATCGTGTAGAGCTGTTCGTATGATGGTCGCGTCATCTCAAACACGTTTGCTTCGCGTCCAAGATTGTCACACGAATGCGCATCGGAATTGGAAACAAGAAAAATTCCATCGAGTGCAGACAGTCTCCAGTTCATCAACGGATCAGATGAGAGA
>CAITMG010000016.1 GCA_903893445.1 Candidatus Uhrbacteria bacterium | reverse complement strand
TCACATTCCCCTTATCCTCAACAGCAACTTGATTCACATCAGAATCCGCATCCGGTTGAATCGCTCCACCGCCAACGGTATATGAAATCGTCGCTGGCGTGACATTCATCGCGACAAGATGACCAGCCTGAAAGAACAGCGATGGCGCCGTCCGCGACAAGCAGACATTTAATCCAGCAGCCGTACAGGTCGAAAGTTCATGATCATAATCTACATTTCCATTCGCATCCGTTGGATCCAACCACCAATCAACGCTCCATTCATCAGGAGATGCGTAGTATGGCAAAGCGATCGGAACATCAATCGTCGCCTTTGTCGGATCCGCTGGATCAACGGTAATAAAATTGGAAATCGTGTCAGAAAACGCACCAGCAAAACGCGGCAAGTCATGCCCCGCACCAGGATGCACAAGAGCGTAACCCACGTCCTCTGTCCAAAGCGTATCTCCACAGCGTCCTGAAAATGGCTCACATTTTAATTGCTGTGCCGGACCATTCGGATCACTAGAAAACACTGCAAAGACATGTAGCTCTGCGGCATTCGTCAAGATCGTATTCGCGACACCATTCGGCGCTGTAATATGCGCAATCAAATGCATTGGCGCGGACATCACCGCACCCGGCGTCAAAATCGCCGGCGTATGAAGTGGACAACCCGCACCCGGACAATCAGGATTCGTCCAGTCAGAACCTTGATACGAAAGATCAACCGGCTGACTCCCGCCCTGATCTTGAAACAACCCCTCGGAATCAACCGTCATGTACGTTAACGGCACGCCGGCAACCTGATTAATATTTGGCGGCGTTTGTGCATGCGACCGAACAATAACCAACGCGACAAGCGCGGCGAGTCCGATCAACGTAAATATCACACCAAATAACACGTACAAGGAGCTTTGTTGTTTTTGCTCTAAAGACATATGTTTGCGCAAGTATACAAAATTTTTTATTTATCGTGAAGAGATTTTTCCCCCGCGTCCACGTGGACCTGCTCCTTTTTGCTTTCCATACGGACGTCGCGTCGTTTGTTGCTTCAACTCTTTCACGATCGGCTCCGGATGTTGCGGCTTCGCCTTCCATGTCGGCTGCGGTGGCGGAGGCGGCGGAGGAGGTGGTGGCTCCGTAATAATCGGCGGCCGTGGTGGTAATCGTGTTGGCGGTAGCGGAGGAATCGCGCGTGGTTTTTGTTTGACCTTTTTCTCCTCTGGCGGCACCGGCTCCTGTTTCACATTGAGCGGATCGGGCTCACCCGGATTCAACTCAACCGGTATCCCCGGCGGATGCGTCACGTAAAATGTTCGAACATCTTTTGTCGGCGCGAGCTCAACAATCGTCCGAATAAACTCTTTCACTTCCGTGGTTGTTTTTTCATCCAACTGCAGGCGAATATTCTTCGTCGTCACAACCACATCCGCATTCGCCGCGCGTTTTGATGCAATCTCACGATCATATTCTTTTTTCACATCCTCCCAATGACCGCCGAGCTGCGGATCGATTGCAAACAATACACCTTTATTCCCCGAGCTGATGGCGCCACAAATACGATCCGCCTCATCCCGAAGCGCATCCACAGATTGTCCGTGAGCGTGATATCCAAACTTCGTGCGAAGCAAGACATTAAATTCCATCAAATCCCCTTCGGCACCTTTGCCCGCGGCTTGAATGCTCAATGGAATGTTTTCCAATCCTCGTCGCGCCAGTTCCTGCGTCATGATTTTGACGGTTTCTCGAGCACGCAAATCCGATAATGTTTGATTGCCGCGCACATCGCGCCACCCCTCTGGACTCGCCGTCCCCGTCACGTGGAGATCGATATGATCAACCGCAAGCGTCGGCGAGATTCCGGCCTTCACATATTTTGCAAACGCCGCATCCAGCGTTTGACGAACATCAGCCGTCAAACGTGCTAACTCTTCTTTCGACATCTTGGTCGTCTCGACGGAACCAAGTCCAAATTCAATATGACCCTGTGTGTGTGATGTTTCCCCCGGCATCACAACCTCTTTCCCAGGACCTGTCCGATGCTGTCGAAAATCTACGGCCACCGTTGATGCATCAATGCGAACGCTTTTTGGTTGAAGCCCTGCGGGGATCTCTAGCGGCGCGCCAGGCGCATCCTCCACAACAACCTCTTTCTCTGTGCGCAACGTTTCGGTATGCGTCTTCGGCTCAAAGCGATGCGTTGTCTGCTCAACGGCATTCAGTGGCATCGCGAACCCCGTCACCACCGCAAGCGTCCGACCAAGGGTTTCGGCGCGTCGACGAAACCAGCCGATGAATCGCTTATACTCTTCCGTCTCACCTGCGGGCGTGAAGGGAACATTTTCTGCTGGCACAGATGGGATGCCTTTTTTCACCGCGTCCGCTGCGCGGGCTTCATCGATCGGAGCTTGATGAGCGAGCGTTGCTCGACGCAAAAACGCGTCATTCGACATCGGATCACGCACCGTCGATTTTTTCATAGTTCGCCAAACAGTATACCAAGAACATCGCGCCAATAACAGAAAACCAGGGTCACATTCATTTTGTAAACCAAACCCTTGACAAAAAAGACGACTTCTGATAGAACAAGTTCAGTTTGCTCATTCTCCGTGCTTTCTCACCGTTCGCATACTGAGGTTTCACCTTCGAAAAAAAGTGTCAAAGACGCACGTTCGATCGATCCCATCGTTCAGGGCAACGATTCCCGATCAACCAGCCGCGTCTCTCACTTTTACCGAAGGAGGACCCCATGGGCAGCGGCCAGTAAAGCAGAAGACCCCGAATCCACGCTGGATCCGGGGTCTGCTGTTATAGAACGAATTACGATGTCAACAACGGATATTCCTTCGCTCCCTTCCACGCCAGTTCAAAAAATGAACGATACATTTCCACCAACACCGGACTTTCGATGACGACACCCATGATTTTTCCTTTATACGCCACCATCGCCACCTTGTCGCCGTAAATAATCAGATCACCGTTAAAATCATACGTGGCCTTTGGCAACACACGGACCTCGATCCCCGCTCGCGTCTTGCGAACCTCGCCAACCAACAACGCGCGCCCTTTCGCTTTTGATTTCGATAAAATAGATTGTGCCTCTTCCAATTCCTCCGGCGACAAAAACGTTCGCACAGATGCCATATCCGCGAGTTCAAGAATTTCTGCAGGCTTTGAAGCAACCAGATCCTGCAAGATCGCTCGCAAGCCATCAACACCGTCAAACAACCGCACATTCGGACGATCACCGTGTTGAAGCAACGCAAGATCCGGCAACGCGCGCGCCACATCTTGCACTTTTGTCTGCAACCGATTCACCTGCGTTTCGCCAAAATGCAACACACGCTCTGGAGGTTCGGCGACGTATTGATGTCGCTTCCCTTTTAAGGTCGTACTCAACAATCCTTTTTTCACGAGCAAATCAATCGCGAGATACGTGGCCGGCCGCGAAAACCCAGATCGTTTCACCAACGCCTGCGCAGGCGCCGGACCAAATTCCAAGGCCGTCAAATACACTTCGGCTTCGCTTTCATTCAATCCAATTGCCTTCAAAAGCGCAATATAATTGGCCATATGCCCGACATGGTAGCACGAAGCCCCATCATCTGGCAGAATAACCATATGTCTCTCCCTCTCAAACCGCGCGTCATGCTATTGGATGTCATTCCGCCGGATATGGACGCGGATACAGCCGCCCGTCGACTCGACGAACTGTCATCGCTCACCAAAACGTACGGTGGCTTGATTATCGTTCACACCATGCAACGTCGCGCGGTTCCCAACTACAACACCTACGTTGGATCTGGGAAATTAGAGGAGATGATCACCAAAGGCAAAGACGACAAGATTGATTTGCTGATCATTAACAATCTGCTCAAGCCAAAACAGATGTTTAACGTAGGCGAGATTTTACGACCACACAACATGGTTGTGTGGGATCGCATCGATTTGATTCTCAAGATTTTTCAAAAGCACGCAACAACGGCCGAAGCCAAACTCCAAATCAAGCTCGCGAGCATCGCGCACATGGGACCGCGCATTTTTGGCATGGGCATGGAGATGATGCAGCAAGGCGGAGGCATCGGCACGCGCGGACAAGGTGAAACGAATACGGAAATCATGAAACGCCATTTGGCGGATCAGGAAAAAACCATCAAAAAACAACTCGAACGCGCGGCACAGTCACGACACGTTCATCGCGAACGCCGTCGCGAGCTTGGCATGAAGACGGCGTCTATCGTTGGATACACTAATGCCGGAAAATCCTCGCTCATCAACGCGCTCACCAACAAAGGTTCGCTGGTCGCCAACAAGCTCTTCGCCACGCTCGACACGCGCGTTGCCAAGTTGTGGATTCCAGAACGCCAAACCGCGCTTCTCCTTTCCGACACCATCGGTTTTATCCAAGACCTTCCGCCCGAACTCATCCAAGCTTTTCGTTCCACGCTCGAGGAAACCATCGAAGCCGATCTTCTCTTGCATGTGATCGATACCACCGATCCACACGTCGAAGACAAAATCACCGAAGTCGAAGAGATTTTAAAAAACCTGGGCGTCGAAAGTGCCAAACGTATTTACGTCTTCAACAAAGTTGATCTCAAAAAAAAGCTCCCACGCGCCACGCTCACAAAAAAATACAAAGAATTCCATCCGATTTTCGTCTCCACCATCACCGGTGAAGGACTCGAAGACCTCAAAGCCCTCATCGCAAAAACAATCTAACAGGCCGTGCCACGGAACGTAGAACGCTTAAAAGCAAAAACCCCCATTGCGTGGGGGTTTTTACGTGGTGCGACCGAGTCGATTCGAACGACTGACCTCCTCCTTCGCAGGGAGGCGCTCTATCCAGCTGAGCTACGGCCGCATGAAACCTGCACACAGTAGCTCGTAGCTGGTAGCTCGTAGCTAAGGGTTAATGAAATGCCGTTTTCGCCGTTCGTCGCTAGCTACAAGCTACCAACTACCAGCTACTCACTCACAGTTTCAATAGCCGGCCGATAATATCAGATAAATGCTCATCGCGCAAGTCTAAATCCTCGTCCACATATCGCTTTAAATGATTGCGGATTTCAATGGGATTCTGTTCGGCCAGGGAAATGCGTAAACGAGGCCGTAAAACATTGGATGGCTGGATATAGAGCACTTTTGTGTCCGGTGGCTGGTAAATGATGGCAAAATCGCTCAAATCCGAGAAAGCGTACAAAGTCCCGTCATAAACCACCCCGTTGTACCCGATCTGAATCAAGACCGGTTTTGGCGCCTCGTTGCCATTTAACGCCACAATAATCGCGAACAGCAGGATAATAAACGCGAACAAATAATTGGCCGAGTACACGGCATAGGCCACAAACCCAAACGCCACCAATCCCATCCACAAATACCATTGCGCTCCACGCTCAACACCCTCCCAAGATTGGGCCTCCCACACAAACATATCCTGAGACGCAATGAGCTGTTGTTGGTATTCGGACGACGGCATACGGCACAAGTATACAAAGGAATCGTCTCTCCCGCCAGCAGGCGGATAAAAAAATCACCCCGGTTAGACCGGAGTGCGTAACGAAGAGAAAAAGGTCCGAAGATCGCGCGTACATCCCGTGCATAGCGCACCATAGCGAACGCGATCGTTCGTGTGCTGCGCCCAATTCCACACAGATGTGCTTTTGCGCATGATGCAACGATGCTCTGGATGGCAGTGTGGTCGTTGAATCGACGCGGCAACCACCGCACGCTGTTCAGAAACAAGTCCAAACACGTGCCCCAGACGATGCATCACTGCAGACGTGAGACAGGCAAGCGCCAATCGTCCGCGCAAACCCGAGTGATGAAGTTGGTAGGTCGAGACGACGGCGCCACGTGCGTGACGCGTCATTCCAACCACCGATGGCGTCCCAGATCCCGTCGCCGTCTCTGGTCCATGGAGATCCTCGGACACGACCATCAGGTCATATCGAGGTGCCGGAGGCGCGACCGATTCCCCGATCACGCCATGCAAGATCGCATACGCATCAAGCGAACCCGACAGCACAGAATGACGCTTGGTCATCCGTGGAAGCGGATGCGATAGTGCGGAGACGCGGACATCCACACGGACATCCGCGAGACGCAACAGCTCCTCGACACCATCCTCAACCGCTTTCAGTTGATCGCTGGTGACGTGTTGATCGCAGGTAATGTGAATAGGCTTGATCGAATCCACGCACAACCCCCTCTCCAAAACAAAAACGCCTCTGCTGGGAAAACCCAACATAAGCGTTTTGAGCAAACCTGTCAATCACGAGCGCGTCAGTGGTTTTTGCAACTTCCCTGCCAACATCTCCACCGACGCTCGTTGCGATGCCGGGACCGGAATACGAATATTGTAATATTCTTTTAAGCTCCGCGGCGAAATCACGGAATATTGAAAGTCCACAATCGCCGGATCCGTCGACTCCACGTATGTCATCATCTCCAGTTTCGACCCAGCAAAACGCCACGACACAAACTGCTGACCAAACACAATGCCCTCTTTGCCGATGTACGCATCCGACTTGGTCATCAATCGCTGTCGCGCCATGCGCACAGAGACAAGCGCAACCGTCCCCAAGATCGCGACCAACCCAACCATCGACAACGCCACATACGGGCCGCCCACAGGGTCCATTGCGTAATATCCCGTTCCCACAATCGCACAAATCACCACCGTCAACTTGAACGTCGACACTTTTGCCCCAACATTTGTGACATGCTCGCGCGCAATAAATTTTTGCCACTCGTCATCCGTGTACGTCCAATGCGCAAATGCGCCACTCGTCTCCATGGCTTTTTCATTTTTCGCCATCAACGCAAACACAATGCCAGACAACAACATGATAAACGATACGGTCCCGCCCATCGTTGCCACGGCAATCGTGAGATTTTGATTTGTGAATCGAAAGATCCATGGCGTGAGCGCTACAAACAGCGTCAGCACACTCATCACAAAACAATTGCGCACCATCCGTTTGCTGTACGTCATGTCGAAATTATTTCGGCTGCCAACCCGTTGGCTGCATCAATCCAAATCGATTCCCTTCCGTATCTTTTGCGCCGGCAAAAAATCCAACGCCAGGGATTTCTCCTTTTTCTTTGGTGATCGTTCCGCCATTTGCTTTCACTTTTTCAATCGCCTCATCCAAATTCTCCACCTGCACCGTGCAATCGTAGAGATGATATTGATCCTCCGGCTCCGCCGGACGCTGATACATCCCGCCGTTAATCCCCACACCCTCCCCCGTCGACAACCCCCAATAATCCATCCCGCCATTTTCCTTAGACATCATCTGATCAACTTTCCAACCCAACACGTTTTCATAAAACGCTTTGGCGCGATTGATATCGTCTGCTTGAATTTCAAAGTGAACAACGCGTGACATACAAAGAATTGTTAAAAATAATGCAAAAAGGATAGCACGATCACCTGTTTGGTAAAGAAAAACCCCCGATGAACATCGAGGGTTACAAATCGAGGAGAAGTGGTTCGGCCGGAGGACGAGACACATGAGCGACACGCGGCCGCTTGATGACGATGGCCGTCACCGGGTCCGTAATCCACCCCACACCACGATCTTCGAATCGAAGGAGCTGACCGCGCGTAATGTGCGGATTCGTCGGGCCCATCAGCCCTGACCGCGAAACGCACCCCATGAGCCGCGCCCCAAGCACCGGATGCGGCGAGACATCTCGTCCATCCGCATCACGCACCATAGTGCAAAACTCGTGCACCACAACAAACGTGTAGCGCGACGTCTCATAGGTCACGACGGACGGTTTATCCATCAAGGAACTCATTCCACCTCCAAAAAGGGCAATCGAAACCGTACTCTAGCATATACCAGCCCTGTGGATAAGTGTTACAGAAAGAGGAGAAAACCGTGTAAAAAGGCTATTTCCTAATCTACTTCTGTCGTCTGTTCCAGTTCTTTAAGTGTCTTCCCATCTTCCGTCTTCCATTCTGTTAAACCATTCGCAGCTCGCCCTAAAGTAATTGCCGCAGCCGCGGAAGCAGATGAAAACAAAAAGTCCTGAGTATAAATTAGATGACTTTCATCAAAATCTTTTAGGACACCGCTTTCCTGCATTTTATTTCTTTGCATTAAATAACGATGACCCTGAAAAGAATCTGTAATTTGTTTTCGAGCAAGACTACTCTTTAAAACCAATAGACCGCTCTCACTTGAAATACCCTTCGCATCCGTATCAGGACCAACGCAAATAACGGAAACGCCCGACTGTTTTGCAGCCTCCTCGACATCACTGCTCACGCCAAGTAACGAATACCCCAAGCTTAATAAGACGTCCGAAGCGCGATCAACAAATTCCTCCATCACGTCTTGATCTTCACGAGTCATGGTTGGACTTTTTGGCGAAGTACTGTTCTCCAACGTAACAAGACCATCAGAAGCAAGTCGCTTAATAAATGCATGTTCCAAATATTTTACTTCCGTTTTTGATAATTTCGGCGACGTAAAAGCGATAAGATCAGTCCAATTCGGACGATTCAAGTCATGATTCGAAAGTCGTTGACCGAGCTCATCCGTTTCACCGACATACACATGATCATCAGCTCCTAATAAAAAGTAAACAGCTGGTATTTGTGCCTCGGGTAATTCTTTTAACTTTTTCAAAGCCGCACGAGGTGCCAGTATCGCCTTTCCATTCCAGTTCGATAGTTCTACGGTTTTTACCCCATACGGAGTGCCGTCAAGCAAAATAACCGACAAAATTCTTGAACGCATAACAATCAAATATTAAATCAATTCCCCATTAAAATTCCCAACAACATTTGTTGCAACGATCATTTTCTGTTCTCCCCACTCTTTGCATAATACGTTTGCCTGGTCCAAAACCGTTTTCGTGGCTAGCTCTTGCTTATCTGGTGGGTACTTATATTTATTCAGCAATTTCTTAACAAGCACACGCAGCTTAGCCTGAACGCCCTCTTTAAGCGTCCAATCAATCGTTGTGTTTTTTCGCAACATCACGACAAGCTCTTGCGCGATTTTCTTCAATGTATCGTCGCCGAGTTCCATGACCGCACTATCATTTTCACAGAGCGCGTCATAAAAAGCCACCTCATCTTGAGAAAGATTTAATCCTTCACCGCGCCCCTGCTCTGCACGAATCTTTTTCGCGAGTTCAACAAGTTCTGCAATAACCTGCGCGGATTCAATAGTTTGGTTCTGATATTTCTTAATCGTATCTTCAAGCATTTTCGAAAAAGATCGGGATTTTACCAAAAACTTTTTTTGCATTGTTCGAATTTCATCATTCAAAAGTTTTTTCAACAATTCGAGCGCGATATTTTTATGCTCCAAATGACGTACTTCTTCCAAAAATTCATCTGAGAGAACGGCGATATTCGGAGACTTCAAGCCCGCTGCATCAAAGATATTAACCACTTCATCTGAGGTCACGGCATTGGAAACAATCTGACGAATGGCGTGATCATAATCTTCCTGCGAAGGACCACCCTCACTACCAGATTGACCAAATTTTACGATCACGGATCGAATAATCTGAAAAAAGCCAACATCATCCCGGATCTGCAACGACTCATCACTCGGCACGGCAAGCGAAAAAGCGAGCGATAACTCGGTCACCGCTTTCAAATATCGTTCTTTTCCCTTTTCCAAGCCAAGAATATAGTCCATCGCTCCCGAAAGGATACGCGTTCGATCTGAAGCTTTTCCAGAAAAGTAATCCGCATAAGCAAACTGATGAAACATCGCTTTCACGATTTCATATTTTTCAAGCATGATCGAAACCGCTTCTTCTTGCGGAATCGTCGGACTCGTTCGATCGCTATCCGCATAATGCGACAACGCTTCCTTGAGAGAAGGCGCAATACCAAGATAGTCGACAACCAAACCGCCCTGCTTGTCTTTATAAATACGATTCACTCGCGCGATCGCCTGCATGAGCCCGTGACCCTGCATCGGTTTATCGATATACATCGTATGCACCGACGGCGCATCAAAACCCGTCAGCCACATGTCACGGACGATCACAAATTTTAACTCATCTTTCGGATCTTTCATTCGATTCGCTAATCGTTCCCGCTCTTCTTTCGAATGACTATGCTGCTGAAAACTCGCCGGATCACTGGCTGCCGCCGTCATCACGACTTTAATAAAACCTTTATTGATATCATCGCTATGCCATTGCGGTCGCAGTTTAATAATTTCCGCGTATAGTTCAACCGCGATGCGACGACTCATCGCCACAAACATTCCCTTCCCATCCATTGCCGCAAGGCGATTTTCAAAATGCTCAACAAGATCTTTTGCGATTAATTGAACACGTTTTTCCGATCCAACCATCGCCTCGAGTCTCGCCCATTTGCTTTTAAGCTGTTCTTTTTTTGAAGCTTCTTCGCCTTCCATTAATTCTTCAAAATCCGGATCAATTTTTGGTCGTTCAGATTCTTTGAGTTGAATTTTTGCCAAACGCGCTTCGTAATAAATTGGAACGGTCGCATGATCTTCAACGGCTCGCGTGATGTCATACACATCCACGTACTCGCCAAACACCGCGCGCGTGTTCGCGTCACGCAGCTCAATTGGCGTTCCCGTAAACCCAATGAATGACGCATTCGGTAACGCATCATGCATGTGACGCGCAAAGCCATCGATAAAATCGTACTGGCTCCGATGCGCTTCATCCGCAATCACAACAATATTCCGACGATCTGAGATCGCAGCTGAACCAAATGGATTATCAAATTGAAACTTTTGAATCGTGGTAAAAATAACTCCACCTGATGCAACGGAAAGCAACCGTTTCAAATCTGCACGATCCTGAGCCTGGACCGGTGATTGTCGAAGTAATTCATGACAACCGGCAAAAACACTAAACAGCTGATCATCAAGATCATTCCGATCAGTTAAAACAATCAACGTCGGATTATCCAACGTTTGTATAATCTTTCCCGCATAAAAGGACATCGTGAGCGACTTCCCAGATCCCTGCGTGTGCCACACAACGCCGCATCGTCGATCGCCGTCTTTCGATGTCGCTTCCAGCGTTCGAGCAACCGCTTTATTCGTCGCATGATACTGATGATACGCAGCAACAACTTTTACGACATCCTTCCCCATCGGGGTAAAGACAATAAAGTTGCGAACAATATCCAACAGTCGCTCTTTCGCGAAAGCGCCTTTTAATAGCACTTCCATTTCCGGAATCGCTGCCGACGCAACAGCGTCTCCGTCCATCGTCCGCCACTTCATAAAACGCTCCAAATCAGCCGTCAACGAACCAACATGCGTATCAATCCCATCGCCAATCACACACAACGCATTGTAGGTAAACAACGAAGGGATTTCCGCCTTGTATGTCTGGATTTGATTAAACGCATTCACAATCGTCGCCTTTTCATCCGCTGGATTCTTCAATTCAATCACACTCAACGGAATCCCATTCACAAACAACACAACATCCGGTCGTCGATTCTGATTATTTTCAATCACCGTAAACTGATTCACCGCCAACCAATCATTTTCATCAACATTGTTTACATCCAACAAATACACTTTATCTCCCGCGACCGTTCCATCTGCACGGCGATATTCCACATCCACACCCTCAACCATCATTCGATGAAACGCATGATTCGTAACAAGTAAACTCGGATTTGAATACGCAATATTCACCACACGCTTGATCGCTTCTTCCTGCGCATCATGCGGGATCGATGGATTCAACCGAGCAACCGCCGATCGCAATCGATCAACCAAAACAACATCCTTATACGTTTTCCGCTCCGGCGATTCACCATCCGGCGCAAGATTCGGCCCAAACGCAATCGCATATCCAAGCTCTTCGAGCCATTCAAGCGTCGCCTCTTCGATGTCGGATTCGATGAATTTGTAGTTGGACATATGCTATTTAGATAATTGAACAATTGCAGCCTGTAGAACCTGCCAACATATTCTTGCCGTATGTTGATCCGGATCAAATCCGGAAGATATTTGTTGATAGGGATGGATATAATTTCTAAAATCGCGCAACACATGACTAAACTTCTTCACATCTTCACCCAACAGCCCCAACTCTCTAGCAACGTTAATCAAATCATTCAAAGTCCAATCATATAATCGCCGCACGTTTCCGTTCTTATCTTTCGGGCTTAAAGCCGCTTGATTAAATTGAATCACGTTTTGGGTAGCTACCCCAAGCAAAATACCCTCCAAGGCGCTTCCACATAAAAAAATTACTGCC
>CAITMG010000015.1 GCA_903893445.1 Candidatus Uhrbacteria bacterium | reverse complement strand
GTCATTGATGCGACGGAAGAACCAAGTGCGCAGGATAAATATCTTGCCGGTTTACTGAAAGATGAAACAAAGGGCCTCGCGCTCATCGTCAACAAGTGGGATTTGGTTGAAGATAAAAAAACGGACACCTCCAAAAAATTCGAAGCCGCTGTGCGCAGCTCGTTTCCATTTTTGAACTGGGCGCCAATCATCTTCGTCTCCGCAAAACAAAATTTGCGCACGCAAAAATTACTTGACCTTGCGTTTCAGATTCGTGAAGAACGCCGACGCACCATCACGTACAATGCGTTGCAAAAGTTTCTCAAGACGATGATTTCAAAAAACAAGCCGCTCGCCGAAGCCGGCACGATGTCGCCATACATTCACGACATTGCGCAAATCGGTGTGGAACCACCAAGCTTCTTGATTACAATCCGCGGTCAGCGCGCTGTGCTGCACACGAACTGGATTAAATTTTTCGAAAAACGTCTCCGCGAAAAGTTTGGATTTGATGGCACGCCGATTCTCATCAAGGCACAAAACACGGAACTCAAATACGAAGAACTCCCAGACGACAAAAAACGCCGCGTCAACCGACGCAAACGCCCAATCGGTCGTCGCACCGGTGGCAAACAGCGGTTTGGATAGTATGAAGTTGATCATTGGCTTAGGGAATCCTGGCAAGGAATATGAAAACACACGGCACAACGCCGGATTTTTAGCCATTGATGATTTTGCAAAAGCAAACAACGCAAACTGGAAGCAAGACAAATCTCTTCGCGCCGAAACAAGCAAAATCACGGTGGATGGCCAACAGGTCATCCTCGCAAAACCAACGACATTCATGAATCTGTCCGGCGAAGCCGCACACGCCATCGCCTCCTATTATAAGGTCGGGATCGGCGACATCCTCGTCATTCAAGATGAAATGGATCTCGCACCCGGATTGATGGCATTCAAACTCGGTGGTGGCGCCGCAGGACACAACGGCATCACGTCCGTCACGCAACATCTTGGAACGCAAGATTACGCACGACTCCGCATCGGGATCGGCAGACCCCTCGAACAAATCCCAACCGAAAAATGGGTCCTCGGAAAACTCGCCAAAGAGACAGAAACACAAATTGAAAAAGCACCAGACGCCGTACATGACTGGATCACACTCGGTCTGGCAAAAGCCATGAATAAATGGAATTAACCGTCATCACTTGACGGTTTTTTCTTTTTCCGGCAGCGGTAGATGGAGGGATCCCTTCATCTAACAATTCATTCTGCATCATGCATGTCGCATTCTTGGGACGCGAACCGCCTGTCGTGGTTAGTGCTCACGTGGTTCGAAGGTTTTGGCAGTCGAACGTTTTTCAAATTGCATCGACGATTTCACGGGAATGGTGAATCATCCGCCTACGCGCAAAGATCCGTCTATCTCGAATGCGGGATTCGCGATGACATGATCGATCGATATCTCGTCTTTCGAACAAAAAAACGTGCCGAGCAACTTGCCGAGGAGCTGGAAAAAGAACAGATTCAGTTTGTCCTACATGAAGACGATGACTATCCCCCGCTCCTCCGCGAAATTGCAGACCCGCCGTTTGCGTTGTTCATTCGAGGTGATGCATCTCTCACACAAACCAACGGCGGAGCGATCGTCGGAACGCGTCGCAACACACCGTATGGCCGCACGGTTGCCGAGACGCTTGGAAAAGAATTTGCGCGCAATGGCATCCCCATTATCTCTGGACTCGCCGGTGGAATCGACAGCATCGCGCACGAGGCAGCGCTCAACGAAAACGGAACATGCCTCGCGATTCTTGGAACGGGCGTTGATGCCGCATCGGTGTATCCAAAATGCAACATGAAATTAGGTGAACGGATCGTTGCCTCCGGTGGTGCGCTCATCTCGGAATTCCCACCAAAAACCGAATCCCTTCCATTTCACTTCCCTCTCCGAAACCGCATCATATCGGGCATGAGCAAGGCGACCATCGTGGTCGAAGCCGCAGACAAATCTGGATCACTCATCACCGCATTTCAGGCACTGGAACAAAACCGCGACGTTTTCGCTGTCCCTGGACCAATTACCCACGCCCAGTCGTATGGAACAAACAGATTACTCGCCATGGGCGCGATCCCGCTCGTTTCCGTTGAGGATGCCGTGCGATGGTTAGACCAAGGCGTCCAACGTCCTCTCCCGATCCACATACGGCTCACGGAAGAAGAACGACAGCTCCTCAAGGCGCTCGACGGAACGCGTCACATCGATGAACTCGTCCGAATACTCCAACGACCAATCTCATCGATCAACGCCCTGCTCGCACGGCTCGAAATGAACGGTTTTGTCATTGTTCAAGGCCCTCAAACCTACATTCGCGCGCCGTGCGCAGAACCCCAGTTGGATTGACAAAACAGTTGTCCCCTGGTAAGAGGAAGCTTCATTCTGGTATCGTCACTTGCGTTTATCCCTTCTCCTATGGAACTCGTCATTGTCGAATCTCCCACAAAAGCAAAAACCATTTCGCGATTTCTCGGCAAACACTACAAAGTCCTTGCGAGCTTTGGTCATGTTCGCGATTTGCCAAAGTCAAAAATCGGCGTGGACGTTGCGCACGGATTTGAACCGACCTACACAATTCCAACGGATCACAAACAAAAAGTGAAGGAGATTCAAGATGCCGCAAAAAAAGCAAAACGCATTTGGTTCGCCACCGATGAAGATCGCGAAGGAGAAGCCATTTCCTGGCACATCGCCCAGGTTCTTGGCGAAGATCCGGAAAAAATTAAACGCATTACATTTCACGAAATTACAGAACACGCCATTCGTGAAGCGCTTGCGCATCCCAAAAGCCTTGATCTCAACCTCGTCAATGCACAGCAAGCACGACGCATCGTTGATCGCTTGGTCGGCTATGAATTGAGTCCGTTTTTGTGGCGCAAAGTCCGCCGCGGATTATCCGCCGGACGCGTACAGTCTGTTGCGCTTCGTTTGATCGTTGAACGCGAACGCGAAATCACATCCTTTAATGCGGAAGAATATTGGTCCGTTGAAGGCACGTTTAAATCCGCAAACGACGAAGCGATTTTTGACGGCAAGCTTGCCGCGCGCGACGGAAAAACCATCGACAAGATGGCGATCAAGACGCAAGCCGAAGCCGATGAATTTGTTGCGGACATCAAAAACAAACCATTCATCGTCACGCACGTTGAATCCAAGGAACGCAAAGCATCGCCATCCGCGCCGTTCACCACCTCAACACTCCAACAAGAAGCGAACCGCCGTCTGGGATTTTCCGCAAAACAAACGATGACGCTCGCACAAAAACTGTACGAAGGTATTGAACTTGGCGCATCAGGTCCGGTCGGTCTCATCACGTACATGCGAACGGATTCCGTTTCATTGGCAGACAAATTTCTCGGCGAAGCAACAACGTTTATCAAGAGCGAATACGGCAACGAATACGCGTTAAGCGAACCACGAAAATACAAAACCAAGAGCAAGGGTGCACAAGAAGCGCACGAAGCTATTCGTCCAACCGATCCATCACGAACACCGGAAGAAGTTGCTCCACACGTGGAACCAGCGATGCTTAAATTGTATCGGTTGATTTGGCAGCGCGCTCTTGCGACCCAGATGCCGGATGCGAAGATTCAAGGAACATCTGCAGACCTGACATGCGGACGAAATATGTTTCGCGCAACCGGTCAACGCGTCACATTTGATGGATACCTCAAACTCTACCCAGATCAGGACAAAGACAAATATCTCCCTGAACTCATTCTCAATCAGTCCGTGGAAGCATTGACGATTGACGCAAAGCAGCATTTTACCGAACCACCGGCACGCTATTCAGATGCCACGCTCGTCAAATCGCTCGAAGAAATCGGCATCGGCCGCCCGTCCACGTACGCCCCAACCATTTCAACGATTATCGATCGCGAATACGTTGAACGAGATGATAAAAAGCGTCTCGGTCCAACACCTGTCGCGTTTGAAGTGAACGATCTCCTCGTTGCGCAGTTTCCAGATATCGTGGATTACGAATTCACGTCGCGCATGGAGCATTCGCTCGATAAAATCGCCGAAGGCGAAATGGAATGGCGCCCGTTGCTTGAAGCGTTTTACGGACCGTTTCATATGCTCCTCAAACAAAAGGAAACGGAAATTGAAAAAGAACAACAAGAGATGGCCGAAGGCGAAGTCTGCGACAAATGCGGCAGCCCGATGGTCGTCAAACGCGGTCGATTTGGAAAATTCCTTGCCTGCTCAAAATATCCAGAGTGCAAAGGAACAAAACCACTCCCAGGCGAAAAAGCCCCTGCGGCCCCAGAGCCAACAGATGAAAAATGCCCAGCCTGTGGCGCGATGATGGTCAAAAAAGTGGGTCGCTTTGGACCGTTCCTCTCCTGCTCCCGATATCCGGAATGTAAGACCATCAAAAATATTGAAAAAGTCGTGATGGACCCCACCGGAAATCCAATCGTCTGTCCAAAATGCGGCAAAGGCCACATCATTGAAAAGAAATCGAAACGCGGCAAACTCTTTTTCTCCTGCAACCGCTATCCAGATTGCGATCAAGCATTCTGGGATCGTCCAACCGGAGAAAAGTGTCCAACCTGCGGATACGCAACGCTCACGAAAAAAGGAAAATCAAAAATCGTCTGTCCAAACGAAGGATGCGGCTACACCCGCGATATCGAAGACGAAGAATAAAAAAATCCCCCCGATGACCATCGGGGGGATTTGTTATGCCGCTTCTTTTACTGGCGGCTCCGTTGGTTTTGCCTCTGCCTCTTTCTCTGCCTCTTCCTCTTCTTTTGCATGCTTCTTCTTTGAGAGCTCTGCCTTCTTTTTTTCCTTCGCTTCAGCCATCGCTTTTTGCTCGGCAAGATAACGTGCATCCTCTTCCTCCCGCTGTCGGAGTTGCGCCTGACGTCGCTCATGCGCCTGTTTCTCCTTATCGGAAATGGAATCATCCGCCTTTTCCTTTTGGAGAGTCCGATCGAGCATCTTTTTCTCTTCCAGTTCTTTTTCTTGTCGCTTCTTTTGATAATTCTGCTCGCTCTGATCAAGCCAATTGTTCAAATCTTGCAACACCGTTGATTCTCCCGTCAACGTAAAATTCAACCACTTATCGACAAGACCGACGACTTTATCAACAACTTTTTCCGCACCTTTTTTCAACCCTTCCGTCACGTGCGTCAAAACAACTTCCTTCTCCGGCATCTTTGGTTTTGCTTCTTCGTCTTCCGGATCTTTATTGATCTCGTAATTGAGTCGCGTTGATTGAATATCTGCGGATGCCGCGCCAATCTTCGCATCAATCACACCAATCTCCGCCTCCTTTAATTTCACCTGACCAGCAATCTTTTTCTTGTCCGCATCCGTTGCTGTTTTTGCCTGCTCATTCAATTCAAGAACCTCTAATTGTTTTTGCATTCGCTCGTGTCGCAATTGCCCAATCGCCAAAACCTTATCGAGGATCTTTCCCTTCATCTCTCGTCGAAAAACCTCGCGCTTGGTCAACGGTCCGCTTTCCGCCTTCCCGTCAGCAATCCCTGAGGTCAAATCACGTAATGACGCTTCGCTCGCCGCAAGCAAGTTACGCATCCCCTCAACATTCCCACTGCGAAACAATGCATCTGCCGATGCGGTGAGATGCTCCACAGCTCGCTGCTTTTTTTCAAGATCATTCAACGCCTCTCCCTGATCATTTTCCGCCTGCTCCTCAATGGCTTCTGCTTCTTTCGCATCTTCCATCAAATCCGCATCATTCAACTCGACGTCGGAATCAGGCGACGCCTCTGCATCTACCGCGGCCAACTCTTCTCGGGTTAACTCCCCTTGTTGCACCTCAATCTCTGGAGCTTCATCAAAATCCTCTCCGATAGGCTGACGCTCGCCACGCTCCTGCGCATTCGCCTCACGCCATTTTCGCTCTGTTTCTTTTGCCTCCTCAGCACGGTCCCAATCCAAACTCGGAACTTGATTCGCCTTAACGCTTGCCGCTCGATCAAAATCCAAATCCGGCACAGCGGGCGTACTCTCTGCCATCGCAGGCTGTTCGGCCGACAATGACTCTTGAATCTGAATCTGACGTGATAGTTGATTATTTTCCGACATCAACGCACGCAATGTTTCACGATCAGCGGTTGCGGCGAGTCGCTTAATCTCCTCCTGACGCTTTTTCATATCCGCAACCACATTCCCCGCTTCAACGGTCTCACGTGGCGCAGCTTCTGGCGGCTTGATGGTCACTGGTCGTCGCAACAACTCCAACGCAATGGCAGCTGGACTTTTTTCCGGCGCTTTCATTCCCTGTTCATGCATCGCATCTAAATCCGACTCGGCCGCGGAAAGATCCGCAACAGCCTCTGGCTGTTTGATGGTCACGGGACGCTTCAATAACTCCAACGCAATCGCCGCCGGACTCTTGGCCGGCTCCGACGTTGGTTGATCCATTTTCGCTCGCGTCGATCCATCACCAACAAAAATCGTCCGTCCAACAGTGACGGCTTCTGGTTTTTTAATCGTGACCGGACGACGGAGCAATTCTAATGCCGTTGCTGCTGGACTTTTTTGTTCAACATTCGCCGTTTCTTGGTGCATCTCCGAAAGATCAGCTTCAGCAACATCAAGATCTGATACCAACCGCTCTCCGCTCTCCGGGGGATGATCGGATCCGGCGTTTGTCACAGCGTCAATTTCCTGATTCGCCTCTGCCGTGCGTGCAGCAAGGCGCTCCCGTGGGCTTGGTGGCATATCAACATGCGCACCCTCATCCTGCGCAAACGCCATCTTCTCCAACTCATCAACGTCCATGCCAAATTTTTCGGACATCTTCGACAAAATCGAACGTGCCGCCTCGGCATTTTCCAATACATGTGACTCGGCGTGTGCGGACTCCGGAGTCCGTTGCTGTTCCGCTGTTGATCGCATTTCTAACGCTGCATTGCTAGCCATATTGCGCCCAGGATATCACAAAACCGGATTGGTCGGATACTGACTTGCGTCATCAACCCAATCGGAACCAATGATCTCTAACTCTGCAGAATCCTCAGAAGGAGAAGAGATATTCTTGTGAGGTTGTTCTTCAATTTTTTGACGCATTTCCTGCGCCTCTTCTTCATCCAACCACGCAACCAAGTCTCGTCGCGCGGCAATCAACTCCACACTCGCCTGACGAAATTTTTCTCGCTCCTGTTTCACCCGTCGCTGCTGCATCACCGTCATCATTTGCCCAGATTGACGCTGAAGATACCGTGCTCCGGCATCCATCTCGCGCATGGCAACGACAATCCGGTCCGCGATATGCCGGACATTCTGAAGGGCATCATTTTTGACGTTCGACGAAACAAGTTTCCCGATATATTTCGCATTTTCGATCGCCATCTTATGCCAATCGTTCGCGTGAGACTGATTCGCAATCGCTCGTAGTGAAACGTCGATTGTGACCGCAGCGTGTTGCACCGCAAGAACAACTTCTCGCATTTCAGAAGGCGTCAGCTGTTCCAAAGGAGACTCACCGCTCTTCATCTTCATCCGACGCACAGCCCCCACACCAGATACCAGTGTGACCGAATCAGCATCGTCTGATTCAGAAACAAGATCCCAAGCTTCAATAGACGGCGGCTGCGCGGACGGCGGCGCAGATGGCGGCATACTCGGCACCTGACGTTCGATGCGCGATCGGATGCCACTGACAGCCTCACCACCGCTCCGAAGCGTCTCCGGGACAGATTCGGGACGAAGAGAGAAGGGATTTTCTGCGGCTTGCATAGGAACATATCGTCCCACGCACGCCCAGGCTTTGCAAAACCCACGCAACTTCACTACGATGCTCCTATGGTTAAAACGATTGAAGAGCTCCTCCAGACCGTTGCCTCATACGACCCAACCGCGGATCTCTCACGCATTCGTCATGCGTACGATTTTGCGGCCAAGGCCCACAGTCAACAAAAACGCGCGAGCGGTGAACCATACATCGTTCACCCGCTCACCGCCGCGTCAACGCTCGCAGAGATGCGCCTACCAACGGTCATGATCATCGCTGGATTGCTTCATGATGTCCCAGAGGACACACCAATCACGCTCGATGAGATCAAAAATGAATTCGGCGAAGAAGTCGCAAAACTCGTCAGCGGTGTCACCAAACTTGGAAAAATCAAATACCGTGGCGTGGAACGGTATATCGAAAATCTCCGCAAAATGTTTTTAGCAATCGCCGAAGACGTTCGCGTGATTATCATTCGCTTCGCTGATCGGTTACACAACCTTGAGACATTGGATTCGATCCCGCCCAAAAAACAGTATCGCGTTGCGCTCGAGAGTTTAGAAATCTACGCACCAATCGCCAACCGTCTCGGCATGGGCGAGATGAAAGGCCGTCTCGAGGACGCCGCCTTTCGATACGTCTATCCAAAGGAATACCAATGGACCGTCGAAGTCGCACAAAAAGCCGTTCATCAGCAAGATGTCTACATCGAAAAAATCATCCAGCTGACGCGACAGGAAATTGAAAACGCCGGCTTACCGATTGAAGATATACATGGTCGCAAAAAGCACCTCTATTCGCTCTATCGCAAGTTGATTAAAAACGAACGCAATATCGCACGCGTCTACGACATCATTGCGCTGCGCGTCATCGTTCCAAGCGTCGCTGACTGCTACGCCGCACTTGGCGTCATTCATGGCAAATGGACGCCGCTCAAGGGCCGTATTAAGGACTACATTGCCCAGCCAAAGCCAAACGGCTACCGCTCACTGCACACAACCGTCTTTTGCGAAGATGGGGAAATTGTTGAGTTCCAAATTCGCACCATGGAAATGCATGAAGCGGATGAATTTGGGATCGCCTCGCACTGGGCATACGATGAACGAAAAAATCGCGCTCACCGCGGACCAACAACGCCGATCGGCTGGATGCAACAACTCGCCGACATTCAACAAGAAGTCGCGGATAAAAAACAATTTCTCAAATCACTCGAAGAAATTAAAATCGATTTATTCAAAGATCGCATCTTTGTCTTTACGCCAAAAGGAGACGTCATCGACTTGCCGGAAGATTCCACACCGGTTGATTTTGCCTACGCTATTCACACGGATATCGGCAACACCTGCACAGGCGTCAAAATTAATGACGAACTGTCGCAACTCGATCGCCCGCTCAAAAGCGGTGATATCGTCGAAGTGTTTACCGACAAAAACCGCAAAGGACCAAATCCAGATTGGATCGAATCCGCCAAAACGCGCCACGCTAAATCCAAAATCCGCCAGTTCGCCCGCACCAATCTCGCGTCATGGATCAAAGGCATCCAAGGAAAATTTATTAAACGATAAAAACAAAAATCCCTCCGATGTCCATCGGAGGGATTTTTGAATTAGACGCCGAGCAATTTGTTTAAAATGGAATTGAGATCTTCCTCGTTGAGAAACGCGATGCGAATCTCCCCTTCGCCGTGTGGATCTCGTTTGATTTGAACTTTAGAGCCAAATTTATCTCGTAATTGTCGTTCCGCATGCGCCACGTTTGGATCCATGGCAATCAGTCGTGGCGTGCGTGGATGCGGAATGCGCGCCTCGGTCTGACGAACGGTAAAATGGCCATCCATCATCGCGCGAAACAACTCCATGCGTTGCGCTTCGTTGGGAAGCGACAACAACGTACGTGCATTAGACGCAGAAATTTTTCCCTGAGAAAGCGCATCCTGAATCTCCTTTGGCAACTGCAACAAGCGAATAATATTCGCAATCTGCGGGCGCGATTTTCCAACGCGATCACCGATTTGATCTTGTGTTAAACCAAATTCTTCGGAGAGTCGTAAATATGCACGAGCTTCTTCCAATGCATTAAGATCGCGTCGTTGAACGTTTTCAATAATCGCGAGTTCTAATTTTTGTTGCTCCGTTGCCGTGCGCACAATCGCCGGAATTTTGTCGAGACCAGCAATTTTGGTGGCACGCAAACGACGTTCACCCGCAATCAACTCAAATCGACCGTCTGTTTTTGGCGTGACGACGATCGGCTGCATGACCCCATGCTCCTTGATCGACGCAACAAGATCCTCCATGCCGCCATGCTCAAATAATTCGCGCGGTTGGTGCGGATTCGGATCGATCGTGTGAACGGACAAATCACGAACATCTACCGCGCTCTGAGAAACAGCAACAATCGGTCGTTCAAATGTCTCCTCTGTTGTTGGTGCCGGATTCGGTCGTTGTTGTGCCGTAACCGAAGGAGCCTTTGGCGGAATAATCGCCCCAAGCCCTCTCCCTAGCCCAGATGGTCGTGCGCCTAGCATCATACGATAAGTCGTTGCATTTCACTGTCTAAAATTTCACGAGCAAGGCGCTCGTATGCCTTTGCACCTTTTGATGCGCCATCAAACGAAACAATCGTGCGACCAAACGATGGCGCCTCCGCCAAACGCACACTGCGCGGAATCACAGATCGGAAAATGTTATTTGGAAAATATTTATACAACTCCTGCATGACATCGTCCGACAACTTGTTGCGGCTATCATACATCGTCAGCACCGCACCAAGAATCTCAAGCTCTGGTCGAAGTCGTTCTTTGACAAGCGTCACGGTTTCAAGGAGCTGACTCAACCCTTCGAGGGCATAATACTCTGCCTGGACCGGAATCAAGACCTCATCTGCAGCGACAATTCCGTTCAAGGTGATCAAACCGAGCGTCGGCGGACAATCAATCAAAATGTAATCGTAATCGTTTCGCACCTCGAGCAATGCATCGTAGAGTTTAAATTCTCGACGATCCATATTCACAAGCTCGACGTTCAAACCAGCCAACGCCGTCGTCGATGGCGCAAGACGCATCGTCTCGTGCGCTGTCGGCTGGACGATCTCGCGAATGCGCACATTTCCAAGAACAGCTTCATAGACGCCGCGCTCCAATCCACGATGGTCAATCCCAACGCCAGATGTCGCATTCGCCTGCGGATCCAAATCCACAATCAACACAAACTTTCCCGCCTCTGCGAGATATGCGCCTAAATTAATCGCCGTGGTCGTTTTTCCGACCCCGCCTTTTTGATTTACGACAGAAATGATACGCCCCATAGCTGTGTGAAGATGGCCGTAGTGTAAGCCCAAAGCGCCTATCAAACAAGCCCCAGAAACACGGGGATTATTGACGAAAATTAACCATCTCGGTATCATCCCGTCACGTTCAACAAACCGCACGCCGCGGTGGTGGAATTGGTAGACACACAGGACTCAAAATCCTGCGATCGCAAGGTCATGAGAGTTCGATTCTCTCCCGCGGCACCACGTAAAAACAGCTCCACAAGAGCTGTTTTTACGTGTCACGTGACGCGATGAACAGAACTACTTTCGCGTTTTACGTGACTTCCTATTCGCTGTTCACGTGGCACTGCCAACATCAAAAAACCCTCGCACAACGAGGGTTTTTATGTTAATACGTCTGTATGCGCAAATCCTTTTTTCTTCTCGCTCTCGCACTTGGCCTTGCCCCGCTGGCAACGCAGGCGGCATCACTCTCCGACACACTACGCGGCTCCGTTCTTCTCCAAGTCGAATCGCATGGCGAAGCATGGTACGTCCTCCCAACGACCGGTCAGCGCATCTATTTAAAAGACGGCAATGCGGCGTATCAGCTCATGCGCAGTCATGGACTCGGGATCACGTCCGCAAATCTCCAAAAGCTCCTCGCCGGAAACGCCGCACTCAAAAAACAACTCCGCGGACAAATCGTTTTAAATGTTCAATCACATGGTGAGGCATACTATCTCTGTCCAAAAAACAACGCTGTTTCATATATCAAAGATGGCGCTGCCGCATACAGCATCATGCGTTCGTGCGGACTTGGTATCAAAACATCTGATCTTGATTCCATTTCTGTCGCGCAACAGTCAGCTACACCTGTACCCGCCACACCAAACAATCCAGCCCCAACGTCGCAGCCAAGCACGCCAACGCCGCCGATCGCATCTTCCAGCGTTCCAATGATCTCGAGTTGCCAAATTTTTCCGGCAAACAATCCATGGAACACAGACATTTCAACATATCCCGTTCGATCTGATTCCGCGACGTTCACTTCTTCCATCGGACTCACATCACATCTCCATCCAGACTTTGGCGCAGATCAAAGCTACGGCATTCCATTCAACGTCGTCACAAATCAGCCGATGGTTCCAATTACCTTTGACGCGTATGGTGATGAAAGCGACCTAGGTCCATATCCAATCCCAGCCAACGCAAAAGTTGAATCTGGGAGCGATGCGCACGTCCTTGTCGTTGATACAAACTCCTGCAAACTTTACGAACTCTACGACGGACGAAAAGAGTCCTCTACGTCTGGATGGGTCGCGCAATCCGGCGCCATTTGGGATCTCAAAACAGGCGCACTCCGACCAGCTGGTTGGACGTCTGCCGATGCGGCCGGCCTCCCAATCCTCCCAGGGCTCGTTCGCGCAGACGAAGTCTTGAGCGGTCACGTCAATCACGCCATTCGTTTCACCGCTTCGCGCTCACAAAACGGATATATCCTCCCAGCAACACATCAAGCGGGATCAAATAATCCAGCGCTCCCACCAATGGGGTTACGTGTTCGCCTCAAAGCCAATTACGACATCTCACAACTCACAGGCCAAGCAAAAATCATCGCGCAAGCCATGAAAACATATGGCATGATTTTGGCCGACAACGGCTCCAATTGGTTCTTCCAAGGCGCCACCGATCCGCGCTGGAACGACGACCAACTCAACGAACTCAAATCCATTCCCGGCTCCGCATTTGAAGCCGTGGATACGGGAGCAATCGTGAAATAAATTCAAAGACAGGAAATTGAATCGAAGATCATAAATCCGATTGATGTTTGCCAATGAGCTCGATCAGTCGTTTTATCTTATCTTCCGATAAAATTTTTGTCGGATTATCCACGATGACATTTTTTAAACCCTGCCTTCCAACAACATAAACACCCTGAATAGGAGCATATTTTAAATCAACCTTCGCATACGTATTCGCAAATACCAATATCGGATGAACTGGAACATCCCCATATCCGTTCTTCGATAAAAAATCCCTGACCGAGCAAGCCTCCGCATAAGC
>CAITMG010000014.1 GCA_903893445.1 Candidatus Uhrbacteria bacterium | reverse complement strand
TGGCTCCTGCACCACAAACCCTTCCCCCAGCCACTACGACAACACCCGACGAGCCAAAAATCATCGCACCTCATATCTCGCCCATCAATTTCCACGCACGGCCATGGAAGACGTACCAAGATCCTCAGAAGCGTTTTACATTTCAATATCCGGCACAAGGGATCACTGCAACACAGGATACATACAATGGCCAAGAGTTTTTAAAAATCGGTCCAACGGTCACAGCAAAAGAATCCAACGCTGGATTGCCCGAGGTGTATATCAATTCGGTCGATGCCACCTCAACCCCGAGCGCACAAGTATGTTCTGATTTTGTCGCTAGCAATAAATACCTAAACATCGACCATCAAATCATCGGTGGAATCACCTTTTGTCTCGTCAAAGCCATCGATGCTGGCATGAACCACTCGAATGAAGAATACTTCTACAGCGGAACGATTGATAACAAAAATATCGTTTTCCGTTTTGACGTTCAGTCATCTTCTTGTTTTCTGTATACAGATAATGGTATTCCCTGCCTCGAATCCGACGATGCGGAGCGGGCACGAGAAATGAGCTTGATTGTCGACATCCTGGAGTCGATAAAAATCCTGAAGTAGACGTCGCTCGATGCGGTCCATTCCTATTTCTTCTTGCTAATAAATCTCGGCGTTTCCGGCAGATTGTATCGTTCCCCCACCTTCTCCGCTGCTTCACTTCTCCGATACGCGGTTGCTAATGAATCCGCGTATTCGTTCCATCGATAGCCCGCGTGCGCCTGAATCCACTTGAGTGAAATCTCGGGACGATTTTGGAGGATGTCATACACCTCTTGAACGAGTTCGAGGTTTTTGATTTCGCCTTTTTTCTTTTTCCAGCCGCGCTTTTCCCAGTCTTTTGCCCAGACGTTAAAGGTATCCACGCAAAGCTTGCTGTCGGAATAGATGACGGCCGGTGTTCCTGGCGGAATCAGCTGACAACCCGCGATGAGTGCAGAAAGTTCCATCTGATTGTTTGTTGTGTGCGGCTTGTGGCCGTGATCTTGTGCGACAACCTTGTCACCGACCACATAGACCGCTCCCCATCCTCCTGGACCCGGATTTGGGTCAGCGGCGCCATCGGTAAAGACGCCGTCGGTTGGACCGTCGGTGTATTTTGCCAAAACTTCTGCGGGCGTAAGATTTTCTTCGCGGCTGGATGCGCGCGACAGGTCACGATGCATCGACGTTTTTGTTGCCGTTGTCTTTTTCTTTGCAGCCGGCTTTTTGCATTTCATGCACACTTTTGGTTGCCAACCAGGGAATTTTGCCAGCGTCTCCGTCGGAATCGTAAACAGCGTTTGGCATTCTTTGCAGGTAAAGCTTGGCATATCAGTGCAAAGATTATGCTGTTTGAACAAAGGGCGCAACTCTTTTCTTTGACCACGTGACCGATTGCGCACATACTGAGTGCAATAACCACTTTTTACTCGCGATTCCTTTGTCATGAAAAATGCATACTTGATCGCGCTGATTGGCGCGATCGCGGGATCCGCCATCACGGCGCTTGGTTTTTCGTTGTTCTATTTTCCCTCTCCGACGCCACCTATACATCTGACGCCGTTTCAAACAAACATCGTCAAAGCGACGGCCACAAACACGGACTTTCGTCACGTCTTGTTTACTGGCGCAAAATCACAACTCGTTGTGATGAGCATTCCGCCTGGCGGCGACGTTGGAAAGGAAATCCATCCGTACGTTGAACAGACACTTTACTTTCAATCTGGGACCGGTGAAGCGATCTTGGACGGCAAAACATCTCCCATTGGACCAGGAGATGTTGTCGTTGTCACGCCAGGGACAGAGCATGACTTTATAAATACCGGAAAAGTCCCGTTACAGATTTTTACCACCTACGCCCCACCGAATCATATTGACGGACGACTTCAACACACGATCACAGATGAAGCCGCAGACACGGCCGACGAAGCATTTGGCCAAGCTGTGCGATAACGGTTATCGCTTCATCCAACCAATGATCATCATGACGCCAGCAATAATGTTGATGATCGCATGACCCATCATTTGCGAAACCGGCAAACCGGCAACGAGCATGTAGATATGTGTCGCGATGACGAGAAACGCACCGATCCAAAACATCCAACGAGATAACGCACTGGCGGGAGAGGTATTCATACGAAAAATAATAAACGAATAAAAGCTGATTTTTGATCAGCATAGCTTACTCTACCCATAAATCACATACGAACACATCACTACGTCATGACATCACCAACATTGTGGACACTTCCTTCCCTGCGTATACTAGGGACAATCCGTGAGGACAACCTATGAACCCATTTAAAAAGCTGAGTGTTGCATTGATTAATGCTGGGTTAATTTTTTCCATTGTCGCGGTCTTCACCGGCGTTATTGGCTATTCGTATTACACGATGCTCCGACTCGTGGATAATGACAGCTGGAGTCGGCATACCTATGAAGTCTTGTTGAACACCGACGCCGTCATCACCGATCTCCTTGATGCCGAGACGGGCATGCGCGGATATATCATCACGGGCGATCAAACATTTCTTCAACCATATACAACTGCGTTGCAGGACGTGTACACCCATTTCCAGACGCTTCAAACGCTGACGGCTGATAATGCGACGGAGCAAGCTCGACTTGCAAAGCTACGACCATTGATTGATCAAAAGCTGGCGGAATTGGACCTGAATATTCAGCTTCGAACATACAAGAGCGCCGCTGAGGCGACGGCGGGTGTTGCATCCGGGAGAGGCAAAGCGTACATGGATGCGATTCGCGTCATTGTGGCGGACATCGACACGACAGAATCTAGTCTTCTCGTGCAACGCGTGGACAGCACCACACAAACGGCAACGGCAACACGCAACGTGTTGTTGTACGGCGGCATTCTTGGCTTTATCCTGTATCTCATCGTCAATGCCATTATTAGTCGGTTCGTGATCAAAGATCTTGTCAGCAAACCGTTTTTGGAAAAGGAAAAACAAGCGAACTTTTACGCACGCAGTTTGCTTGAAGCGAGTCTTGATCCGCTGGTCACGATTAGTCCAGGTGGAAAAATCACGGATTTGAACGAAGCTGCACTCAAGATCACCGGCCTCACCCGTGAAAAACTCCTTGGTTCGGATTTTGTGAACTACTTTACCAATCCGCAAGAGGCGCTCGAAGGTTATGAACGTGCATTTAAATTAGGTTTTGTGAGTGATTATCCGCTCACGATTAAATCTACCGAAGGCAAACTGACCGACGTCCTCCTCAACGCCTCGGTGTACAAAAATGAACAGGGCGTGATCTTGGGTGTGTTTGCGGCCGCACGAGACTACACGCGCATCAAGCAAGCGACGGAAGCCGTCGAATTAATCAATCGCGAGATGGAAGCATTTAGTTCATCCGTGTCGCACGACTTGCGCGCGCCGCTTCGGGTCATCGATGGGTATGCGCAGATGCTTGGTGAAGATTACGGAGCAAAACTGGATGACGAAGGGAAACGATTAATCTCCAATATTCGCGGCAGTGCCACACAGATGCGACAGATCATCGAAGACTTGCTCGCTTTTTCTCGCTTAGGGAGTCAGGAAATCAAAAAAGAAGTTGTCTCCATGGGAACAATGGCGCAAGATGTGTTTGATGAACTCAAACACGTTGCCCCGGATCGCGATATCGTGTGCCATGTCCAGCAAATCCCGGATGCCCGCGCGGATAAAGACACGATTCGACTTGTGTGGACCAATCTCCTTTCCAACGCCATCAAATACACCAAGCCGCGAGCACATGCGACGATTGAAATCAGCAGTACCTCTGATGCGGATTCGATCACGTATTACGTCAAAGACAACGGCGTGGGATTTGATATGAAGTACGTCAACAAGCTCTTCAATGTTTTTCAACGGCTTCATCGCATGGAAGATTTTGAAGGAACGGGTGTTGGTCTTGCCAACGTGAAACGAATCGTCGAGCGACACGGCGGCAAGGTGCATGCGGAAGGAAAGGTTGATGACGGTGCCACGTTCTCTTTTACTCTGCCAAAGCTGTAATTTTTTCCCCTCTCTATGGAACTCAACCAAAACATCAATGAAACGGAAATCCTTCTTGTCGAAGATAACCCGAGTGATGCCGAGCTCACGCTCCGCGCCCTTAAACGACGAAACCTGAGCAATAAAATCTCTGTCGTCCGTGATGGCGAGGAAGCGCTAGAGTTTATTTTTTGCACCGGACGATATGCGAAACGCGAAAACACCATGCCGATCAAGGTCGTCCTGTTAGATCTCAAGCTCCCAAAGGTTTCCGGCCTCGAAGTCCTCAAAGCGATCAAATCCAATGAAGCAACACGACCAATCCCGGTTGTGGTCGTCACTTCGTCACAAGATGATCATGATTTGAAAGAGGCCTATACGCTTGGCGCAAATAGCTATATCGTAAAGCCGGTTGAATTTGAAAACTTTGTTCAGTCGATCGGCGAGGCTGGATTATATTGGCTCACCCTCAACACGCCGGCAAAATAACTATGGATTCACTTGCAAAACACGTCCTAATCGTTGATGACGACCCGACAACGCGCATGTTGTTTGGCGCGCTCCTTGCTCGTGCCGGTTATGAAGTTTTGTACGCAAAAGATGGCAATGATGGACGCGAAATGGCGCGCCGACTCCTCCCAGATCTCATCCTCCTTGATCTCAACATGCCGATCATGGACGGATGGGAAACGGCTGATCGCTTGAAGAACGAGCCCGATTCAACGACCAAGCAGATCCCCATCGCATTTCTCTCCAGCGAGGACTTGAGCATCGAAGCACAAAAGGCCGCAAAGGAACTTGGTGTCGTGGACTATCTCCAAAAAGGGATGAGCAACGAAGATTTTATTGCTCGTGTCAAAAAAATCCTCCCACCCCCACCGGCCACACCAACGCTTGTCACGAATTAAAAACATTTCCTCAGGTATCAAAAAATCGATCCACTGGATCGATTTTTGTTATTCCACTTTATCCGCAAAGACGACCAACCGCTTGTCGTACATTTTTGCTTTTTTATCCCAGACGCCGGCACAGGTCACAAGATTGATATGCGACTTTCCATCTGTTGATCGAAAGACGGCCGTCACGTCATCCATTAACCCGTAGGCATGCGTTGTCCGGACCTTAAACGTTGTTACACTCCCCTTTTCATCCTGCACCGTCATCGTGTCGCCGGCGTGGAGGGATTTTAATTTTTCAAACACGCCTTTTGCGCCATACAACCAATTCACATGACCCGAGATCACCGCACTCCCGACTTCACCCGGTTTTGGACCAAGGTTGTACCACGCCGTGTCACGCGGCACGGTTGGCACGCCCATCGACCCATCTGCCGTGAGGCCAACGGATTGGATGTTTGCATTCACGCCAATGCTCGGAATCTTCATCCGTACCGGGATGCCGATTGTCGGTTTGACGATGACGGGCGTCTTTTTTGTCGGTGCGACAATCTTTGCTGGAGCGGCTGCTACTGCGAGATGCGTCGTCACGAGTGGTGGGCTTTGATAAAACCCCAGCGCGATCTGCACAGAGACGAATTGAAACAGGATGAGGACGGAAAAAACATATCCCACCGGACCAAGCATCGCCGCAAGACGAACAAGCGACGCCGGCACACAACGCACAAGAGCCGAACGATCTGTCGTCCGGCTCGTTGTGTGGCTTATGCTGCTTTTTGGTGGTTTGGTTAACGTACGCGTTTCCCCTTTGTTACCGCGAACAGGATCGTCGCAAGGACGAAGAGTCCTGCCGCAGAGACCATCCACACGACCGATTGGTCACCAGGACCAAATCCCGTGTTTGGCAATTTTGGCACAACTGGCGTTGGCGGAACAACCGGCAATAACGCTGGCGAAACGGCGACGCTCGCAACAGCGAGATCCGTGACCGTCAATCCGTTCGCATGACCCGTTGCGGTTGCCGTATTTGTCGTGGAATAGGAAATGTATTTTTTGCAGGTGTACATCCAGCTCTCGTTGGTATCGAGCATCCCGTTCCCATTCGCATCACCGGAAATCGCTGTGACGCCATTGCACTTATCATCCGTCAATGTGACGTTTGAAAGTGAGACCGTTCCTGGATTTGTGACGGCGTAGGAATACGTCACCCATCCGCCCGCGGCTGGCAAAATAATTGGACCTGCCTGCTTGATCACGTGGATCAGTGGTGGAACGGGTGAACCAGACACAACGACGGTCGCCAGGGCCGTATCAATCGCCGTCAGACCATTCGCATGACCTGTTGCGATCGCCGTGTTCGTCGTTGTTTGTGAAATCGTTGCGGTACAGGTGTACGTCCATGTTTCGTTCGACTGCAATTTTGCATCGGAATTTGCGTCTCCGGAAACGAGCTTCACACTACTGCATTTATCATCCGTCACTGTCACATCACTTAACGCAACCGTGCCTGGATTTGTCACCACATAGCTATACACGACCGCTCCTCCTGGCGCGACTAATGATAACGGGCTTGGTGTTTTGATGATATGAATCAACGGTGGCACAACTGGAACACCAACAACGACCTCGGCGATTGCCGTATCAACAGATGCCATGTCATTAAAGACACCACGAGCCGTTGCATAGTTGACGGTCGTCTGGGTCAACGTGGTCGTGCAGGTATATGTCCATGCTTCCGTTATGTCTAACTGGGAATTATGATCCGTATCGCCGGAGATAAATGTCACTTTTGCGCATTTATCATCTGTTAACGTCACATTGCTGAGCGGGACTTTGCCTGGATTCGTCACGGTATAGGTATACGTGACGGGACCTGGACCTGCCGGCAAATTTAATGGCGATGGAACTTTTCTCACGTTAATTAACGGTGCGGTTGGTGCGCCCGATGATGGGACGACTGGCACAACCACCGGACATGTTGGCACGCTGATCACAGCGTTCGCGTTTGGCGTTGTCACCGTATGCCCATACGTTAATGCACGGCCCGTCCAGTTCGTTGTACTGAGAACGGTGATATCTTGCGAGACTGGGATCACGGTTCCAACAAATGTGGAATTTGCATTTAACGTCGTGGCACCATTTGGTGTCCAAAACACGTCACAGGCAGATGCGCCCGGGCCAAGATTGACCGTTGCACCAGCGACCGTGTTTAATGCACCGCCGCTCCGAAAAATATACGTCCCTGCACCAGAGAGCGTGATACCCCCTGCTGTTCCCACGGACATTGTGCCCGTGCTGCAGTACACGCCTGGGACATACGTCGTCGGATGTTCGAGCGTCGTATCAAGCACGACGTTTGGTGCGACGAACGTAAATGTACACCCCTGACTGTTCAACACACCTAAAGCCGCGGCCTGATCAACACCGGCCGTTGCATATGGAGCGCCTGAACCATAGTTCGCATGGACGCCCAATGGAGCAACCAGCGGACCGGTCGTAAAACCAACATCACCATTGATCGTTGTTGGGCCGGTTGGATTTGAATAGGTATCAGAAAGGACGCCGTACGTTGCGGCGGCACCGAGGCTTGGCGTCACAGCCGCCCGTGCCATTGGCGCTATCGCGCATGCAAATAAGACTGTCGGGATACAGCCTATTCGAAGGAACGTTTTTATGTTCATACGATCTTTAATTGTGCTCTCAGAAAAGAACTGAGAAAAAAGAGTTAAAAATAGTTTTGTCCCTTTGAGTATAGCACGAATCACACCTAAGCCGTGCGCGGTCAAGATAGTTATCCACAACCGTCACAGGTAATTTTTTATTTGATTGCGTGACCACCAAACTGCTCGCGCAGTGCGGAAAGAACTTGGCCCGTATAATCCGGATGCTCTGCCGAGGCTTTACGAAAATCAAGAGATGCCTCGATGATTTTTGCATCAAGCCCCATGTCTTTTGCCGCCTCAACGGTCCATGCGCCTTCGCCTGTATGCGCAACCGTCCCGGTGACACCGGTCAAGTCTTGACCATGCGCTTTATATCCTGATTGTAACCAGCCGATGAGCCGCGACTCGATCACGCTCCCGCGATTGTATACATCCGTGACGCGCTGGAGATTGAGATGAAAATCGGATTTTTTCATGATATTGAATCCTTCCGCAATGGCTTGCATCATCCCGTATTCAATGCCGTTATGAACCATTTTGACGAAATGCCCAGCACCATGACCGTCAAAAAACTGGACGGCACCAGGCAACGCAAGATCAACGAATAATTCATTCGCTTCTTCAAACGCCGATCGTTCGCCACCGATCATCAAGCACGCGCCATTGCGCGCACCACCTGGTCCGCCAGACGTCCCAACGTCTAAAAAGCGAATGCTCTTTGCCTGTAATTTTTCGGCACGCGGCTTCGCGTCTTTAAAATTGGAGTTACCGCCATCAATCACAATATCGCCAGCGCTCAACATCTCTGCGAGACGTCCGGCACCAAATAAGAGATCGTCGATGATCGCGCCCGCTGGCAACATCAGCCAAATCACACGCGGTCCGGTCATTTTGGAGATGAGATCCTCTGCGCTCCCCGCCGCATCAATCCCCTCGGCGCCAAGCGCCTGTGTCACTTCCGCGGATCGATCTGTCCCAAACACATGCCAGCCTTTTTCCGTCAGACGCCGCGCCATGTTGCCGCCCATCTTTCCTAAACCGATGATGCCAATTTCTTTTTTCATAATTGTTTCACTTTAGTCTTCGAGATGTTTTGATTTGAGAACAGCTTCGTCTGTATCCGGCGTGTACGTATCAAGTGGAACGGTTCCGCTTTTCCATGCGTCGATAATCGGGTCGATAAACTTCCACATTGACGCCAGTTCATCCGTGCTTACGAAGAGCGTTTGATCGCCTTCGATCGCATCAAGCAAGACTTTTTCGTACTCCTCGACATATTGCACCTTGTCCTTGGCATCGCGATAGAGAAAATCCAATGAGCGCTGTTCAATGACAAATTCATGTCCTGGCTTTTTTGCCCAGACATCGACTTTGATGCCTTCATATGGCTCGAGCGAGATGACGATGCGATTGCGCAGATGCTCGACCGTTGGACACAGACACGGTTCCGGATGTTTAAACAAAATAACAATCTCTTTGCGAATGGAGCCTTGACGCTTCCCTGCCTCCATCACAATCGGCACATCTCTCCAGCGCGGCAAATCCAAGGTTGTTTTGAGTTTAAAATATGTTTCCGTCTGCGAATCCGGTTTGACGCCGACGATCTGCTGATATCCCGTGTACTGCGCGTGATACGTCTCTTTTGCCATGTTCTCCGGCGTTGGTGGTCGAAGTGCATGCAGGACATTTGCGCGGCCTTTGCGAATGGCGTCGGCTTCAAATTTTTCCGGCTGTTCCATGGTCATCAACGCGAGCATCTGAAGGAGATGATTTTGCCCGACATCGCGCAGCGTGCCCACGTTGTCGTAAAAATTGCCGCGATTTTCCACGCCAAGCGTTTCCCATAATCGGATATTGATTTGTTCGATATGCTCGCGACTCCAAATCCCTTCGAACAAATTATTCGCAAAACGAAACACAAGGAGGTTGCGCACCATCTCTTTGGCGAGATAATGTTCGATGCGATAAATCTGCGTTTCTTGAAAATACTGACTCATCAATCGATCGAGGTGCTCGGAGGATTCGCTATCCATGCCGATTGGTTTTTCCACAAGCACGCGCGTCCAACCCGTATTATCACTGCATGGAATCGTTAACCCAGATGACGCGAGATTTTGGAAAATTGGTTCGTAATCACTTGGCGGAACCGCGAGGTAGAAGAGCTTATTCGCACACGCCTTCCACTCCCCATCGACGCGACCGAGCGACACGCCCAAGCGCTGATAGGCTTCGGCTTCTTGAAATTGTCCCTGGCTGTACGTAAACAGCTTACAAAATTGTTCAACCTGCTCCTCTGTGAGCGGAATGTCTTTGTGGTGCGTCATGACCTCGCGCACATGATCGCGAAAATCCTGATCAGACAGCGGTCGGCGCGAAAACGCGACCACATGAAATAGTTTCGGTAATGCCTGCGTTTGAAAAAGATGCGCAATTGCGGGGATGATCTTTTTTGCGACCACGTCACCCGTGGCACCAAAAATCACCAAAATTGTCGGATGCGTTGAAGAAGAAGCCATAGTTCATCCACGATGACGCGTGGAATCACTTTTGTACAGAGCCACATGCACACATTGACAAACAGGCTGTTTTCACGTATCAAAAAAGCAATCGTACATTCACAACCACTCAACGGAGAGGCTCATGAAACAAGTCCTGTTCGCCCTCTGTGCAGCTCTTCTCGTCACCTTCGGATGCAACGGAAGAAAAACGATAAGGGAGCACATCGATCCCGCGCCCGAATCGGTTCCGTCGACCAGTGCCACGACCACACATCGGAAGCAGCTGGATTCACGCTTCGAACGGATTGTTACACTCAACTGGATGCCTCCGCCCGGATACATTCAGCGCGGCCTTGTTATCGCAAAATTCCTGCACCCGACAAGAAATCTCTGTGCGATGACCGTTAAAGGCGCGGTGTATACGTGCACAACCATTGCACGAAGAGGCGAGAATATTCTTTTCGACATCGTTCACACGGACCCCGCGACGAGCGCACCTGTTACCGTGTTTGACAAGGAGGGCAAAGACTTTGGCACAGTGACGGTCACCGAATTTTTTCTTGATAAGCCCATCCAAGACATCCATGTCATGCACGCGGATGAAATGAACCCGAGCTGGCTCGCGTCCAACTCTCCCACGCTCGGTACGTCATTCGGATTCGTTCATGTTCCGGAAATCGCGGACATGTACGCTATCTGCAACAAGGTCGGTCAGACTTCACTTCCGCCCATCGAAGATCCACCCAGACCGGATGAAATCGCACGGCTTGGCCATGGCTGGGTTGTCTGCGAACCGGGCAAGTTTCATCACGCACTGTACTACCAGACGTGGTGCGAAGAATTTATGTGGTGCGGCGGCAAAGATGCGCCTTGGCTCGAAAGTGGATGCGACACGAAGACGCACGAGCATCTCACCTGCTGTGATTACACGCTTCGTAAAGGAGCATGCCCAGCTCACTCTGCGCGTTAATCCCTCCGTCTATCTCGGAGGTTTTTTTATTCAAAAAGAAAAAAAGACGCCGGAGCGTCGAGAGGACCATTACAGAGCGTAGACCATCTTGAGGCACGTATCCATATCTGGAATGAGCGCGAGTGAGAGCGCCTCCTGCGGCGTTCTCCAGATGAATTCGTCGTGTTCGAGGGGGTTGATCCGGATGTTTGGACACGCGTCGCGCGAGAGCGACAGACGGTACAGATGAAAGACGAAGTCGAAATCCGGATACCGGACGCAGACAGACTGCACGAACGTCAGTGCTTCGGCCGAGGCGTGAATCCCCGACTCCTCTTGGAGCTCACGCACGGCTTCGGCTTGGAGATACGATCCTGGCGTGGCTTTGCCAGCCGGGATGCCCCACGTTTCTCCCTGCGGCTTACTGGGAATACGACGAAGGAGCAGGATTCGCTCATCGACTTCGACGAGAACGCTCACCACATCATGCTTTGAATGAAAATCGAGTGGCGGAACGGCAAAGAGCATCTCTTCCTCCTCTTGAGCCAGAACACCATAGCAAGACGCTCGGAGGCGAGTCAACAGACTGGACAGGCGGACCAAAATGGGGTTTCCTAACACCACGGAGGTACCCGTGGACCTTTCAGATATCACGTCGTTACAAGATTTTTCGTCAGACGCACAGCGAATGGATGTTCTCATTTCCGCCGCTGGACAACGGGAAACGGCCTTTGCGGCCATTACGCACATCGGACGAATTTCGATCTTCCAAAACGATGAGATGGAGATTATTCGCCTGCTTGCCGTGATCGCGCAACGCGCCTCGTGGGCCGAAGGCGAACTCATCGCCGCCATTCGTATTCCTCGATCGATCGGCGCTCCGCGCATCGGGACGTGCGAGCTTATGCTTCTTGGACAGTCGGGACCGATGCGCGAAGTTTTGAGCAAATTCGAACTCCGCGCGAGCTTCCGTGCTTTTCAGGACATCATCAAGGACCTCGTCGCAAACAGGTCACTCGAGCTCTTTCCCTTCAAGCTCCAGGAGATGAGTGATCGGGAGATCATCCTTGCCGCTCCGCGCGTTCACAGTATCGCGCCACAAGGCCGCAAGAACAATCCTCCGCCACTCCCATCGCGTGCCCTGCGTGCACCAGCCGTCCCGGTCATCGTGACGGGCGGCGAACTGACGCATCCGCAAGTTCGAGCCCCACCACGCGAGCCACCCTCACGCCTTGGGCAGATGTCGCTTCGTCGCGTCGCGGTTCCGCAGACACCCGAAGAGCGACCCGCGACTGTTCGCCCGCCCATCCCATCGGACGAAGATGGCGTTCAGACGTCACCGGCGTCGCCTGGTGGATACAGTTCGGCTAAACAACACGCTGTTCCGCCGCTCCCACCGTCTCTCGCCAGCCTTCCGCACGACGATGATGTCGACGGCGGATGGGAATAGCTCTCAACCTCTCTTTGTGAGAGGTTTTTTCTTTTCTGCCTTCAAAATCTTGAGTGTTGTTTGAAGGACCGTATCTGGATTGAGCGAGATACTATCAATCCCCTCACGAACGAGCAGTGCGGCAAACTCAGGATGGTCGGATGGCGCCTGCCCGCAAATACCGATTTTCACCTTTTTCTTTTTTGCCACACGGATGACATGCCGAATTGATTCAAGAACCGCTTCGTTTTGTTCATCATAGACGCCGCTGACGAGATACGAATCGCGATCAACGCCAAGCGTGAGTTGCGTGAGATCATTTGAACCAATGCTAAATCCATCAAAAATATCTGCGAATTGTTCTGCCAAAATGATATTCGATGGAATCTCGATCATGACATAGATTTGTAACCCGTTTTTTCCCTGCACGAGTCCGGCTCGGGACATGAGCGCGACAACGGCGCGACCTTCGGCGGGCGTGCGACAAAATGGGATCATGGGAATCACATTGGTGAATCCTTTTTTCTCACGCACAACTTTCAACGCGCGACACTCGAGCAAAAATGCCTCGCGATAATTTGGATCAATGTATCGTGCCGCACCGCGCCATCCGATCATGGGATTTGATTCTTTGGGCTCAAATGCGGAACCGCCAAGCAATTGTGCGTATTCGTTTGTTTTAAAATCTGATGTTCGAACAATCACCTCCCGCGGATAAAAGGCGGCGGCAATGGTCGCAATTCCTTCGGCTAATCGTTCAACGATATATTCCGCTGGCGTGGCTGCGGAGCTCGTCACCGTCATCATCTCTTTTCGTTCTGACGCGCGCGCGATCTTTTCCGGATGCAACGCCGCCATCGGATGCACACGAATGTCATTCGTAAAGATAAATTCCGTCCGTGCCAACCCAACGCCGCTCGATGGGATAAATGACTTTGCAAATGCTTGTCCCGGCTCAGCCAGGTTCATCATCACCCGTGTCTTTGGTACCCCTAAGCCCGTGATCCGACGACGCGTCACTTCAAATGGGAGTTCGCCTTCATACACGCGACCTTCGCCACCTTCGGCACACGATACCGTGACGTTCATCCCATCCTTCAACACGCGCGTCGCATTACCTGTGCCGCAAATCGTCGGCGTCCCAAGCTCGCGCGCCACAATCGCGGCGTGGCACGTCCGGCCACCGCGCTCGGTCACCACGGCGGATGCCCGACGCATCACCGGGACCCAATCCGGATCGGTCATCTCTGTCACCAACACATCACCATCTTGAAATGTCGACATCTGCGAAAGACGACGAATGACGCGAACGGTTCCGGATCCGATTTTTGCACCAACGGCTAATCCGGATGTCAACATGGTACCGGTTTTTTTGAGCGCGTAGGTTTCTAAAAATTGCTGATCTTTTTTGGACTCAACGGTCTCTGGTCGTGCTTGAACGATGGTGAGTTTGCCGTCTTCGCCGTCCTTTGCCCACTCGATATCCATTGGACGCCAGGTCTTGGCGCGCTTGGAATAATACGTTTCAATCTCTTTTCCCCATTGGGCGAGTTGAAGGATTTCTTTTTCCGTTAGACAAAATGTGTTTCGTTCCTTTTCCGTCGTTAAGACGGTTTTGGTAGGTGCTTCATGCGTTGTGCCGTAGAGCATTTTTCGCTCTTTTGCGCCGCACGTTCGGCGCAACACCGGAGACAGTCCCGCCTTTCCCAAAAACGGTTTATAGACAACATATTGATCAGGATTGACGCGTCCTTGAACAACGCTCTCGCCCAATCCATACGCCGCATTAATCACGACCGCGTCTTTAAATCCACTTTCCGGGTCACACGTAAACATCACGCCAGCGCAGGCAAGATCGCTCCGCACCATGCGCTGAACACCCACGGATAACGCCACGCGCGTATGCTCAAATCCGTTTTCCTCCCGATACGCAATCGCACGATCCGTAAACAGCGACGCCATACAATCACGTACCGCTTTTTCGAGCGATCGAATCCCACGAATATTCAAAAAGGATTCCTGCTGACCAGCAAATGAAGCGCCCGGTAAATCTTCGGCCGTTGCAGATGATCTTACCGCGACACTCACCTCTTTTTTTCCGTCAGATAATGCTGCGTAGGCCATTGCCAACGCCGCAGAGACGTCCTCCGGAAACGGCGCACGACGAATCAATGACCGAACGACTGATCCGCGCTTTCGCAAATCCGCTACGTTTGTGGCCTCGAGTCCGTGCAGGATCGTCTTGATCTGTTGACGCAACCCACTCGCATCCAAAACCCGCCAATAGGCATCGGCGGTCACGGCAAATCCATCTGGCACCCGAATCCCTTTTGGGGCGAGAAACTGAATCATCTCGCCAAGAGAGGCGTTTTTTCCCCCAACAATAGGCACGTCCGCTAACCGAAGCTCTTGAAACGGTTTTGTGTACTGCGGCTGACGTGACATATGGGATTGTGGTTAGATGTCTCGAATTTCGACCAAATTGGCTCCGGCTCCACCAACCGGCTCACCTGCAACGATGATGATTTTGTCTCCGGTTTTAATGGTTTTCTTCTTTTTCAAATGACCAATGGAGCGATCAATTAATTCTTCGACGGACGAACAACGTGGCAGTAAAAACGGACGAACGTTCCATGATAAATTCATCTGATACTGCACGCGCTCGTCGCTTGTTGCGGCGGCAATTGGCAATTCCGGACGGTAGCGACTCACTAATCGCGCCGTATCACCAGACATTGAGGCGACCAAAATCAATTTTGCTTTGACGTCCCGTGCCAAAATACTTGCGACTTCCGTAATCGCCTCTTCGGTTGTTTTTGCGATCGATTCACGACGCGGAAGTACATCATCGTAATGCGACGCTTCGGTCTGCGTAATCACACGTGCCATCATTTCGACGGATTCCACCGGATATTTTCCACTCGCGGTTTCGCCCGAAAGCATCACGGCATCTGTGTGATCGATGACGGCGTTTGCAATGTCGGAAACTTCGGCACGCGTTGGGCGCGGATTGCGAATCATGGAATCCAACATCTGCGTTGCAACGATGACTGGCTTTGCCGCAACACGACAGGCGTCAATCAACCGCTTTTGAATCAACGGGACTTCCTCGGCACGCATTTCGATCCCTAAGTCACCACGAGCGACCATAATGGCATCCGTCGCCTCGATAATCTCTTCCATGTTCTTAATCGCATCTGGTTTTTCCATCTTGGCGATGATGCGAATCGGAAATTGATGATGCTCTGCCCCAAGCTCTTCTTCAAACTGTTTGATGAGATATCGCAAGTCAAATAATTCTTTCGAGCTGCGGACAAAGGACAATGCGACCCAGTCCACACGCTGACCTACGCCAAATCGCAAATCATCCTTATCTTTATCGGTAATGGCCGAAACGGTCAGTTTTGTTTCTGGAAAGTTGACGCCTTTATGGGACGTCAGAAGTCCACCATCGATCACTTTGCAAATGACGTCTTTCCCTTTCACCGACTCGACGGTTGCGGAAAGCAATCCATCATCAAGCAAGATGCGCTCGCCCGCTTTGACGTCCTCATGCAGCTTGTCGTAGGTCACGGGTAAGCGTTTATCACCAATTGATGCTTCTCCAGTCGTAAAAATGACCTGCTCGCCCGCAACCAATTCCACCCCCTCTTTTGGCAACACACCAACACGAATCTTTGGACCCTGCAGGTCTTGCAAGATCGCGATCGGCACATCTAACTCTGCAGAAATCGTTCGAATTCGTTGGATGACTTCGGCATGCTCTTCGTGCGTCCCGTGAGAAAAGTTGAGACGCGCCACATTCATCCCCGCTTCAATTAATGCGCGGATTTTTTCCGCCGATGATGATGCTGGACCGATCGTGCAAACAATTTTTGTGCGTTTATTCATACAATTATTTCAATTCCGTTAAGGTCACAGAAACGAGTTTTTCTGATCCGCCATGAAAGATCTTAAGCGTCACGGTTTCGCCTGGTGTATATCTTCCAAGGATCGCAGAGAGTGAATGCTCTTCGTTAATCACCTGACCGTCCACTTCCAATATCACATCACCTTCGATAATTCCCGCTTTTTCCGCAGGCGATCCCGGAGAAGTCGCTGTGTCATTTTTTTGCGACCCGCGAACGACGAGTGCACCATGGTCTACGGCCAGATGATTTTGCTGGACGTAATCGTTGGTGATGATTTGATAGCGCACGCCAAGATATGGGCGAACAATGCGACCGATTTGCTTCATCATATCCGCATCCCGTCGCACGACGTTTGATGGAAGCGCAAATCCAATTAACTGCCCCTGCTCGGAAACCGCGGTATTTAATCCCACGACATCACCATTTAAATCTAACAACGGACCGCCGGAGTTCCCCGGATTAATTGCCGCATCTGTTTGAATCGCCTCTTCGATAAATTCTGCGGTCGTTCCATCACCGGCATACACGCGACGATTGAGACCGGAAACAATGCCTTTGGTGACGGAATTGCGAAATTCATCAAACGCATTTCCGATCGCAATAACTGACTGACCTGGATTTAATTTATCTGAATCGGCAAAGGATAAAAATGGGAATCCATGACCATCAACTTTTAAAAAAGCTAAATCCAGCACGGGATCTTTTCCAAGCAGTGTTGCCGGATAGGTTTGGCCAGATGATAAGACCACGCGAAATGTCGCGCGATCAAAATCAACCACGTGACGATTCGTCACCAGTGTTCCATCTTCAGTTAAAAAGAATCCGGTCCCACCACCGATCTGTTGCGCAGTTGACGTGGAGTCCGTAGGCGTGAGCCCATTGTCCGCAGGCGAACCGCTTCCACCGGAAGAAAGATCCGCTAAGAGCTGTGGAGAATCTGAATAGACGAGGACAGCAACAATGGCCGGCTTCGCATTACGCACCAATCGAATCACCGCATTTTCCTCGGTCTGCGCTGTTGGTTGTAGTGGCGCCGGCGGAACGTAGATCGCCTCCTTTGGCACAGATGCCGCCGGCATCAACCACTGCGCGAGCTCCGGCCGCATATACGGCTGCAGGAGCAGCAACATCGCGACGACGGAAAGCGTACTCAACATAGAAACAAGAACCGTCAGTCGGATCGATGGA
>CAITMG010000013.1 GCA_903893445.1 Candidatus Uhrbacteria bacterium | reverse complement strand
CGGACAAGCTCGTGTCTGATGTTTTGGATCCATCGCTTGTAAAATCGATTATTTTTATCGAGCATATGGATGTGTCGACGCTCAAGATGAATACCGCGCAGCTGAATCCATTGTATGTGACGCTCGCAACGAATACGGAAAAGGCGTTTGCGTACTCACGATCGCCCGTTGGCGCGATGGGGCTTGTTCAGTTTATGCCAAAAACGTACGCCGCGGTCGCAAAATGGAAAGGATATGGATTAAACGCAAATTTTGATGATGGAATGGGAAACGCAACAAATGCGATTACTGCAGAAGTTGCGTATCTGGATTATTTGATGGCGTGTCTTCCAGAGGACGTGGTTGCGCAATATGCGACAGACCCAACGCTTGTTCATGAAGTTGTGGCCGCGGCATATAACGGGGGAGCGACGCGTGCCGTCAAAGCCATGGCCGCATGGGATGCAAACACGGATCCAAAACAGCGACTCAGCGTCAAAACGCGATCACGACTCAAGCTCGAAACCATGAATTACGTTCTCAAGCTTCGCCAGGTGATGCAGACATTGTTTCCGCCGACGCAAGTGAGCTAATTCGGTGCTTCATGTTATGATACGGAGCGATATGTCTTCTCGATACTTCGCGTTGTTTTTGGTAGTCGTCAGTCTGACGGCATTCGCTGCTCCTGCGGCCGTTTTCGCAGCTCCGTGTTCCGGCGTTGATCATACCGAGGTCGTGACGGTTACGGCTGATGCGTCGCCCGTGAGCGGAGCGATCGTCACGTTTTATCTAGACTCCGCACGGCAAGCTATTGCGGATAACATCATGGTCAGCGGACAAAATGACGCGATCGTGACTACGGGGCCAAGCGGCACGGCCACGATCGCGCTCGCACCGGGGACGTACTTTGTCCGTATTATCGCCAACAATAGTCAGACTTATGAGCCGAGTATCATCATGCCAGCGGATGGGGTGTGCGGTCATAACGAATTTAGCTTGACGCAAACCGGACAGGTAGCGCTGTCGCTCGAAAACACCACGGTCACACTCATTCCAACGTCAATTATTTCCGACGGCGTTCAATCGTCGATGGTGACGATGCAGGTGCGAAACACAATCGGGAGTGTGATGGCGAACCAAGTTGTGGATTTGCAGACAAACCTCGGCGGCATGTTTATTACGCACAATGCAACATCAACGGACAGCACGGGTCGCGCAACATTTACAATCCGCGCAACGGTTCCGGGAACAGCTCAGCTCATGCCATACGTCAACGGACAGCTCGTCAAACCAATGTTGCTCACGGTCACGAATGCGCTTGGAATTGGCTCTGCTGGATCAGCGGCAACCGTCTCGCCGTCCGCATCCACGCTCACAGCCGCACCATCAATCGTTGAATCAAACGGCATTGCTACTGCTCAAGTGACAGTGACATTGCGTGATACGAATGGCGCGCCCGTTGCTGGGGTCTCGGTTAGTCCGCGGACAACGCTCAATGGTTCGGTGTTTACACCAGCTTCCGCCATCACAAACGCAAATGGTGTTGCGACGTTTTCATTTGCAAGTCCGATGTCGGGGTTGGCTACTATTACGGCCATTGCGGGAACGATCGGATTAAACGATCGACCGAATGTGCAATTTGGAGTGAACGTCGGTATTGGGAACGTGACGCCGGGGAGTGGTTCTGTTGGTCATCAGGGGGTTGGCGTTCCAGCGTTCGTGCCAGTTTCCACGTTACGCGGTTCGCTGATCAAGCTCGAGGATGATGGTGATCCAAAAACAACGATTGATTCCACGGTCTACTTTGTGGGGAATGATGACATGCGTCACGCGTTTCCTGATGAAAAAACGTATTTTTCCTGGTACGGTGATTACACAAACGTTGTACTCGTTTCACCATCAACCATGGCAACGATTCCATTGGGTTCCAGTGTCACATATCGACCGGGGTTAAAGATGATCAAATTCCCATCGGATAATAAGGTGTACGCAGTCGAGGGAAAACGTTCTCTCCGCTGGGTGACAACAGGGTTTATCGCTGCAGAACTGTACGGTTCAAACTGGGCGAAAAATATCAATGATCTCTCCGAGGCATTCGCCGCATCCTATCAATACGGAGCTGATATTATCAGCGTGGCAGACTTCAATGTGAGTCGCGAGACATCGCAAGCATCAACGATCGGATCCGTCCTCGGAAAATAACAGGATAAAAAAAGACGAACCGCATGGTTCGTCTTTTATGATTGTGAGGTTATCGACTGACCGTGACTGTGTCGCCGATTTCGGCGAATGGCGCGTTGACCGTAATGCGTCCGTACGCGTCCTTATTCACAAAGTAGCCGGTTCCATTTGCGGATGCGCTGGTTGGATCTGTTGGGATCTTGAGCACATATCGCTCTTGATCCGTGAGCACCGACAGATCGATGAGACCTGCGCACGAAGCGCCAGTCTTGCAGATTTCCGTCGAGACCGTAGTGATCGTCGATGGAACCTGTCCGCGATTATCGATCGCGTACTGATGAATAGCATTGAGAACGGTGTTCACGTTGCTCCATCGTTGTGCGTTGTTCGCAGAGGAGATGTTGCGTGGTGGGTTGATCGCCAAGATCACGATGGATGCCAAGATGGCAATAATCGCGATGACGAGAAGAACTTCAACAAGCGTGAAGCCTTTTTTGAGTGTGCGAAGCATAGGACTGGATGAAGTATAGCACAAAACAAAAAAGAGACAGGCAACGCCACGTGAACCCCATCAATGACAAAGTCACGTAAAACGCGAAAGCTCTTCGTTTATCGCGTCACGTGACACGTAAAAACCCCATTTGAAGATGGGGTTTTTACGTGGTGCGCGAGGAAGGGATCGAACCTTCGACCGGGTGTGTATAAGACACCTGCTCTACCATTGAGCTACTCGCGCAGTGTGGGTGAGTTGCGGGGAAAGTGTATGTGCGGAAAAGAATCCGCGCAAGATGCGAAAGCGTCTAGCCTATTTGGAGACAATGTGATTTACTCGATTCAAAAGATATGAACCTACGTCGAGAGGGTCCAGGGCAATCCGCAGCCGGAAAAAAGGAAGAACAGCGCTTAGGCGCGGATCTTGAGCGTGCACAACCAAAGGCCGAAGCGTTGGCGATGCGCGAGGTGCAGATAGCCGAAGCGGCGAAGAAGCGAATGGCGCAGGAAGCGATTGCGCAACAGCTTGATGCGGCAACAGTTGATTCGATTCGAGCAAAGATTTTTGGAACGGCCGAGGCGCCTACCGTGGAAGCAGGGCCGGAGATTGAGGTAGGCGATCTTTTTCAGGAGTTGGCAAAACAGGATATCGCCGAAGCGCAAGCGAGAGCGAAGCAAGGTGGGAATGTTGCGGAGTTGATTCAGGCGTTAAAGCCCGTTCATACAAACCCAGATGAAAATAGATTTGTAAAACAGGGTCTTCTTTCGCCGGATACGCTTCAGGCGCAAGCGCTCGTTAATATGAGCGACATCGCTGTGACGGACGAGGAGCGCACGAAATATCATGGAGAAGGGTATGGAGTTGGAATTCATGATGTTGAGATGCCAAAGATTCAATCCGCTATTGCGCGTGATCGGCGTGGTCGTCCGTTGCCGCGTGCTCAGGTAGAGGGGGTGTTGCAGCGTTCGGCTTCGTCAGAAATGGAAGTAAAAACGGCTTCCTTGGTTTCTGATGTTCAGACACAGTCGGCAATTATGTTTAGCCAATTAAGCAAGATGGAAAAACGATCAGTGATCGATCCAGATGACTGGCATGTAGCTGTTGATGATCGCAAAGATCGACTGGAACAGATTCTTCTCAAACTTCACGAAGGAATGATGACCATTGATGAGGAATTAGAAAAAAAGAAATCCACTGGAGATAATGTGATGGGCTTTGAGGAGCTTTCCGCGAAAAAGAAGTTAGAGGAGTCTATTGAAAAAATAAAAAATTTGTATGTGACGGTTGAGTCGTTCTCAAAAAACTACGCCCAGAGAGTTCAGAAAAAACAAACGGGTTCGGATGGCCGCGCCGCCTAGAGTTCACGGACCGATCTTGCCAAATCCATTGATTTTTGGCATACTTTTGGCATATGTACGAGCCGGAAAAAAAGATTATCAAAGTCATCGCGTGTCGCGATTTTGGGTTTGACTGCAATGCGATCATGAAGGGTCGCAATATTGATGAAGCTGTTGATGCCGCAATTAAGCATGGCGTTAGTATGCATGGTCAAAACGTCAAAACCCTTCAGACGCCGGAAAAGCGCGCCGAGATCGCGTCCAAAGTGAAAGACGTCGAAGTCAAATAACATGTCAAAGATTCTCATTTTTGGTGCCGGGTATCTCGGGACCAAATTTCACGACGCGGCGCCGGGGTCAGTTCTCTCACGTGCAGATATCGCGGACATTCAGCAGGTGAATGCCTCAATTGAGGAATATCAACCAGACGTGATCGTGAATTTTGCTGGGAAAACTGGAAAACCGAATGTTGATTGGTGCGAATCAAATAAACCAGCGACCATGCGTTCGAACGTTGTCGGTGCGTTAACGCTTGCCAGCGCATGTGTTGAGCGCGGTTTGCATCTTGTACATATCGCGTCAGGCTGTATTTTTTACGGCGCATCGCCAGATCCAGCGGGTTGGCGCGAGGAGGATTTTGCCAATCCGTCCGCGTTTTACTCTCGCACAAAGTATGCGGCAGACTTGGTTCTGTCTCAATTGCCAGATGTCGCGATTGTGCGATTGCGCATGCCAATCGATTCTGCGCCAGGTGATCGTAATCTCATTACCAAACTCGCAAAATATCCAAAGATCATTGATGTGGAAAACTCCGTTACGGTCGTGGATGATCTTATGAATGTGATTCATGGCATCATTGAAAAGCGGGGAGTCGGTGTGTTTCATGCCGTAAATCCTGGCGTGATGAGACACCGCGACCTGATGGCGCTCTACACCGAACTCGTTGACCCAGCGCATTCAAATGAATGGATTACGGAACAGGATCTTGTGAATCAGGGGTTGGCTACAAAAGCACGCTCAAACAACATCATGCAAAGCTCGCGATTGGCTCAATTAGGCATTCAGATGCGCCCAATCGACATTGCTCTGCGTGATTGTATGGAAAAGTACGCCGCAGCCACAAAGGCGGCATCTGAACCAGAATAGGCCAAAATATTGACATTCGACCGATTTTTTACTAAGCTTTTGCACAAAATCATATGAACACAGCATTGCAATTTGCTTTGGGTGCCGCGATTCTTTCGCTCGCCTGGGGCGGGTACTTGGTGCGATGGATCCTTCGTCAGCCAGCTGGTGAAGGCAAGATGGTCGAAATCGCGAAAGCGATTCAAGAAGGCGCAAACGCCTATTTAACACGCCAATATCGCACGATCGCCATGATCGGCGCGGTGGTTTTTGTCGGCTTGTGGATCTTGATTGGGATGAACACCGCGCTCGGTTTTTTGGTCGGTGCCGTGCTCTCCGGTTTGGCTGGTTTTATCGGCATGTCTGTCTCGGTCCGCGCCAATGTGCGCACGGCAGAAGCGGCCAAAAAGGGGATGAAAGAAGCTCTTGATGTCGCCGTCAAAGGCGGCACGGTCACGGGCTTGTTCGTTGTTGGTCTTGGTTTGCTCGGCGTTGCAGGTTTTTACGCCGCCACGCATGACCTCAAAGCGCTCATCGGTTTGAGCTTTGGTGGTTCATTAATCTCGGTCTTCGCACGTCTCGGCGGTGGTATTTTTACCAAAGCCGCAGATGTCGGAGCTGATCTCGTTGGGAAGGTTGAAGCCGGAATCCCAGAAGACGACCCGCGAAACCCAGCCGTCATTGCCGATAACGTCGGTGATAACGTCGGTGACTGTGCAGGGATGGCCGCAGATTTGTTTGAAACCTACGCCGTCACGGCCGTTGCCGCGATGTTGCTCGGTGGTCTCACATTCCCGGGCAATGAAATGATCGTTCTCTTCCCACTCGTGCTTGGTGGCGTTTCCATTATCACGTCGATTGCTGGAACATTCTTCATCAAACTTGGTGCAAAAAAGAACATCATGGGTGCGTTGTACAAGGGCTTGATCGTTGCGGGCTTGCTCGCCGCAGTCGCGTTTTACTTTGTTGCTGGCAAGTTCTTCCCAGAGGGCAGCGCCGTCAGCTCATGGAATATCTGGCTCTGCTCGATGGTTGGTCTTGTCCTCACGGCATTGATGGTGTGGATCACGGAATACTACACGTCCACGGCCTACAAGCCGGTTCAGGATATCGCCAAAGCATCTGAAACAGGTCATGGCACAAACGTCATCGCCGGTCTCGCGATGAGCATGAAGTCCACAGCCGCTCCGGTCATCGCGATCGCCGCAGCCATGCTTCTCTCCTACAGCTATGCCGGTCTCTACGGCATCGCCGTTGCCGCAATGAGCATGTTGTCCCTCACGGGCATCATCGTTGCGATCGACGCCTACGGTCCGATTACGGATAACGCCGGTGGCATTGCGGAAATGGCCGGTCTCCCAGAGAGCGTTCGCGACATTACGGATCCATTGGACGCCGTCGGTAACACGACTAAAGCGGTGACAAAGGGCTACGCCATTGCGTCAGCCGGTCTCGCAGCCCTCGTTCTCTTCGCATCATATACACAGGAATTTGTTGAACGCGGCGTCAAGCTTTCGTTCACGCTCGAAGATCCAAAATTGATTGCTGGTTTGTTCATCGGTGGCTTGCTCCCATACCTCTTTGGCGCATTTGCCATGGAAGCCGTGGGCAAGACAGCTGGTGCGGTGGTCGAAGAAGTTCGCCGCCAATTCCGCGAAATCAAAGGCATCATGGAAGGCACGGCCAAACCGGATTACGCCGCCACGGTTGATATCGTCACCAAGGCCGCCATTAAGCAGATGATTGTCCCTGCCTTGTTGCCAATCGTCGTGCCGATCGTTGTTGGCTTCTGGCTCGGTCCAGTCGCCCTCGGTGGTGTGCTCGTTGGTTCGATCGTCACAGGTCTCTTCGTCGCCATCTCAATGACCTCCGGTGGAGGCGCATGGGACAACGCAAAGAAGTACATCGAATCCGGCCACTTTGGTGGAAAGAAATCCTTTGCACACCAGGCAGCTGTGACGGGTGACACGGTCGGCGATCCATACAAGGACACCGCCGGTCCAGCCATCAACCCGATGATCAAGATCTTGAACATCGTCGCGTTACTCTTGGTCGCTGCATTGATCTAAAATTGTAAGGGCGTGATTCATCGCGCCCTCCGAAAAAAAGACCGGGAAACCGGTCTTTTTGTTTTGTCTGAGTCTTGACGTTTATCGTTGAAAGTGGCAGCGGTAAAGAGAGGGTGGTATCTTTTATTTAATACCTTTTGTCTATGACAAACGAACCAACGAATTCAGACATTTTAGAAGCGATCAGCGCTTTTTCGACGAATGTTGATGAAAAGTTCGGTCAAGTCGATCAAAGGTTTGATCGTTTGGAGACGGATGTGACTCGCATAAAAGCAACGATGGTCACAAAAGATTATTTGGACGATAAGCTTTCAGACCTCCGTGATGATCTCGTCGTCTTAGTTCGCAAAGAAGATACAAAAGTCACAGCCCTCGTCGGTGAATTGACTCGTTTGAATGTTCTTCCCGAGGATTCGGCAAAACGGATTTTGAATATGGAGCCTTTTGCACGCTAATGGCTGACATCATCGACCCGCGCCACGAGCAATTGATGGAGCATTTGTTTAAACGAACATGCATTGTATTAGGAATGCATGGATTTGAAATGCGTCCGTTGCGGCGTCGTGTGCGCGGTGTGGGAAAATTACGTTCGTACGCGTTGGGATACACGAAATTGAATGAAAAATTAGTGACCATCGATCTGTATACGCCGCGAACCATGAAGACGCGAAAGATCGATGCGATTCTGCGCGTGATTTGTCATGAGCTTGCACATCATCAAGAGCCTCCGCGAGTGATGCGTGTTGGATTCAAGTTGGTGCGCATGATCCATCATCCGCATTTTTGGGTGCAGGTCAAAAAGAATGTCGAAATCATTAAAAAAGACGAATTGCTTGCGGAATATTTTGTTGCGTGATGCGGTCGCGGTGTCTGATTTTGTCAGCGACTTCTATCTGAGCACACGCGTTGCTGTGGATGCGAGCGTGGGCGAGTTATGGAGCGACAAAATCAGATACCGGGACCGCCCATTGCTTCTCCGCAGCTGATTCGTTACTCTTCCCACATATGAAAATTGTCCTTGATCAAGATGCTTGCATCGGTGCCGCTTCGTGCGTTGTGATTGCCGCAAAAACCTACGCCCTCAACGAAGAGGGAAAAGTCTTCTTAGTCAATGAATCCGCGACCTATCACAAGCGCAACGCCGCTGGTGAAGTGATTGAATCGGAATCCACATCCGGAATGGATTTGCGCGAAATTATTATTGAAGGCGCAAGATCCTGCCCTGTTCTCGCGATCAAATTATTTGAGGACGACGGAACAGAGATCGAGCTCTAATCATGGCATCGATCCGTCCGTTTCGAGTGACAAAAAATAGTCCGTTAGCAGACGGATGTTTTTTGCTTGGACTCGAGCCAGCGGACGGGGAGGCGATGTTCTCGTTCATCGCCGGTCAATGGGTGATGTCGTATCTGGATGATCCAAATGGCGGCAAGCCGTGGCGCGGCGCGTTTTCCATTGCCTCTGCACCATCCGAATCACAAAAGGAGATTGAACTTGCGGTGAAAGTTTACGGCGATTTTACCAAGCGATTACAGTCACTCGCGGTTGGTGATCAGGTCGGTATTCATGGACCGTTCGGCGTCTTTACCATGCGTCCTGGCACGGACCGTCTCGTGATGTTTGGTGCCGGGATTGGCGTGACGCCGTTTCGTTCCATGATCCGCGAGTCACTCGCAAAAAAGGAAGAACGCGAACTCGTCCTTGTGTACGTCAACCGCACGCAGGCGGACACGGTACTCGAGCAAGAGTTTCGCGATCTTGCCAAACAGTCGCCGCGCGTCCACGTCCATTTTTTGGTAACGCGCGAATCGCCACAAGATTGGGATGGTCTGCTCGGTCGTGTAGATGCAGAAAAGCTTCAAATGATCGTCCCTTCCTGCGATGCAACTGAGTTTTTAATGTGCGGTCCCGAAGAGTTCATGAATGCCATCAAAGAGTTGCTCGTGGCACGTGGCGTTGATGTCAAAACAAAACTGCGTCGCGAGTTGTTTTCATAAATGGTTCGGTGTACGATTTTGTTATTATGAAGCATTCATCTTTTCTCCCGCTCGTGGCGTCGCTCGCGGTGTTGTCACTTGTTGGTTTAGGTTGCAATCCGATGCAATCCGTTCAAGATAAAGTCAGTCAAAAAGTCGGGGATTCCATTGCGTCAGGCATTTTAAGTCAGGCGTCCGGTGGCAAAGTCGACGTGAATGGCGATAACGGAAATTATACGTTCAAAGATAACAAGACGGGCGCGTCGTATGCCGTTGGATCAAACGTCACGATCCCAGACGCCTTTCCAAAAGACATTCCACTCTACGCCGGCGCAAAAGCGTTGACCGTGGAAATGGGTCAAGCATCAAAGAGCGAGGCGTCGGTGACGTTGCAGTCAAACGATGACCCGCAAACCGTCGTGAAGTGGTACGAAGGACAGTTGAAGGATTGGAAGCAGGCATCGAGCTACAGCATGAGCGGATCTGAAATTCGATCATATGAAAAAGGCACGGTAAAATTATCCGTGACCATCCTCCAGGGCGGTGATAGCAAGGGGAGTGTTATTCAGCTCTCACGGACAGATTCCGCGGTTGATGGAACGCAGAACTAATCTGCGAAGATACGAAAAAAGACCCGTGAGGGTCTTTTTTTGATGGTGGATGTTGCAGGATTCGAACCTGCGACCTCACCGATGTGAACGGTGCGCTCTAACCAACTGAGCTAAACATCCCTGTTTTTGTGCCCGTAGCGTAGACGATTATTCGAACCTTTGCAAGATGGGGATCATCTTCGTACAATGAGCCACATGATCAAACAAGCGGTGATATTGGCGGGCGGGCAAGGATCGCGGCTCCGGCCGGTGACGCTCGAAATCCCAAAACCATTGGTTCCCGTGCAGGGCGTGCCCATCGCAACGTGGCTTGTGCGGTGGTTTGCGCGTCATGGCGTTGAACGGATCGTGGTGATTTATCCGACGCGATGGAAGGCGGCATTTGAGGCATGGAAAAGTGCGACGTCCGTTGATGCGGTGTCGATTGATCTTTTTGAAGAAACCGAAGCCATGGGGACCATGGGAGCGTTGGTGCATTCGTTTACGCATGGGACAGATCCGATGTTTGTGACAAATGGGGATGAGCTTAAAGGTTTAGATTTAACGATGCTCGAAGCTTCGCATACACGACTTTTGGATGAGGGACATGCTCCAGCCGTTTCTATCGCCTTAGTTCGTGTTCCAAATCCCTCAGAGTATGGCGTCGCCGAGATGGATGACCATCGCATTGTGCGGTTTCATGAAAAGCCAGCCATTCCGCCAACGACACTCATCTCATCCGGACTGTATCTGATCGATCCATCCGTATTTTCTGAGGTCGATCGATCGGAAAAATTTCTCATGTTTGAAAAACATCTCTTTCCACGATTAGCCAGTGAGGGACGATTAGCCGGATGCGTCCTCGATGGCCAATGGTTTGATTGCGGCACGATGGAACGATGGGAACACGCGATTCAGGAGTGGAGGGGATAATGCTACAATCAGGAGCATGAATCTCTTGTCATCCTGGTGGTCAAAGCTGATTTCCGTACGTCGCGAAAAATCGATTGATCGGTTTCATGTGAAGGTTGTCACAACGGCAGCAGAGCTTGCGATCGCGGAAGACCTCCCGATGGAGTTGCGGTATGTCATGGCCGTTCGTCCATCGCGTTTTGAAACGTTTCGTGCATTGTTAGATCGTGGGTATGGCATCGGCGTTCGGATGGTCGATAAGACGCCGGAGCGCGTCCTACTCGCCGTTGATCGTATCTCGCGCGAAACACAGGAAAACACGATTCTGCCGTGGCTCGAGCGATTTTTACGTCACGAAGAATTGCCGGTATGGACCGCGGATGAGTTGGAACATGCAGAAAAAGCGGGATTGAATTTATACGAAGAGATTCGGGTGATTCGCGATCAGCGATTTGAATTCGTAAAAATCGTGCTCGTGGATTTACATAATCGCGGCGTGACAGATGAGGAGCAGACGCTCATGCATGACGTAAATCTCGATCTATTTCCATTAGCCATCGATACGATTACGCATCGTGTGACATTTGATAATGCACACACTCGCACCGAGATTGCGCAGTCGCTGATCAAGGCGATGATCGTGATTGGTCCGTTGGCGCATGTGTTGGAACATGTCCTTTCCGGTTTAGGAAAAGTGTTTGCCGCAAGTTCCGATGATCTCCTCTCCGAAGCCGCAGAGTTGTTTGCATTGCGTGGGTCTGGATTTACCTGGCGACAACTCGGATCTCGGTTTTGGATGCTGGGCGCCGTCTTTGTGTTGGCGACGTTTGGTGCCTTTCAAGTCGAGCCGCTCATTGAAAGCGGTCATGTGATGCTCGCGGGGATCGTTTTTGGTCTTTCTGCCGTGTCGTTATCACTCACGACCGCCATTCAATCGATCGGATTGTACCAGCGTTCGTATCATCGTCTTGCCCAAGCAGGGAAGATTGCGTTACAGCCGGGTCAGTCCTTACTCGGTTTGGCTCTGCGACAGGATTTTACCAACCCTACACGCATTGGCTTGTTCTTAGGTGCAGCCGTTTCTCCGTTGCTTGCCGGGCTTGTCTTTTTGACGCAACCGCTCCTGGCATCCAATGGATGGATTTTGGCGCTGTTAGGTTCAACGGAATCGATTGTTGCGGGGTGTGCCGTTTTGAGCGCAACACGCATTGAACGCCTGTTTTTCCGGGCAAAAGTCTCGACCGCGATGCGAAATATCTTGCAAGGCACGCATCTCGACAAGACCCAAAAAGTCCGATAGACTACGGATACATGACGTTTCCTTTTTCCCGCAAAAAGCAACCGGATGTGCAGGTGAGCCCAAAGAAGGCGGCCCTTGGATTTCTCTTTGAATTAGTCCAAGTTTTCGCCATTTCGTTGGCCATCATCATCCCGGTGCGCTATTTCCTGGTGCAGCCATTTTATGTCAAAGGCGCATCCATGGAGCCAAACTTCTTTGATCACGAATATCTGGTGATCGACGAACTTTCCTATCGCTTCCATACGCCAGAGCGAGGACAGGTGGTTGTTCTGCGATATCCCAACGATGAAAAACAATATTTCATCAAACGGGTGATCGGTCTCCCGGGAGAGACGGTTGAAATCTCCGGCGGCCAGGTCAAGATCTACAACAACGCACATCCAAACGGGGATCTACTCGACGAAAAAATGTACCTTGATCAAGACACGGGGACAACGCGAACCGTGACACTCAAGAGCGATGAATACTTTGTGATGGGGGACAATCGTGGAGCGAGTCTCGACTCCCGTTACTTTGGTCCGGTGAAAAAAGATCTTATCATTGGACGTGTCTGGCTCCGCGGATGGCCGCTTGATCGATGGAAGGTCTTCACGACACCGAATTATCAACTCTAATCACTATGCCAACAGCAAAAAAACCAGCAGCAAAGGAAACACCAGCAAAGAAAGCGCCACAGCCTGTTGCGCAGGTTCGCGGGATGCGAGATACGCTTCCGGAAGATCAACCACTTTGGGATGCGATGCGCGCAAAAGCAAAAGAGCTTTCATCCGCATACGGATTCGAACGCATCGACACGCCAGTGCTCGAAGAAACATCGTTGTTTGTTCGTGGCGTTGGAAAGCAAACTGATGTCGTGGAAAAGGAATTGTACAACTTTGAAACGTCTGGTGGCGAAACCGTTTCGCTCCGCCCAGAGGGCACGGCTCCAATTGTGCGCGCGTACATTCAGCACGGCATGTTTAATCAGCCACAGCCGGTTAAGTTGTGGTACGTCGCGCCGATGTTTCGCCACGATCGCCCACAGCACGGTCGTTATCGCCAGTTTCAGCAATTTGGCTGCGAAGTCCTTGGTGATGGCGGCGCCGTGATTGATGCGCAGTTGATCGTGATCGGATATCTCTTTTTGAAGGAATTGGGCATTGATGCCACGGTGCAAATCAACTCGATTGGGACCGCAGAATCCCGCGCAAACTATCGCAACGCGCTCGTGTCGTACTTCCGCACAAAGCGCAACCGATTATCTGAAGAAGATAAAAAGCGCTTGCTCAAAAATCCATTACGCATCCTTGATTCCAAGGACCCTGCGATTCAGGATTTGAAGGCCGAAGCACCACAGATCGTGGACTGGCTCGACGAAGAATCAAAGACGCACTTCATGCACGTCTTGGAGTATCTCGACGAATTGGGCGTTCCATATCAGCTCAATCCGTACTTGGTTCGCGGTCTCGATTATTACACCAAAACCGTGTTCGAATTTTACGCCAACTCGCAGGATCAGGAATTGGCACAATCATCCGTCGGTGGCGGAGGTCGCTTTGATGGGTTAACCGAATTGCTCGGTGGTCGCCCAACAGCAGCAGCCGGATTCGCGATGGGAATGGACCGCGTCTTCAATCTCATGAAGGCAACGCGCACCGCCCCAGAGCCAAAACAATCAGATATCTTCGTCGCACATCTTGGCGAACAGGGCCGCAAGCGTGCTCTCGCCGTGTTCGAAGAATTACGCAAAGCTGGCATTTCGTCCGGTGAAGCGTTTGGCAAGGAGTCCATCAAAGGTCAGATGGAACTCGCCAATCGCCGCAAAGCCAAATTCGCCGTGATTATTGGCCAAAAGGAAGTCCTTGATGGCACGGCAATTATCCGCGATATGGACGCTGGGACCCAGGAAATCGTCGACGTTCGCAAGATCGTCCACGAATTGCAAAAGAAATTGAGCAAATAACCGCTCCAAACCCCTCCGGCATCCATCGGAGGGGTTTTGTATTCTGACGAGGCAGGGAGTTCTTTACAGTTTTCGCAGTTTCCGCTATGATTCCGCCCAGTCGAAATCTCTAGATTCATCAATCCCACATAGAAAGGCAGGTGTAATATATGCTCGAAGTAAAACGCAAAAAGGGTGAAACATTTGACGCATTATTGCGCCGGTTTCAACGCCGCATGCAATCTAGCGGCAAAGTGCTCCAGGCCAAAAAAATCCGCTTCCACAAAAAGGACGGCAGCAAAAACAAGCGTCGTGAAGGCGCTCTCCGTCGCGAAGAAATGCGCGAAAACTATGAGTATCTCGCAAAAACGGGACAACTCAAAGAAGATCCAAAAAAGCGCGGCCCAAATAAGCGATAAGATCAATCCCATGCGGGGCGGCCACCAGCCGCCCCGTTGGCTATCTCCTATATGACACTTCTCGAACAAATCGAATTTGATACAAAAGAGGCAATGAAGGCAAAAGCCGAAGCAAAACTTTCCACGCTTCGGATGCTTCGTTCCGCGTTAAAAAATAAACAGATCGACACTGATCATCCGATGACGGAGGACGAGGTGCTCGCGGTTGTGAAAACGACCGTGAAGCAGTACAAGGATGCGTTGAATGATTTTGAATCTGCTGGTCGCACAGATCTCGCCGAAAAACAAAAATCCGAAATCGAACAGTTGGAAGCCTATCTTCCAGCACAAATGTCTGATGCGGATATTGATGTCATCGTGAAGCGAATCGTGACAGAACAAAACGCCACACAAAAAGATGCCGGAAAATTAATGGGCGTCGTGATGAAGGAAATCGCTGGTCGTGCCGATGGAACGCGCGTCAAAGAAGCGTTGCAACGTGCATTGACGGTGTAAATACAAGGAAATAACTACAAAGAGTACGGTGCGTGTGGTGAGCAGAGTT
>CAITMG010000012.1 GCA_903893445.1 Candidatus Uhrbacteria bacterium | reverse complement strand
CGAACGCTGGCGTATTGCGTTTCCGCAGTTTGAAAGACGCGTTGCATGCTGGCGTGTCCGTCGCGGACATCCATTTGTCCGACATTTTTGTTATTGAGAAACAGGTAGCAGCTGGATAAGCCAGCGGCAGATGCGACCGTTGTTTGAATGGTTGTGAGATGGTTGACCGTGAATGTGGCCGGTTGGACGAGGCCGATTTCCGGCGGCAAGACATCGTCTGGGGAGGCGGCAAGCGCTGGAACGCTATATAAACCCGCGGAAAACGCGAGCGCAGCAGCGGAAACAAGAAGCGTGGATTTCATATGAGCTAGATTTTGCGGCTATCGTACGCCCAATGCAAGAGCGCTTGTCGTTGACGACGGTTGCAATCCAAATCGCCGGGTCTACATTTATTCACGATTTGCATGACGTGACGACGCATCATGCGCCAGCGTTTGATCTGTCGTGCGTCTTCTGCGGGCAGTCTTCGACCCATGTAATAGCGGCAATACCATTGAAACCATCCGCGTGGATCATGCTCTTCGTTGATCCATCCATTTTTTCGCCAAACGGAGAGCGGTTGGCTTGCGCTGACCTTAAAATAGTTGATGCTGGGATCGTGTTTTGTTGCATTGAGCTTTGCGCCCGCAAACCAGCTTGCTGGGAATTCTTTTTGACAATCGGTCATGTACTTTCCGCCAAATACACCAAGATGAAGCATCTCTTTTGGGGTGAGTTGCGGACGAAAATCTGGATCAAATCCCCTGCCAACGGCCGAGGTCAACGTGTACTGATATTTTTTTTGCATCTTGTCGCGCACCGTCACGATTTTACTCATAGCGGCTCTTCGGAAAAGAGACAGGCAGTCATGGACACACTGCCAAATTCAATTCCTGAACAAAAATAGCTCAATTCATCCTTTGTTGTTGTGGCGCCAAGAGATATGAGGAGTGGTAAGTAATGATCTGGTGTTGGAATCGAGAGTTGTGCGGCTTTGCCAAGGCTTTCGTAATCACACAATTTCTGATGATCACGTTTTTCGATGAGTTGTCGCGCCGTCGCATCAAATTCTTCGGCCCATTCAAATGGTTTGGCATCTTCCTCAAAGCGAACAAGCCCAAGATTATGAACGATATTCCCACTTCCAAGGATCAGAACACCCTGCGATCGCAGGGCAGCGAGTTTTTTTCCCAGGTCGTAATGAAAGGTTGAGGGTTTGGAATAATCGATGCTGAGCTGACTGGTTGGGATGTTTGCCTCTGGAAAGAGGCGCTTGGTGACAGACCACGTCCCGTGATCAAATCCCCAGCCAAGATCCCATGTGACGGATGTGTGATCAAGAAGTTTTTGAATATCTCGTGCGAGTCCCGGTGCGCCGGGCGCTGGGTAGGACTGTTTGTAGAGTTCCTCTGGAAATCCCCAAAAATCATGGATCGTTTCCGGCTTTTCTGTGCCGAGGATATGCGTGCCGTGGATGTACCAATGCGCCGAAAGACACAAAATGGCTTTTGGTGTTGGGAGTCGCTTCCCCATCGTGATCCAGCTTTGTGCGTACACGTTGTTTTCAATGGCATTCATTGGACTTCCGTGTCCGACAAACAGGACGGGCATCTGTTTCATAGGCCTGTAGTGTAGCTTGGAACGCCGGGTTATGCCATTGACGCGGCGTGCAAATACGGTATGTTTCCCCCACTGCCAACGCACCATGTCCAAAGGGGGTCCGGCATGTCCTTTTCCCTACGTATTTCCGGGGTCGAGATTCCGTGTGAGATCGCGTTTGACGCCATGGTGGATCCGGACCTGACGGTCACGGTGAGCCCAGAAGCGGATGATGCGATGATTCAACGAACGATTCATCAGGAAGCGACCCGACGATTTTGGGCGCTTCAGGGGGATATCCGCCTCGAACAGCTCAATGAGCAGTTTTCGTTTGAGACCCGTCTGGGTCATCGGATTCAGCTCTATAGCTTTGCGCCGTGGCCGCTTTCGACCGATATCCTCACCGAGATTTCGGAGGCGATCGGGACGTTTGCGTCGCGGTTGCGGATGCCGACGTTGATGCAGCGGTTGAAATCGATCCAGATTCGCGCCACAAATCTCCCAAATCCAAAGAGCGGAGATTGGTTACATGGGCGAGAATTTCCGGACCAGTCGCGATTTGAGCTGTTCTCCAGCGCATTCACGATTGGCCGGTATCGGGACAATCTCTGTTGCTCTTGGCTGACCGGCACGCTGATCCACGAGATGACACACGTCTGTCTCGAAGAGGATCTTGCGCCATTTTGGCGAGATACGGCTGCTCAGCTTGGATGGTTTGCGGTTGATCCGGACACGAACGTCATTTTGCCAGGCGGCGAGGTGACGCGCATCGTGAATCTTGAGCCGTCACGTTGTCCAACGTCCTATGCGGCGTTGCAACCGGATGATGATCGTGCGGACTGCGTGGTCGCGGCGATGATGGATGCGCTCGAAGATCCGTTGCGTCATCACTTTGTCGCATCGGTGCTCACGAATGACGTTCATTGCGAGACGTGCAAGGTCGAGGAGGTCGCGCCGCAATTGCCGATCCCGCAACACCTGCGTGTGCTCGTGCTCCGCGATGCGGATGATGCGTTTGGCGAAATTTCCACGCGGATCACCAACGTCGCGGTACGCATGGTCCAGCTCGACGATTACCTTCGTCGTCACGCGATTCGCTCAATCCCCTTCCCCCGATGATTCATTGGGGGATTTTTTTATGTGATCCCTAAAAAGGCTTTGTAGGCTTGAGCGTTGCCATCGCGACCGAGAAAGTTTTTAACCATATCGTTTTCATCTTCGCTTCCGCCACGGGACAGGATGTGTGCGTGATACGCGGTTGCTGTCGCGTGATCCATGATTCCGGTTGTTTTAAAACGCGAAAAGAGATCCATCGCAATCGATAACGCCCATTGGTAGCCGTAATAGCCGGCGTCATATCCGACCAGATGTCCAAATGTGGCTTGGAAGGTTGTTCCGTCGATAAATCCAAATGGGCTGTATTCCTGTTGCATCTCGCGTACGACGGCCGTGGAATCAAAACCTGGTGCGCGGGTGTGGTACGTCAGGTCGAGGTCCGCGAGCTGAAGCTGACGCTCCGTAAAAAGCGCAACGCCAAATGAACGCTCCGCCGTCATGGCGGCAAAGAGGTCGTCTGGGAGTTTTTCTCCGGTTTGATAATGTCGAGCAAACAGATCGAGTGATTCGCGTGACCACGCCCATTCTTCAAACATCTGCGACGGTGCTTCAACAAAATCTCGCGCCACACTCGTGCCGGCAAATGAGGCGAGCTCGGATTCGCTGACGATGTGATGCAAGAGATGCCCAAATTCGTGGAAAAACGTTGTCACGTCATCGTGGCTGAGTAACGCCGGGTGCGCATCTGGTTTTGGAAAGTTGCAGACCATCGCACACATCGGGATCTGGCGCGTTCCGTCTGCGAGTTTTTTGGTTTCGCGAATGCCAAAGACGGCCATGTGTTTATATTTCCCTTCCCGTGGATACAGGTCGAGATAACAGCGACCGATTGTTGCGCCATCAACGGTATTAATGTCGTAGATTTCGACATCGGCGTGCCAGCTTGGAAGATCATCACGACGAACAAACCGAATATTGTAGAGTTGCGAGGCAATGCCAAGGACACCGTTTTTGACGGCGTGTAATTCAAAATACGCACTCACCTTTTGGGAATCCAGGGAACATGTTTGACGGGCCGCAAGTTCATGAATATATCCGGCATCTGAGGCTGGGATACGCTCGGCGGTCCCACCGTTTGCGCGATAGATTTTCATCAGTTCGGCAAACTCTTGTTGTGCCGCTGGTTTGAGATCTTTGTGCAGATCGTCAATAAAATCACGGACGCGCTTGCTGTTTTTGGCCATGCGCGGCTCAAGGACGTAATCCGCCCAGGTTTGATATCCCAGCAAATGCGCTTTTTCGTTTCGCAAGGCAATCAATTGATCGAGAATGGGAAGATTTTCCTTTTGCGCGCGGGTGTTGTTGAGGATAAACAGCTGTTTTGCCGCTTCCCGATCTTTCGCATACTTCATGAATGGCACCAAGTCTGGATAATCTGTCGTGATCACGATTTTTCCGTGGTCATTTGGTTTGCGTGATGCGCGATAGTTGTCTGGTAATCCTTCAAGCTGTTCCGGGGCAACCTCGATGGAGGCGGTCACCTTTGCGATATTTTCTTCAAATGTTTGTCCGAGTTGGGTCAGTTCCTGATTGAGATTACGGAGTTTTTCCTGTCCTGCGGCATCCAGTAACAGACCGTTGCGACGAAAGTCACGACGCGTAAAATCAAGCAAACGCTGTTCCGGACCGGATAGCGATTCCCCTTTTTTGGCAAAACGTTCAAAAATCTCCGAGAGCGTTGCATCCATGTAGAGCGCGGTGACAAACGCATCAATCTTTGGCTCGCTTGTTTTTGCGGCTTCGCGAACAGCAACGTCCGGATGGGCAAGGTTCATCAACGAGGCAAATGCCCCGGCAAGCTGGAGTGCATAAGTGAGTTCATCAAATGCGAGCAAGACGGAATCTTTGGTGAGCTGTTCGTCTGGTTGGCTGGCGAGCGCTCGAATCTGGTCACGCATCATGATGGCGTGGGCGATTCCGTCATCACACAGGCGCACGATTCCGTCGGCGGTCATGCCTTGAGCCACCGGATCAATGGAGAAAATGGGAGACATGACGACATTCTACCACATGACAAGTCTGGCGTTTCATGGTACAAACTCGGCATGAAAATCGCCGTGATTGGCGGAGGCGCTGCGGGATTAATGGCCGCAGCTGCTGCCCTGGAGACACATCCGTCTGCAGAGATCTATGTGATTGAAAAAAATGATGGATTGGGCAAAAAGGTGATCATTTCCGGCGGTGGACGATGCAATGTGACAACCGGGATTACAGATGTGCCGACCGTGCTCAGCAAGTATCCCCGCGGTGGAAAATTTTTATCGTCTGCGATGTATGCGTTTCCACCGGAAAAAATCGCGCATTGGTTTGAAGCGCATGGTGTTCCGTTGAAGGTTGAGGAGGATATTCGCGTCTTCCCCTGCTCCGATGATGGTCACGACATCGTTCGCGTGTTTGAGGAGCTGTTTCGAGGCTCTGGCGTGCACGTGTGGTTGCGATCCTCCGTCGAGCGTATCGATAAAGTTGCAACCAGATTTTCGTTGAGTTTTAAAACCGCCAAAGAACCGTTGATTGTTGATCGGGTTATTTTGACGACCGGTGGTCAGGCGTATCGCCAAACCGGATCAACCGGCGACGGATACGCGTTTGCCATTGGACTTGGTCATACGATCACGACCCTCGCGCCAAGCTTGAGTTCATTTACCACAAAAGAAACTTGGCCAGCCGCGATTAGCGGATTGAGTTGTGAAAGTGGAAAAATTTCCGTAAAAGGTGAAACGAAAGCGCATTTTACGGGTCCATTTCTGTTTACGCATAAAGGCATCAGTGGCCCAGCTGTTTTTGCTCTGTCGTCCCTTGTGGCGTTTGAATCGTTTGACCCGGAGCATCCGATGGAAATTGCGATTGATTTGTTTCCGGAAGAAACCATGGATGAACTGCGCCATCGCTTTGTGGTGATGTTGCAAGAATGGCCGAAAAAGCAATCTGGGAATGTGTTGTCGCTCGTTGTCCCAAAATCCCTTGCCGATATTGTTGTCTCTGAATTGCAGGTATCAGAAAAACGCGCGAACGAACTTTCCAAAGCAGACATTTTGGCGATCATTACGTGGCTCAAGAGCGCTCCCCTTCATGTGATCGGTCGCGGCGCTGGTGATGAGTTCGTGACCGCCGGTGGCGTAAACTTAAAAGAAATCAATCCAAAAACCATGGAGTCGTTGTTGTGCCCAGGACTCTTTTTTGCCGGTGAAATCGTGGATGTCGATGGATTTACCGGTGGATTTAATTTAACGGCTTCGTGGGCAACGGGACGTTGCGCAGGTCAGCAGGCGGCTCGTTAAGTGATTTTACGAATTCGTTGCCAACGGCAATTCCGATGATGACGCCAAAGATCGCTCCGGCAACACCTTCGGAAATCCAGTGAATACTCATAGATACGCCAAGACCAACGTAACAGGCATAGACGATGCTTAGATATTTGAGTGTTTTGTTGTTGGGAAACAGTGTGATCAACGTGAATGCCATCGCAAATGCCACGGTTGTGTGTGAAGACGGCCATCCCCAAAACGCGCCATTTTGCATGAATCCAAAATGAAAACTGTGACTCGTGTCGATGAGCGGTGCCGATGCGGACAAATTTGGTTGAACGCGACCGGTAAAGATTTTGTAGAAACTCGAGATTCCTAGACCAAACGTTTCCGTCCAAAGCAGCGCAAAACTCACACGGCGCAATTGTGCCGATTTTTTGATCCACGATAGCGTGATGAGGATCGTTGGAAGGAGAAATGGCAATAATCCGCCAAAGACGACAGCTGGGAAAAAGAATGTTCCGATCGTCGTTTGTCGAAACGTCATAAAATACCACCAATCGGCGCCACTCATCACAAGAATCGCCGTGAGGAGACAGGCGATGAGTTGCCACACGAGATTTTTTCCCGTGTACAGATTTTTGAGAATACGCAACACAAACATACGTGGTTGCATGGTATCACCTTTCGCGTGTACTGGTTTATTTGAGCTTACCTAAATCCAAGTATTGATTGAAGGAAATTTGTTGGACAAATTCCTCCATATGGCTGACCACGATCATCCCGCCTTTGTATTCCTCTAAAGCTTTTGCGATAACCGGAAGATGGCGAAAGTTGATGTGATTGGTTGGTTCGTCGAGGATGAGAAGGCCTGGCTTTTGCAAAACGAATCGCGCAAAACAGAGCAATCCTTTTTGACCTTCGGACAGTGAGCCGACCTTGTTTTTCAATAAATCAGAGGTGAGCAAAAATTCCGATGCTGTGGCGCGCAAACGTTCGTTGGATTTTTCTTCCATCACCTTTTCCAATTCTTCGTACACGGTGGCATCAAAGTCCAATCCGCTAAAATCCTGGCGGTAATACCCGACTTTCACCCCTTCGCCGATGATCGCGCCTTCGTGCTTGCTATCGGCAAGGGCGCGAAGCATGGTGCTTTTTCCAATGCCGTTTGGTCCAGAGACGAGCAAACGATCCCCTTTGCGGATCACGATGTCCACCTCTTTTTGATCTGGCGCATGATCATGAATCACGCGAACGGAATTGATTTTGACGAGCATCTCGCTAAAGTCCTGAGCTGGAATCGTAAAATCGCGGATGGTTTTATCATCACGGCGGACTTCGACCATATTTTCCTCGGCATCTTCCACTTGGTCGCGGAGCTTGCTCGCAAGTTTACGCATTTTTCCTCCTTTGTTGGCGAAAAAGTTGACCTTGTCTTTGCGATCTTGGATGTCTTTCAATAATCGCGCGTTTTTCATGCGATCGCGTTCGATTTTGGCGGCAATTTCTTCCACAACGTTAAAATAGTTGCCGACGTATTGTTCGACTTTTCGCGTGTGCGCATCGAGGTGCAAGACGCCTTCGGTAAACGCGTTTAAGAAATCAGCGTCATGCGAAATCACGAGCACAGTCTTTGGATACATCATCAAAAAGCCTGTGAGATGCTCGATCCCGGCTTTGTCGAGGTTGTTGGTTGGTTCGTCGAGAAGCAAGATGTCTGGCTCCTGAATGAGCGCGTAGGCCAGCAACAGGCGCGCCTGTTGACCACCGGAAAAATCCCCGACCTTTTTGTCGAGTGGCGCTTTCATGTTCACGGTTTCCATGACATCCGTAATGCGGCGTTCGATGTCATACTTCTTTTCCGCAAACGCATGTTCAAAAAACTCGAGGACCGTGTCATTCATGCGCTCACGGGCAAGCACCTGCAAGCCAATGGCAATACTCGCACCTTGCTGAATGTTGATTTGCCCAGCGGTTGGTTTGAGAACGCCGGTTAAGAGCTTAAAAATGGTGCTTTTGCCAGCACCGTTTTGCCCCATCACCGTGATTTTGGCGTTTTCGCGTACGGAAAAATCCACCTCATCGAGAAGTGGGTTTTCCTCATCATACCCGTACGTGACTCCGCTAAAGCGGATAATGACATTGCCGTGATCCATAAGAGCGTCAATTCTATGATAAAAATCGAAACGCCGCAAGGTTGTTGCGGCGTTGACGATCGAACATTGTTGCTTGATTAGAGCCCAAGATCGTTGGCGTTGAGCGACTTGATGATCATGTCGAGCTTGCCTTGAATGGAGCGGATCTGAGCCGCCAAATCTTCACTCATGGCTGCTGGCGCAGAGGCGCGAGGTGCGCGTTCTGGGCGATCATTGTTGCCACCGAAGCGCGGTTCTGAACCGTTCTCCGTTGCAAAGCAGTCGCGGCACAACACTGGCTTGCGACCGTTTGGTTTAAACGGGACTTCACAGCGGTTGCCGCAATCGGCACACACGGCTGGAAAAAGCTCTGGCTTCTCGCGATCGCCGAATCCGCCACCAAAACCACCGCGACCACGCGGGGCGCCACCAAATTTGCTTGGACCTTTGTTAAAACCACCACCAAACCCCCCACGGGAACCACCACCGGCACGATCGTTGCGAGGCGCGTAAGCCATAGATATATGTATTCGTAAGCGAATTTAGCGAGGATACGCCATTTTTGAGATTTTGGCAAGGGGTTCAGCCTAAAATCTGTTTTTGCAGGTCATTCGGAACATTTTGCCATTGGATGGCGGCATCGGCCTTCCCAAGGCCGATTTTCTCTGCATGACGGATGAGCGGGGTGTCTTTAACGGGAATCGTGCCCAATTCCTTTGCCTCACCGTTCGCCCACATGAGGATTTTTTGGAACATTTTTTGCGATGGCGTCGCGGATTGATACAGATACTTCAAAAAGGAAAGGGCAAAGGATTCGACCGCGACCGGGTCTGTGCCGGCAAAGATGAGACCCGTTTGTGGGGTGACGACCGTGGATTTGATCCCGGCAACTTGGGCGTCTGGTCCAAGTGTGACTTGGGCGGCTGTGCCGGTAAACAAGGTTAATCGCAATTTTCCTTTGATCGCTTCACTGATTTCCACGATTTTTTCGATAAACAGCTTTTTGTGGTCGTTGGTGAATTGGAGTTTGGCTGGTGCGCCCGCTTGCGCGATAAATCCGTTAAATGGTCCGTTGGCGTGAAACGTCATGCGGCTGTCCTCGCGTAACCAGCCAACCAGGCTCTTAAAACCAAGAGTCACGCCTGCTTGTGCGTGTGTGCTGAGGCGCGGGAGGTTGATGATGTGATCTGCTTGCTCCACGAGCTTGGTGATGTAAAAACCATCTGGCCAGGAAGTGGTCTTGTCGTTTTTGAAATGGATGAATCCGTCTTCCCAACCCTGTTGTTCCACGGACACAAACGGCAATTCATCTGGATTGCCCATCCCGGAATGACGAAAATTTTCCGCTGACGATCCTCGCAGGACGCCGCTTGGTGCATGGAGAACGTGTTCGATCCCGGATTGATCCGCAATGATGACCTTTGCGCCGTGATCTTGCAGGATTTTTGTGACAACGTGAATTGATAACGGATGCGTTGTTGCGGGGTAGTGTCCCGGAGAATTGAGTGCGGGTTTGAGCAGGACGGTCTCCCCTGCTTTAAGCCAGGAGAGATTGTTTGTTGCTTTGAGCAGCACGCGTTCAATCTCAACGCGCAGCTCCGCGTCTGTCGCGCTGCGAGATATTCCGTGGACGATCAGTGGGGTGTTCATGTTGTTGGGGCTTTTGTGGTTGGTGTGACGGATTGCCAGGATCCAAAGAGTGCATCCCATCCAAAAAAGAAAATGCCAAAATTCTTTTGCATGTCGAGATGATGGACGAAGTGAATATCCGTCCATGTATTGAAAAAGGCGTATTTTTTTAATGGATGATGGCGAATATGAAACGAATCGTGAAAATAATCATGCAATTTGCCAACGACGAAAATTTCGACAAAAAGGAGGATCATCGATACGAGCGAAATGATGTGTACGACATACAATACTGCCGGGAACAGAATAAGAGGAATGGCGAAATAAAAGAACATGATCACCGTATTATCTTTACCGGCTTCACGGTATGTGTCGGAGAGATAGTCTGACGTTGGATAGAGGCGCAGATGGTGTGTCATGTGCGCATGATTGAGCCGCCCAGACCACGTTTGATGAAGCAACCAGTGCACGAGATAGCCAAACAGCGTCATCACAAGAAAACCGATGACGAGAATGTAAAGGGAGGCGAAGATGCTAGTAATCATAGGTTATGCGATGCTTTTTGTGCCGTGTTGTGCCTTGCTCCCCTTTTTTGGAAGCGTAAACCAGAATGTCGTCCCCATCCCTTCGGTTGATTCAAAACCAATTTCTCCTCCGCACAAATGGATGGCTTGTTGTGTGACGTATAAACCGAGGCCTGTCCCATCAACTTTTCTTGCAATCGCATTCTCCGCACGGAATAACTTTTTAAAGATATTTTTTTGTTGGTTTTTTGGAATACCGATGCCATTATCTGTGATCTGAATGTACAGATCGTCTTTACGAACGGTCATCTTGATCGAGATTTTTCCTCGTTGCTCCGTATACTTGATCGCATTCGAGAGAAGGTTCATCAAAACTTCTCGCACCAATTTTTGATCAACCATCACGTCTGGAAGTGGCTGAATGACGCTGGAAACGTTGAGCTTCTTGGCTTGATAGAGCGGCTCAAGTTCTTTTTGGACATCCGCGAAGAGGTCGGCGATGTTTGTTTGTGTTGGTTCGACGGACATGACGCCGGATTCTAATCGGGAAACATTGAGAAGTTCGTTGACAAGCGTGATGACGTGTTGATTCGAGTCTTCAATCTGACTGGCGAGCCCGGCCTGTTTTTTGTTCAACTTTCCCATGCTGTTATCCAGCAACATCTCAACGTACCACTTCACGACGGCGAGTGGCGTCCGCAGTTCGTGTGATGCGAGGTAAATGAATTCTGTTTTTTGTCGATCGATGTCGTGCTCCGCGGTCATGTCTTCAAAGACGACAAGGACAGATGTTGGGTTTTTGTTCGTATCCGTCACCGGAACACAGACGACGCGCAAGGCAATCAGCTTGTCGTTTTGGTGTTTGACGAAAATATTACTTGCGGATGTTGGTTTTCCTGAGGTCAGCGTTTGCGTTAATGGAAGATCTTCTTCCGGAAACGGTGTTCCGTCTTGTTGAACGAGGTTAAATGTTTTGACGTATTCTCCTTTGCAGCACATTGGATCAACTTGTTTACCAAGGAGTTCCATGGCTTTATTGTTCACCATGAGTGGTTTGCCGTTTTTTGTTTCAACGATAAAAATACCGACGGGTAATTGCTCGATGAGAATTTCCAAGCGTTGACGGTGGTTTTCGCTATTTTCTTCCTCATGCATCAACGCGATGTTGATTTCTTCGAGTTCTCGTTCGTGTTTTTCTAAGAGCTCCTCATTTTCCTTTCGTCGCAAAAAGATAAAGAAAATGGTTGTAAATGCGGCAAGACCGAGGAGCGTTAAGATGAATGGAATGATGAGCTGTGCCCACAAGGCACGTGTGAACGCTTCTTTTTCAATATCTGCTCCAATAATGGCGATGATTTGACCACTTGGTCCTCGGAGCGGAGCAAAAATGGAATAGTATGTGCCGTATTCGTCCGTGTATGGCCCAGTGAACTGAATTTTTCGACTTCGTTCTACGCTAAAAATGGCTTGAGGCGGTTCCTTGTAGATTTCGCCGGGTTGGCTATGCCACGGATCGTCTGTGCTTGCGGAATCTGCAATAAATGCAACACGTGAGCCGTTCACGCTCATGATATAGATCCCTCGCACGCCGTCTCCGGTAAAAATTGTTTCCAAACCGATCAGCTGATGGCGGAGCTGCTGATATTCCGGGGACGATTCATCTGAAGGTGTTGCTTGGAACTTTTCGATTGCCACTGGATCAATCGTGGCGTTCGCCACGCGCACCGAATCTTCGAGCTCTGAGATGACGCTCTGTTGATAGGTGTTGCTTTGGATGAGTCCGTATAGCAAACCAAGTGCAACAATCGTTGCAGATCCGAGAAAAAAGGCGTGGCCGTATCTCCCAAAAATTTTTAATGACGGCATTACCCGTACAGTATACCACGCTCTGTTAGTCCTTTTTTGTGAGCTCGATCGCCTTTTTGCCGACCATCATCGCTAAGCCACCGCCTGGCACAAAGTTGGCAACTTCTTTGCCAAACTCAAAGAGTTCGTCGTTGGTGAAGGTTCGGCGAAGTCGTTCGGTAATCTTGTTCGCTTTTGGTCGCATGAGACCCGTAACGCCGTCATAGGAGATCGTGACGCGTTTATCCTTTGTCTTCCAGCGCAATTCAAACGTGTAGACCGGAATAAAATACAGTCCAAGTTCGGAAATGCCGATTTGTTCGTCGAGGATTTGATCAGCTTGGATGGGTTTGATGAGTCCGTTAATGACTTTGCGGATGAGAAATGATGGTTTTGTTTCGAGTGAGACGATCGGCGTGCCATCCATGGTGATTTCGTCTGTGGATTCGAGGATGCGATTTGGGACCGCAAGATATGCTTTAAAATCCCCGTTTTGACCAGTTTGCGCATCAACCAACTCCTCCTCGCGATATTCTTCGACGCATCGTTCCACGCCTTCGACGGTAAACGTTTTCATGTCGCCAGGAACGCCAAAGGAAGAACCAAGTAACTCGACTTCCTGTACGATTGGATCAACGATCAAGGTATATTTTTTGCGGCGTTTGTATTCAAAACGCGATGTGCCAAGCACGTGCCAAAACGCATCAAAACGTTTTTCCTCGTAAATGATCTCGATTTCCTCTGGTTTTGGTCGGCTGAGAATGCTGGAAAGCAGCCCAAATGCCTTGACTTTGTGCTCGTTGACCATTTCGCGTGCCTTTTCCATTCCCAAGATATCTGCGCAGGCAAGCAGTTTTTCCCCGTCGATTTTGATGTTGCTGAGTCCTTCGGACATAGATGTCGAGATATCGTACACTGGGGTTGACTTTTTCGCCAAAACTCAGCGGTGATAGGTTTTTATTTTAGCGGAGCAGTAAAAAGTAAAATGTCGCCGCTTTCGTCGCAAAACAGTTCAACGCGTTCTTCATTTTCGATCGCAACACCGTCGCTTGGTCGGATGTGTGCGTCTTGGATGCGAAATGTGGCGGCGATATTTTGAATCCACAGAGATTTTTGTGCGAGGTCTGCAAGAACGAAGGATGTTTCTTTTTCGAGATGAAGGATGGAGACGATCATGTCTTGCCCAATGCGAAGTGATCCGTCGCGTCCATCGGGCGATGCAATGATTTGCTGCGTTCCTCGTCGTTGTTCGAGCGGAAACGTTTTTTGGTCGTAGACCGGTGTTTTTCCCCATGCATCTGGCTCAATCCAAATCTGTAATAGATGAACGGGCTGTATTGCGGATTCGTTGTGTTCGCTATGCGAAACGCCTGTGCCCGCAGACATTGCTTGTGCCTCGTTGGCACGAAGAATCCCAACATTCCCCATGCTGTCGCGATGCGTGAGTTCTCCGGAGATGACCCATGTCACAATCTCCATATCCGCGTGGTCGTGCGTATCAAATCCGCGCGACGGCGCGATCACATCTTCGTTGATAGCGCGAAGATCATGAAAGCCCATAAAATCCGGGTCGTAGTAATTGGCAAAACTAAACGTATACGCCGTTTTGAGCCATCCGTAGTCCCCTTTTCCGCGGTCGTTTGCTCTGCGAATCGTAATCATGTGATGATCTTATCTAAGTGATGATGCTTTTTTTGAATAAAGAATTCCTTCCAGATAAACAAGATGGTGATGACATCGAGGATGAGCAAGATTGCAACGACGAGCGATGGATGCGATGCGAAAAGATAGACTTCATAGAGCGCAAATGATCCAAAGACGATCAACGATGCGGGATACGCCCACGTTTTGTTGTACAACAGTCCAAGGACAAGAATGAGCTTTAATGCGCCGTTGACGGTGAGATACAATGCGTAAAATGCAACCGTACTAATGGAAAGTTGTTGAGCTGTGTGCAGCAGATAATTCGAAAGCTGGTCGTTGGGGTCTTCGAGGAGTTCGCTTTGCGTCATGTTATTGACGATGGAGACGATAGTCGAAAGCGGAACGACAAATAACACCAGACCAACGAGCGCTTCAAACGCCGCATACGTCCCCTTGAGAAAGACGCTGACATGAAACCATTCCAAAACCGTGCGCTCGGTGCGAATAGCGAGAGAATCTTTTTTGCGTTTGAAGGAAAATGCCATTGAGGGAAGTATAAATTGAAATGACGCTGACGTCGAACGCCATCTTTGCTAGAATGCATGCATGAAAAAATATGTGTTTGCGTTGTTGCTGATCGGAACATTTGCAACATACGCGATTTTTGTTCAGCAAAACGCTTTAACGAGCACACCAAAAACGGTTGCTATTGGTAAGCCGCCCGTTGTGACGGATACACAGCCGATCATTCAGCCGGATGCTTCCGCCGTATCAACCACGACACCGGTTGCATCGACAGCGACATCGACTGATACGAACACGGTTGCATCGACAAGCACAGCGGCCGTCACATCAACGCCGATTGTTGTCGCGACACCAAGCGCGCCAATCAATGACCAGCTGAATTTGCAGGCACAGGGCACCGTTCGGATTGTGAATTCGTATTCTGCAGGGCTGACATTGATTAAATCAACACGATTATTAACCGCAGATGGAAAATTGTATCGGTTGGCACAGGCGGTTGATGTTCCGGCGCACGGTGAAGTGAGCGCGAGTGTGTATGCCGATCAAAATGGGTCGATCTATGCGATTGGACCAACGACGTTTACGGTTCCTGGGTTGTCGAGTGCGATGCAAGCGGTGATTTCCGTCAACTCATACACGACGTTTACCATGGCAACGCCGGTGATCGCATCTTCGGCTACGCCAACACCGGT
>CAITMG010000011.1 GCA_903893445.1 Candidatus Uhrbacteria bacterium | reverse complement strand
TCTGCGAAGCGTGTGTGCCGGGATGTTTTTTGTTCCGACTTATTCTGATTTGATCGCCTTTGCCTTCAACGCTTCCAACGACTTGCGATTCTTCATCTGCACGCCGATGTATTCACGATACTCAGGCGACGCAATGCGCGCGCGAGCCTCGGTGTCATTCTTTGGCAAGGAGTCGAGGATGCGATCCTGTTCGGCCTCGATCTCTGCATCATCAATATTGATGTTTTCGCGTTTCGCGACTTCCTTAATGACGACCGCTGTTTGAATGCGCAAGATGGCTTGTGGGATAAAATCCATCTTGATCTCGTCCGCTGACTTTTTGATGGAGGAAAGGTAATCCGCCATGCGCATGCCGCGTTCTTCGGCGTTGTGTTCAAGCTCCGCGTACATGCGGCGAACTTCTTCGTTGATCAAGAGTTCTGGGATTTCCGTAAAGCGCGAACCTTTGGTGATCTTTTCGATCATTTCGATTTCCGTCGCTTCATCAATTTTGCGATCACGTTCTTCCTGCAAGTTTTTGCGCAGCAATTCGCGAAGGTTGGCAACAGATTCTGTTCCAAGACCCTTGGCGAATTCTTCTGTCACTTCCGGAATCGTGAGTTCAAACACCTCTTTCACGGTTGCCGTGAACGAAGCCATCGCGCCCGCGAGCATCTTGTTGTAGTGATCCTTCGGAAATTCCAATTCAAATTCTTTCACATCTCCTTTTTTGGAGCCAATAAGCTTTTCAGCAAAACCTGGGATAACGTGATTTTCATTCAAAAAGACTTTGTAGTTTTGTGTGGTCCCGCCTTCGACAACAACCTTGTCTTTGCGGATTTCCAAATCAATCACCACAACATCTTCCGCCGTTGCAGCGCGATCAACCGCTGCTTCGGTGCGGCGCATCTTTTGCAATTCTTCGATGGACGCGTCAACGTCTTTTTCGGAAACGGTTTGCTTTTTGCGTGTGACGAGCGGTGCGGAGTAATCCAACAAATTTGTCACCGTCGGCATCATGTTGGAGATTGTGGTGAATTCCAAGTTTTCGCCCGGCACAAGTTTTTCAACGGAAATTTCCGGTGAGCCAATGGTGTCGAGGTTGCTATCGATGATCGCTTTGACGTACTTGGCACGCACGATGCGCTCCAAGGCAGCTTCCCAGATCGACATTTCGCCATAGGCGGCTTTGACGTCGTTGTAGCTCGCTTTGCCTGGGCGAAAGCCCTTGAGTGGTTTATGTTCCGTAATATCGCGAACAGCCTGTTCGAGATACGGCTGTGCTTCTTCCGGTGTCACAGAAAAAACGATTTTCACCTGTGATTTCGGGAGGTTTGTGATGATTGGGTCGGCCATATGTGTCGGCCAAAGATATCGCAAACCGTCGCCGTCGTCAACCGTGAACGACAAAGAAAAAACCGCCAAGAGAGGCGGCTAGGACCATGTAAAGTAGGTGGCCCAGATGCGAATGGCGTCCGCATTGGGTGTGAGGACGCGGTTTGTCGTCTGGCCAAGAATAGGGATCTGCCGATCCTGGCGACGGAGCATAACGCTCACCATCCAGACAAAGCTCTCCGGTCTTCCGTAGCGCCGGCCGAACTTGGTGCAAAGAATCGGCGGCGCCTCTGGCAGTGGACGAGAAGCGAAATCGTTCGCGCGAAAGATCTCCGAGGCCAGCCAGTCCGTATACGTCTGGACGGCCTCAAGGACCCACACGACAAAATCCTTCCGTCGGATGATTTGTTCCGCGGGGTCATCTTGATTTGGGACGACCGTCATTCGAGATGAGGCCGGAGGCTCTTCTTCGTCCGCCGGAAGCGTCATGACGCCGTCCGTGACGCGATAAAAGTCTTCCGCGAGCTCCTCAGCAAGTGCGCGTTGCTCTTCACGAAATCGTGCCATCGCATCGAGATTCGTCATGAAGGGACTCCGTTGGCAAAAAGGGCGGTTGCGCATCTTGTTCTATCAGAAATAGGTCGCCACGTCAATCCAAAGAGGAATAAAAAACATCCGGCTGACATGCTGAGCAGAGTTCGTTACCCCTCTGCGAAGCGTGTCTGCCGGATGTTTTTATGAGAGCGTTATTTGATGTATCCCAGTGGATTTGTGCGCTTGTCACCGACGTACACCTCAAAGTGCAAATGGGTGCCCGTTGATCGTCCCGTGGTTCCCATCATGGCAATGACCTGTCCGCGTTTCACATGATCACCGGCTTTGACGAAGATCTTGGAAGAGTGTGCGTAACGTGTCTTGAGACCGCTTGGATGATCAATAATGATTTGTAATCCGTATCCGCCGCTATTCCATCCAGCCTTTTCAACGACGCCGTCATCTGCCGCGTAGAGCGGCGAGGTATAGTCACCGTCGATATCAACGCCCGTGTGCTGCCAACCGTAGTACTGCGTGATCATGTGGCCAGACGTTGGCCAAAAGAGCTTGTTCTTTGGCGCGTTGTCCGTCACGGCATCTGGTGGCTTGGAAACAGGTGTTGTTGGAGCCTCTGGTTCCGTTAGCTGTTCGTCCGGAGAGCTATCAGATGGTGCCGGTTCGATCACGGGCTCTTCCGGAGCCGCAATCTGTTCTGGTTGAGCAACGGCAACTTGTTTCGGTGGCTTCGGTGGTTTCGGTGTTGGCGTTGGGGTAACGGATTCATCCGGTGTACGAGCCGCAAGCTGTGTTTGTGTCTGAACAATGTCCGATGGCGTTGCTCCTGGGATCACAATGTCTGACCCAACCGCGAGCGAGCCATTTTCAGATAAATTATTGACGCTGGCGATTTCCGTGGCATCAGCATTGTATTTTTCCGCGAGCTTGGAAAGCGTGTCTCCCTTTTTGACGGTCGCGATTAAGCCGGAAACCTGTGGAATGGTGAGCGTGTCACCCGGACGGATAAACTGTCGTTCGGTCAGATTGTTGTTCCAAAGTAAGGAGCCAACGTTTAATCCAAAATGCTGGGCAATAGAGCTGATCGTGTCGCCATCCTGAACCGTATAGGTAATGATGCTGTTGCGCTGCGGAACAGCTTCCGTTGTACCGGTATCCAATGGCTGCGCGGCAATCGTACCAGGAACGTTGATGCTTGGCTGAACCGGATCCGCACTGGCATCGTAATCAAAATCCACGTGCGGGATACCGCTCACGGTGGCACTACTCAAGTATTTGGCATTTTTTCCTTGCGTATCCGTGTGAACATTTTCTTCAACGATTTCAGATCGTTGTTCTGTGGCTAATGAAAAAAGGATGCTCTGCTGGCCGATGTCTTGCGCATGCGCTTGCTTGCTCTGGAGGTTCGACACGATCACGACCAGTGACACGATGCCAAGGGTGATATGAAGGAGGTAGCGATTTGTGACAAGGAACATGACCGCGGCACGCGCAGGCAGAGCAAGGCGCTGCATGCGAAAGCGGGCGAACAAAACCGTTCGATAAATAGGCAAAATAAAAACGCGCAGAACAACGCGTCCAACAGGGGCGGATAGCCGGACAAACCCACGTAATAGGGCTTGAAGACCGCGTTTGACTGACCGGAGCAGCCGGAGCAGGGTGACAGCCAAAGACGCAGCAAGTCGCTTAACCGAAACGGACATTTGAGGTTGTGTCAGAATATCGTTTTTCGCCGAAACTGTCAACGGTAAAGGGCTAATTTTCGCTAAGTTGACGGTATTGGAGGGCCTCCGCGAGGTGTCGAAGGGAGACGGTTTTTGCCGCATCAAGGTCCGCAATCGTCCGGCTGACCTTCAATGTTCGAAAGTAGGCTCGGGCGGATAAATTGAATCGATCAACAGCTTGAGAGAGAAAAGCTTTCGCTTCCGCATCCGGGATAATCGTCTTGCGAATGATGTCGCTGGTCATTTCTGCGTTTGTCACAAAACGCGCTCCGCGAAATCGCGCTGTCTGCAGATCGCGCGCACGTTGGACGCGAGCTCGAACGGCCTTTGTCTCCTCGCCGGCGGTAAGTTCGGTGAGTTTCGCGGTCGGGACTTTGGGAACTTCGATCGCGAGATCGATCCGGTCCAATAACGGGCCGGAAAGTCGTTTGCGATATTTTTGAATCTGAATATTTGTGCAAACGCACGTCCGGTCCGGATCCGATGTGTAGCCGCATGGACAAGGGTTCATCGCTGCGATCAACGTAAAACGCGCGGGGAAGGAAATTGTTCCATTGCATCGCGAGACAGTCACCTGACCGTCTTCCAGCGGTTGACGCAAACTCTCCAGAACAGATCGAGGAAATTCCGGGAACTCATCTAAAAACAATACGCCACGATGCGCCAAAGAAATTTCTCCTGGCTTTGGTGTTGATCCGCCGCCAACCAGTGCCGTGCTCGACGCGCTGTGATGTGGCGACCGACACGGACGCTCTGCAAGATATCCGCACGGCGGAAGATGTCCGGCCACAGAATGAATCCGTGTTGCTTCCAAAATCTCCGTCGTTGTCATGCGCGGGAGAATGCCAGGAAACGCACGCGCTAAAAGTGTCTTTCCGGAACCCGGCGGACCTTGGAGAAGAATATTATGTCCACCCGCCGCGGCAATCTCGAGCGCGCGTTTCGCTTGTTCTTGTCCGCGAATGCTGGCGAGGTCTGGAATCCCAATAACCTCATCCGCAGATGAAACGACACGTTGCGGTGTCTGCGCAAGTTGTTGCTTTCCGCAGAGATGAAGAAACACGTCATGCAAAGACGTCGCACCACGAACGACAAGATTCGGAACAAGAGCGGCTTCGTCAGCGTTCGCAAGCGGCACAATGAGTTCCCGTGTTCCAAGTTGTGCAGCGAGCAATGCGATCGAGAGTGCGCCGGAAATGCCGCGAAGCGTTCCATCTAAGGAAAGTTCGCCAGCAATAATGCATGACGCGACACGCTCTTGTTCAACGTCTCCGCTCGCAACAAGAATAGCGATGGCAATCGGCAAATCAAAACCCGTTCCCGTCTTTTGCAAATCCGCCGGCGCAAGATTGAGTGTGATCTTTGTTCGAGGGAATGGGAGATCGGCACATTTCATCGCACTCCGCACACGCTCGCGCGCTTCCTGCACGGCCTTATCCGGCAGACCAACAATCAAAAACGATCCCAACCCGGGTGAAATATCCGCCTCCACATCAATGAGATGCGCATCAAGGCCAATGACAGTTGCGGTGTGAACGGTTGCGGACATAAAGAAGTCTCTCTTTATACCGCTGCCGTATTTTTTTATCGGCGTCAAGATACGTGCTCTGGCGTTTCCTTCTTTCGTGTTAAAAAAAGAAACCACACAATCCCAACGGCAATAGCAACGTCCGCAACGTTGATAACCGAACGGTTGAAAAGCAAAATCCAATCAAAAACAAATCGTTGCGTGACGCGATCAAATAAATTTCCCAACGCACCGCCGATCAAGATAGACAACGGAAAAATGCGAATCGCAGCATCATCGGACGAACGTCGAATCGTCCGCGCAAGCAACACGCAGAGCGCGAGAATGACGATGCTCGTAAACGTGATGATGATCCACTGCGGCACGGGTGCGTTCGCGAGCAGTCCAAAGTTGTGATGATGCATCAGGCCAAGGAGGTGGCCGATGAGCGACATTCCGTTTTCAGGGATATGCGCGTCAGCAAATACTTTTGTCCATCGATCGAAACCAAAAACGCCGGCGATAATCGCGGCGCTAAGGAGCATCTCTTTGATGATGCGTTTCACACAAGTTACATTTCCTGCGTTAAAATTTTCTTGCACTCGATACAGCTCGAGGAGGCTGGGCGTGCTTCGAGGCGTTTTTGATCAATCGGCTTTTGGCAATATTTGCATGTGCCGTACGTTCCTTTTTCAACCGACTCAAGCGCCTTGCTCACATCTTTTAATTCCGCTTCAAGACGCGCTTCGATCGAAAGATCGTCTGCGTATTCAGCGATTTCCTGAGCATTGTCGTCTTCCGAGTTGCTGCCCGATTCCGGGTAGTCAGCCGTAAAAGAGTCCTTTTGGAGGGGATCGGCATGACCGATGTCATTCAGCTCAGCTTCGAGGCGGGCCTGCTCTTCGACGAGGCGCTGTTTAAAGTGTTCCAATGTGTTCTTGTCCATAAAAGGATGATAGCGGATTTGCGAAAGAGCATACAGCCCACCCAATAGCCCGTCAAACCAGGGGATG
>CAITMG010000010.1 GCA_903893445.1 Candidatus Uhrbacteria bacterium | reverse complement strand
TTTTTTATAGGGGAGTGGTTGACAAATATTCAAATTTTTGATAGTTCCAAAGCGTTCCTCGACAAGAGAACACCTGCCCAAAAGGCACCGAAACCTGCTGATGCATCGCCAATGCATTGGTACCGTGACGCAACACAAACCGTAACGAGGCATGTCGTGAGTAAATCCCACTACAGCAGCAACAGCGCGAATGTCGCACTCTTGAAGTGCGTCGTGTCCTGCTCCGGCCACGTCGTCGCGAAGAACTATTCGCGAGACGACCTCCGCTCCGGCGACCTCGGTCTCGAACTCCGCGTCGATCGCGGCAAGCTCGAGGAGATGACACCGGAGCAGCGCAACGCCGCTCAGAGCGTCGGCCGCGAGATGTCGGAAGAATTCCTCAAGACGCTCGGCGTCGAAACCGATTCGGAAGGATTCAAGCCGGGAATGCTCGTTTCGCTCAAAAGCCGCGACACGAAGCACGGCCAACCGGGCGTAAACGGTCTGTCCGTCGGATGGATCGTGAACATCAATGAGACGTCCGTCTCTATCCGATGCATCTACTACGACAAACCGCTTGGTACGACGAGACTCCAGATGTTTCCGCTGAACCTCTACGAAATGACGGAAGAGGTCCCGTTGATGCCAGGCTACGAGGGGCTTCTTCTCCACGAGTTGCCCTGGTGGTGGCAATACACTGATGATGAGATCGATACGTTCATCGACAACCATCCCAGCGAGGAATTCATCATCAAACTCGCGATGCTCCCGTTGCTCCAGCAGATTCCGCAACGAAAACTCGACAAAGCGGATTCCTTCCTGTTCATGCAGCAGGAACGAGCTATTCAGCGAATTCGTGACCGGAGCGTTCTCAAGAAAATCTCCGAACAAGACGGCAACAAGGACGTCCGCGAAGCTGCCGCACAGCAGCTCGCGAAGATCTCTCAGCCCGAAGGATAAAACCTCAGCTACCCGTTACCACTCTGGTCAACGGGTTTTTTTATACGAAAGGGGAGTTCCTCTTTGACAAAATCCCAATTTTTGGTTATCCTCCGCAAACATTATGGACCTCCGCAATATCGCGATTATCGCCCACGTTGACCACGGCAAGACGACCCTTGTCGATTCTTTGTTACGCCAATCAGACACGTTTAAGGAAAAGACGCTTGAAGGCGATGCGATCTTGGATTCCAACCCATTGGAACGCGAACGCGGTATTACGATTCTCGCGAAAAACATCGCGGTTTCGTACAACGGCACCAAAATCAACATTGTTGATACCCCGGGCCACGCCGACTTTGGCGGGGAAGTGGAGCGCATCATGAACCTCGTTGATGGCGCGTTGTTGCTCGTTGATGCCAAGGAAGGTCCGATGCCACAGACACGCTTCGTCTTGAAAAAGGCGATTGAAGCTGGTCATCGCATCATCGTCGTCGTGAATAAGATCGACAAACCAGACGCTCGTCCGGATTGGGTCGTTGATCAGACGTTCGATCTCTTCGCCACACTTGGCGCATCAGATCGCCAGCAAGACTTCCCAGTCATTTTCGCATCCGCAAAACAGGGGAAAGCTGGTTTTGAGCCAGACCTCGCCAAAATGACGGACGTCAAACCGTTGTTCGACACGATCATCAAAGAAATTCCAGAACCAAAAGCAGACGTCACAGGCACACTCCAGGTTTCCGTTGCCAACGTCGGCTACGATCAATTTAAGGGCAAGACGGCTCTTGGTCGCGTTGTGCGCGGCATCTTTAAACCAGGCAACGTGGCGTGGATTAACCGCGATGGCAAAGTTGCGGCCGCAAAAGTCACCAGTTTGATGCTGTTCGACGGATTCAAGAAGGTTGATGCGGAACAAGCTCTTGCCGGTGAAATCGTTTCCTTTGCGGGGATCGAAAACATCAACATTGGTGAAACCATTGCCGATCCAGCCAACCCGGAAGCTCTCCCGGTCATCAAGATCGAAGAACCAACCGTGAAAATGACGTTTGGCGTCAACACATCACCGTTTTCCGGCAAAGAAGGTCAATACACGACAACACGCAACATCAAGGAACGTCTTGAACGCGAATTGCAAAACGACGTCGCCTTGCGCGTTGAACCAGGCACATCTGCGGAACAGTTCATCGTCTCTGGTCGCGGCGAATTGCATCTTGCGATCTTGATCGAAAACATGCGCCGCGAAGGATTTGAACTCCAGGTCTCGCGCCCACAAGTCATTTTCAAGGAAGTCGACGGACAAAAGCAGGAACCGTTTGAAGAAGTTTCCATCGAAGTCCCAGAAGGCAACAGCGGTACGGTTATCGAAAAACTCGGCAAGCGCAAAGGCGAAATGAAAGATATGCGCGTCGAAAATGGCATGGCGTACCTCGAATTCGTCATTCCAACACGTGGTCTCATCGGTTTCCGTAACGAATTCATGATGGACACGCGCGGTCAGGGGATCTTGAACACGCTTTTGCTCGGCTACCGCCCATTTGCTGGCGACTTTGCCACAACGCCACACGGTTCACTCGTAGCCCACGAAACCGGCGAATCCAACTCCTACGGCCTCATCGCCGCTCAGGAACGCGGACAGCTCTTTATCGGCGCTGGCGTCCAGGTCTATGAAGGCATGGTGGTTGGTCAAAATGCCAAACCAGATGACCTCGTGGTCAACGTCTGTAAGGAAAAACGCTTGAGCAACATGCGCTCCAAGGGCGACGGCGTCTCGGACGGCCTCAGCACCCCACGCAGTATGCTTCTCGAAGAAGCCATCGAATACATCGGCGACGATGAACTCGTGGAAATCACCCCAAAATCCATCCGCGTTCGCAAAATGTACTTGAAAGATTTCGAGCGCAAGCGCAACGGATAATTCGACCCACCTCACCCCAACCCCCTCTCCTTCGCTAAAAGAGGGGTTTTGGTTTAAGCACCCCCTCCTGCCGTTGAAACAGGAGGGGGCAGGGGGAGGTGAACGGAAGTAAGGGAGCTGAGGGAGTCTCATTTAGCTCCATTGAGCCATTTTTTCTTATCCAAGAACTGTACACCAAAGGGTTGACAAAACCGCCTTTTTGTGGTATCTTAGTTTGTTCTTTAAATGCCCAGATCGTGCCACGAACGATTTTTCCATCGTCCGGGCGTAAACAGACTGCCGGAGTCACACGACTCAGACCGTCCGTCTACGCACCTTACAACCGCGGGGATTTATTCCCGCGAACAAATGGACCCATTCATACGCTAGATTCCCGCCTTCGCGGGAATGACAACAAATGAGTCCCTATGTTCGCGGGATCAACAAACCCCCTTTCAAAGGAAGTGACACATGGTTCGATTCAAATATCCGTTTTGCTTCGCAGCGTTGCTTGGTCTGGTGTACTGGCTGGCACAAGATCAGATCTCGATCTGGGTTCTCATCATCGGCGAGCTCGTATGCGCCATCTGGGCGTACCAGCTCCGCGACAAGGACGCCGAGTCCAAGTCCGACACCAAGATGGGAGACCGGCTCGGTTCGATCTTCGTCGTCTCGGCCGTGATCATCCTGTTCCTCGGCGTCGTGCACAAGGAGTTGGGGCTGGAATCCATCCCGTTCGTCAACGACACCAAGCACAGCGTCATGAACATCTTCGACCGCAACACCATCAACCGCTGAAGAGGCACGTCATGATCAAGATCTTCTTCGTCTTCTCGGCCCTGCTCGCCATGTACAGCCTCAACCACTTGCACGGCATCGCGATGGCCGCTGGTCTGTTCGTCGCCGCGATCCTATTCTTCGTCCCGTACTGCAACGAGAAGGGCTTCGAGGGCAAGAGCCTCTCGGAATACCTGATCGGCGCAGCAGTGCTCGGTCTCGTGGGCATCACGGCCTTCCTGGGCACGTGCGGCGCGCAGATCAAGGGCGCGGAGATCGGCACCGGCGTCGCCGTCGACCACGGGACATCGGCGTTCCACAGCGCACTTTCCAACCCGAACCGGTAACGGTTCACTCTCTCCATGAGCAGCAATGCTCCCCGATGGTGTTCCATCGGGTTACTGACCGAACATCAAAATCATTTGATTTTCAGTCAGTAACAACTCACAAAATAAAAAACAGCCCTGATCCAGATGTGGTCAGGGCTTCTTGATTGAGGAGTCCGGCGGCGGGGGAGCCGTTGCCGGGAGCGAGGTAGATGAACGACCCGATAGGCGTGCCTTTTGCGCGACCTGCGCATGTGGCGTGAGGTTACGCCAGTATCTGCGTGCCGCGAGCAAGAGATAGCCCGGATCTTCCAATTGCGGAGTCAGGATCGAGAATGATCCATAATCCCGCGTCTTCCATGTCGGAAAGGACGTCAGACTCTCCGTGATCTCGTTGCCGCAACGCGACGCCGAGCGACGAAACGTCTCCGCAAACCCATCGACGTACACAATCCACATTGCATCACCAAGCGACGGATAATTTACCGTCAGTCGCTTTTGCGCATTGAGGACCGAGTTAATCGGCTGGGAAATCGTGAGGACGACGACGACCTGCGCTTGCGGGGAGCAGACCTCTCGCTTACGCTCTTCGAGCATCGGAAAGAAGTCGTTGAGATGGTGCGTCCGATTTGCAATGATCGACGGCGGCCACTCACAGCAGGTAATCGCCGAGCGCAGACAAAAGTCGTGCACGGGAACGGATGCCTCGGAGGTTTTCACGACTCCTTCGGCGCTTCCGTAGGGAAACAGCACAAATGAGCGTGTATACATCTCACCTCCAGCCGTAAAAGGCCACCAAACTTTAACCACAGGGACCGTATTTTGGCAATCTGATGTGGTCATGTTATCTTTTGGCCCATATCCCTATGCGCAAGGAAATCGTCCTCGATATCGAAACTCAGAATACGTTCCAAGACGTTGGCGCCTACAATCCATCTCTCCTCAGTATTTCATTGATTGGGTGCTATTTTTACGAAACAGATACGTTTGAATCCTTTCTCGAGGAAGATCTTCCAAAACTCTGGCCACGACTCGAAAAAGCAGATCGTGTCATCGGTTACAATCTCTTTGGATTTGATTATCCGTGCATGCAGTCGTACTACAGTGGAGATTTTCGCAATATTCCAACCGTCGATATCATGTTGGAAATTGAAAAACGCATCGGATTTCGCGTAAAGCTGGATGATGTTGCCCACGCCACATTGGGAGTTGGAAAATCCGGACATGGCTTAATGGCCGTGGAGTACTGGAAAAAAGGGGAGATCGATAAACTCCGTGAGTATTGCTTGCAAGATGTCCGCGTCACGCGTGATGTGTACGAAGTCGCCTTACGCACACAACAGGTTGCCTATTTTGATCGCATGGGACAAAAACAAACCGTCCCGCTCCCCATTATTCCACCGGTTTCCTCGGAAAAACCACCGTTAAATTTGTCCCTCGGGATTTAGAAAAGGTTATCCCCAGTCGCATCTCTTGCGACACAATATGTTGTGGTAACATACGCGAGCTAACCACAACATATTGATTTTTTTATGGACCTTATCCCGCAGCCACCACATGTTGACCCTTCGCTTGCCGCACGCCGTCGCCGCTTGCCAGACGAACGCCGCTCGATCACCCATAAATTTGATATTGCCGGACACCAAGGCTATCTCATCGTCGGTTTGTACGATGACGGCAACCCAGGGGAAATCTTTTTAACGATGAGCAAAGAGGGAAGCGCGGTCAGCGGTCTCGTGGACGCGTTTGCCACGTCCATCTCCATTGGATTGCAGTATGGCGTCCCGCTCAAAATTTTTGTGAATAAATTTGCCCACATGCGCTTTGAGCCGTCTGGGGAAACGCAAAACCCAAATCTCAAAGTCGCGACATCGATCGTGGATTACGTCTTTCGCTGGTTAGCCATCAAATTCCTGACGCCAGAAGAACGCCAAGCCGCACAAATCCACGCAGAAAACGGAACCGCTCTCCTATGAGCCAGATCATCGGCGCTTGCCCGCTACTGACGCACCGGCCATTCTATCGTCCGTTCGAATATCCAAAGTACTACGAATACTTCCAAAAGCAGAACCAAGCCCATTGGTTGCCGACCGAAGTCCCGATGGAAAACGACATTGCGGATTACCGCTTCCATCTCACGGCACAGGAAACAAGCTTGATCACGCAAATCCTTCGCTTTTTCACCCAAGGCGACATCGAGGTCAACAACAACTACAACCAGTTTCTCATCCCATCCTTTCCAAAGCCGGAAATCAAAATGATGCTTTCCGCGTTTGCCGCGATGGAAGGCGTTCATGTGTGGGCCTATTCCTATCTCAACGACTCGCTCGGTTTGCCGGAAAAGGAATATTCCACCTTCCTCGATTACGAAGCCATGCGTGCCAAGTATGATTACATCCGATCGTTTGATGTGAAGAGCGTGGAAGACCTTGCCATCAATCTCGCCGTGTTTGGCGGATTCATGGAGGGGATTAGTCTCTTTTCCTCGTTCGCGATTCTCATGAACTTTCCGCGGCTTGGTCGCTTGCGCGGTGTTGGACAGATCGTGACCTGGAGCATCCGCGATGAATCCCTTCATAGCGAAGCCGTGTGTGATCTCTTTCGCGAGCTGATTCACGAAAACCCGCACATCTGGACGCAAAACCTTCGCGATACGCTGACGCATGCCTGCGAAGACATGGTGAAACTCGAAGACGCATTTATCGACACCTGCTTTAGCATGGGGGAAGTCCCAGGCTTAACGCCAGGCGAAGTGAAGCAGTACATTCGCTACACCGCCGATAAAAAATTGCATGAACTGGGGTTAGATCAGATCTACGGCGCAAAAAATCCACTTGGCTGGTTGGACATCATGGTCAACGCCAAAGAACATACCAACTTTTTCGAAAATCGCGCGACCGAATACGCCAAAGGCGCCGTGGTCGCAGACTGGTCGACATAAAAAAGTAGCTAGTAGCTGGCAGCTTGTAGCTAGCGGATACAATACCTAGCTACAAGCTGCCAGCTACTAGCTACCAGCTACCAAATTGCCCCGTTCTCTCATCTAACAAAAAGCACTTTTTCTATGGCCGCACACTCATCCGTCATTGAAGCTCTCTCCAACAACGATCTCGGCGCAGCTCGCGATTTGTTGCTCGTCGAGATTCTCAGTGTCACAAAAGACAAACACAGCTGGGACTGTCCGCACTACACGACAGACCGCGCGATTCAGGAGAGTATCGTCTTAAATCCAGACAGCAACACCAAGATGTCGTATTTTGGTCTCGAAAATCTTCGCGACCGATACTTTCTTCGCGATGCCAACGATACGATCTGCGAAGATCCACAAACCTTCTTTGCACGCGTCGCAACCGGTATGTGCCGGGGAGATAAGGAATTGGCACAAAAACTCTACGATGCGATGAGCAAGTATTGGTTTTTGCCAGCGACGCCGGTCTTGATGAATATTGGGACAAAAAAGGGTTTGCCGATTTCCTGTTTTCTCAACACGGTCCCGGATACGCTCGAAGGCATCTTCGACATCTATCGCGAAAACGCCTTCCTCGCAAAATACGGGGGAGGCATCGGAACAGACTGGTCACAGCTCCGCGGACAAAACGCGCCGCTCAAGGCGAGTGGCTTGCGCTCATCCGGCGTGATTCCATTTTTGAAGATCATGGATTCGGAGACGATTGCCATCTCGCGCAACAGCACACGCCGTGGGGCAGCAGCTGCGTATCTTCGCGTTGATCATCCAGATATCGAAGACTTTTTGGAAACGCGTCGCGTCGCCGGCGGAGGAGATCAAGATCGCAAATGTCTCAATCTCAACAACGGCGTCGTCATCACGGATGAATTCATGCGCGCGGTTGAAGAAAATCGCCCCTACAAGCTCGTGGATCCACATTATGGCACCACGACTCGTGAATTGAATGCACAAGAGGTCTGGCGCAAGATTTTGACCATCCGCGCAGAGACAGGGGAGCCATACATCATCTTCATCGACACGATCAACAAAGCTGTCCCACCGCATCACCGCGAAAAAGGACTCTTTGTTCGCCAAAGCAACCTGTGCACGGAAATCACCTTGCCAACCAACGAGGAACGCACAGCCGTCTGCTGTTTGGGAAGTCTCAATTTGGAACGCTACGAGGAATGGAAAGACGTGATTCCGGAATTAACCGACATTTGCGTTCGCGCGTTGGATAACAATCTCGAGACGTTTATCGAGATGGCCGATTCCATTGAATTCAAAAAAGCGGTCAACTCCGTGAAACACGAACGTTCGATCGGATTGGGCATCATGGGCTATCACGGATATCTCATGTCACAGAACATTCCATTTGAAAGCGTTCAGGCTCGCGTCTTTAACAAGGACCTCTTCCGCCGCGTTAACGAAGCCGCCAAAGCCGCTTCCGTCAAACTCGGAGAAGAACGCGGATTGCCGTTGGATGGCGGGACACAGCGCAACAGCTACATTATGTCCGTCCAGCCAACCGCATCAACGGCATTCATCTGCGGTGAAGCAACGCCAAGTGTGGAGCCAATCGCTGGCAACGCCTACTTGCAAAAGACGCTCTCAGGCAGTTTCCTCGTGAAAAACAAATATCTGGAACGCTTGCTCGAATCCAAAGGCATCAACAACACAGATACGTGGAAGAACATCATTGCCGCAAAGGGGAGCGTCCAACTCCTCGACGTGCTCACAGAAGAAGAAAAGAAAGTCTTCCTTACGGCCTACGAGATGAACATGCGCGAAATTATCCAGCAGGCCGCTGATCGCCAACCATTCATCTGTCAGGCGCAATCGCTCAACGTCTTCTTTCAAACGCCGATCAGCGGAAAGTATCTCAATGACGTTCACTTCCTCGCTTGGAAGCTGGGAGTCAAATCGTTGTACTACCTCCGCTCATCCTCACCGATCCAAGCAACCTCCATCGAAGCGACGAGCGTCAAACGCGACCTCGCCAACGAAGAGTGCGCCGTTTGCCAATAAAGACAGGGTCCATTGAAAAAAAGCGAGAATCCGCGTATCATCGTGGCATTCTCGCTTTTTTGTTGTCATGCCAAAACTCACCATTGCCTACGTGTTACTGGGAATTTCTGCGTTGTCCTACGCGTATTTTTGGGTATGGGCGATGATCCACGCATGGTCAACGCCTAAAGCATCACTGCCACAGCGCGCCTTATGGGTCGGAGCAATGCTGACAAATCCTAGTGCCGCGGTGTGGTACTGGTACGTGTGGAAGCGCTGGGCGTTTTGGTTACTGTTCACGCCAATGTTAGGTTTTTTTATTTCAATTCCGTACGTCGTTAAATCCGCGCTCTCAAAAGCAGACGCCACGACCTACACCAACATTCTCTTTGCCCTTGGCCCGGCGCGTCTCAGTATTCTCGTTGCGTGTCTCATCGTTTTTCCGATGATTATTCGCTTAGCCGCATTGTTGCATCTCGGTCGCAATAACGATCTGAGTGCCATGGATCGCAACGATTGGGTCGTGTCATTCGCATTTCCAATCTTTGGATTTGGCGCGGGCTTTGCCTATTGCGCGCAATACAAAAAAGGCTGGGCTTTCGCCGGCCTTTTGTGGTGGGTTGCGATCGCATTTGCGAGCAACGCCATGTTTGGAACAATTAGCCAGGAACTCGTAAAAGCAGGGGAGGGGAAACGCGTTGAAACGATTCAATCGCGCTAGATCTCGTCTTCCTCTGGCATAAAGTCTGCCAGCGCATCAAGACGATCAGCTTCTTCCTCGGAAATTTCATCTTCGGCAACAAGTGCCTCGAGACCATCAACGTCTTTTTCTTCGGCTTTGACGGGCTTTTCGTCCACAATGTCCTCGTCTTCATCATCTGGACCAACAACACGCATTCCTGCGGCGGCGAGTTCGTCTGTTTCGTTTGGATTCATAGAATGATTAAATCGATTTAAGGATGAACGGACTGTAGCAAACGCGATTTTTCTTGTGAATATCCGGTGTTGTGAATAACGTGCGCGCATGGCAATCTACAGCACATGAGTTCAACAATCCTTATCGTCCTTGTCATCGTTTTAATTGCCGTCGTCGCATGGCTGGCATTCAAGATTTCCGCTCTTTCCAATAAGCCGGCTGCTGCGGATAATAGCCAGGGTTTGACCATGCTCCAAAACCAAATCGCTCAACTCCAACAAGAGATGGGGAGTCGCATGGGGGAGACGCATCAAGCGGTCCGCCAATCATTTGCCGCATCCACAGACGTGATCCGCGATGTCACCGAGAAAGTCACACGCATGGAGGCAACCGCCAAACAGGTCCTTGATGTCACATCTCAACTCCAAAGCCTGCAAGACATTCTCAAAAACCCAAAACAACGTGGGATTCTTGGCGAATATTATCTCGAAACATTGCTCAAAAACATTTTGCCGCCAGGAGGCTTTGAGATGCAATACAAGTTTAACGATGGGGAGATTGTTGATGCCGTGGTCTTTGTGAAAGACAAAATCGTTCCAATCGATTCCAAGTTCAGCCTCGAAAACTACAACCGCATCGTCGAAGAGCAAAACCCGGTTGAACGGGATCGTTTGGAAAAGGTCTTTGTGAACGACCTCAAGATGCGCGTGCAGGAAACATCAAAGTATATCCGTCCGCAGGAGGGGACCATGGACTTTGCGTTCATGTTTATCCCACACGAAGCGATTTATTACGATTTGCTCATTAATAAGATCGGCGCCGTGCAAGGGGATACAGAGAGCTTAATTCAGCGAGCCGCAGGGAAGTATCACGTCATTATCGTTTCACCGACGTCATTTCTCGCCTATCTCCAAACCGTTCTCCAAGGACTTCGCGCGCTCAAGATCGAAGAACAGGCAAAAGAGATCCGCACACGCGTCGATGACCTCAAGCGACATCTCGCCGCCTACGAAGGCTACTTTACGGCCGTCGGAAAGAACTTGGGTACAACCGTGAATCAATACAACTTGGCTTCCAAAGAATTTCAAAAAATCGATAAGGACGTCCTACGCGTCACCGGCGCCTCGAATCAGTTTGAGGCGATGCCGATCGATAAACCTCTGATCAATGAATGAGTTTTGGACACACCGACGGAAGCTCATTCTTCTCTCGGCAACATTAACAATCATCGGCAGCATCACTGTCGTGATTGCGTATGTCCAACTTTCGTATGTCTCACGCATCGTTGATCCGCGACGTGAGGAGACGCTCACTCATGCACAGGCTGTTCTCGTCCTTGGCGCAAGCATCAAGGCGGATAAAACCCCGTCAGATGCGTTACGTGATCGCTTAGACACCGGCATCGCGATCTATCGCAAAGGCCTCGCAGATAAGATCCTTCTCACGGGAGACGATGGAAGTTTTCATGCCGCCGAGATTGCTGTGATGCAGGAGTATGTCCGCAATCGCGACATTCCAGACAAAGATATTTTGATCGACGGAAAAGGGTATCGCACCTACGAGAGCTGTAAGAATGCCAAGAATACATTTCACCTTTCAAACATCATTATCGTTACGCAGCGATTTCACATTGGACGCGCGCTCTACCTTTGCAATAAGCTTGGCGTAGACAGTGTCGGGGTGGCCTCAGATCCGACAACGTATCAAAAAGGTGTTCAGTTTTGGATGCGCGATCTTCTTGCCAGTGCCAAGGCGTGGTTTGACATTGCGATCTGGGCACCAGAGTCACCGGTCGAAAAACCCGAAGGGTTGATCGAGGAACCCGTCGAACCAGCCGCACCAACCGTGACATCATCACCGGCAACCGTTCCGCCGCAAGAGACAACGTCAACACCAGCAACAACATCAACAGAGCCAACCGCTGAAGTCCCTGCACAAGTCGCTCCAGTCATCATTACCACCACAGCCACAACACATCCAACAAGCGTCTCTTCAACTCAATATGTCTTACTGGCATTTGATGGATCCTATTCGATTCCGATGTGGAAAGACACGCGAGCGTTTGCGCAAACCATGATCAGCCAGGGAAAACCGGTTCACTTTACGTATTTCATTAGTGGCGTCTATCTTTTGACAAACGCCGCATCGAAAACCTATAACGCACCACAAGCTGGGCCAGGGAAATCCGCCATCGGTTTTGGCGGAGGAAAGAAAGATATCGCAGACCGCATCGAACAAATCAATCTCGCCATCAACGAAGGCCATGAAATCGGCAGCCATGCGAACGGCCACTATAATGGCAGCTCCTGGAGCGCGACGGACTGGAAAAGCGAACTCCAACAATTCGCGCACATCGTGAAAGACGTTGGAACGATTGATGGCCTTCAAAGCGAACCGGATCAGCGACAACGTATCAATCTGCCACCTCAGGGCATCACGGGCTTTCGTGCGCCAGATTTGGGCGTCAGCGCAGGACTCTATCCCACGCTCAAGGAGCTTGGTTACGTCTACGATTGCAGTAAAGCTGCAAAACAAAACGTCTGGCCATCAAAGGACGCATCCGGAATCTGGGAAGTCCCGCTGGCAAAGATCAAATATAACGGCGCGACAAGCACAATCCTTTCGATGGACTATAATTTTTACTTCAAACAATCCGCCGCAAAAGATGCGTTTAAAAAAGGCTCGCCGGAATGGCAGCAAGCGTACGACGAAACACTTAAATCCTTTCAGCAGTATTTTGACACCAACTACGCAGGGAATCGGGCACCGGTCCAAATCGGCAACCATTTTTCAACCTGGAATGATGGCGTGTACTGGGAAGCGATGAAAACGCTCGCGGAAAATGTCTGCGGAAAACCAGACGTTAAATGTGTCACCATGGGCGAAGCCGTGAACGAAATCAGCCAATCCACACATTGACAACGACGCGTTTTCGACGTTGGATACAACGGCACCTCTCACATCTTTAGGAGATCTATGGATACGCGCAAACGCATCGTGGTTATTGGTGGTGGAACGGGAACGTACACCATCCTCAGTGGACTCAAGCGACGAAAAGAATGGAGCCTCTCAGCCATCGTGACCATGTCAGATGACGGTGGTCACACGGGCGAATTGCGTGACAATCTTGGCGTGTTGCCTCCGGGCGATTTACGCCAATGTCTCGTCGCGCTCTCGAATGATCAGGATGATACGTGGAGAAGACTCTTTTCGCATCGTTTTGCGGACGGCTCTGGAAACATGACCGGTCAAAGCGTCGGGAACATCATCCTGAGCGCACTCGAAAAGATTCACGGCAATCCGATTTCCGCGCTTCAAACGGCCCACAGGTTGCTCAATGTGCGCGGCCAGGTCATTCCGGTCACCCTCGAAGCCACAAAGCTGTGTGCGGAGCTCACAGACGGCCACACGATCGTTGGTGAGCATCTCATCGATGACGCTGATGGCCCACGAGCGCCCATCCAACGCTGCTTTCTCGAAAACGCGGTTCACGCGAACCCCGAAGCGGTTGCGGAAATTCAAAACGCGGATCTCGTCATCCTCGGTCCAGGTGACTTTTGGACGAGTCTCGTCCCAAATCTCATCGTTCCGGGAATCACGGATGCGCTCACGTCACTCCAACGCGCCGGAGGAAAGATCCTCTTCGTCTGTAACCTTGTCACTAAAAAAGGGCAGACAGACGACTACACGGCCTCGACATTCGCGTCCAAGCTCGACGAGATCATCTCACCCGTACGCATTGATGAAATTCTCCTCAATTCGCGTCCACCGAGTCCGGAAATCATCGAACGGTATAGGGAAGAAGGCGAACATCTCGTTCGAGATGACCTCGATCCGCGTGACAGACGCGTTCTCCGCAAGCCCATCATCTCTGGCGATATCAGCATCGCCGCATCTGGCGATAAGCTACGCCGAAGCCTACTCCGTCACGATCCAGATGGTCTCGCACATGCCGTAAGTCTCATCCTTCAAGAGGAAGGATAGTCACACAACCTCTCAAGCCCGTTATCAAACGGGCTTTTTGAAATGTGATAAAATATCTATGCATGGGAATATTGCCTCGTCCTGGTTTTACGCTGATTGAAATCATCCTCGTCGTTGCGCTGATTGGCATTCTCGCATCGGTTGTGATTATTGCAATCAATCCCGCCAAACAATTCGCCAGTACGAATAATGCAAAAAGACGCGCTGATATCAACGTCATCTCAAGTGCTGTGAATCAATACTTGATCGACCATAAGAGCCTGCCAAGTACCATTACGCCAACGTCAACGGAAATTTGTACCACCGGAGGGTCGTGCGCCGGTCTCATCGATCTCAGCGTTCTCACAAATGGACAACTGTATCTCACAAGCATTCCGATCGATCCAACGACCACATCAACAAACGGAACAGGATATACCATCGCACTCTCCACAAACGGAAGATTTTGGATCAACGCTCCATTAACGCAAAATGGAGATATTATCGCATACGGCGTCGCAGCCCTGCCGTCCGGGACGATGTATGGCGATACCGATCCCTCACGAGTCCTGACCATCGCGAGCACGCCTGGAACATTTAACGCCACAGGCCTCGCGACGAGTACGGTAAAATTTGGCGTTGCATTTGGTGTCAGTCAAACGGGTGCGTTTTATGGAGATATCGACGCCTCAAAGGTTTGCTCAACCGCAAGCGCCGCAGGCTCAATGAGTGTGACAGCAGACAGCGTTGGCGTGGGAAATACCTATTGCGGGACTCCCGGCGCGCTTCTCGCAGGCGTTTTTAATGGGACTCGTACAACCAACCCCGCAACATGGCCAGGAGGAACACAGCAATTTGGTGGTGTCGAAGATTTTAATGCGAATGGGAGTAGCGTCGGGCAATCACCACCAGCCAATCGATACGCCAAAGGATGGACAGCCTGCACAGGTGGAAATAATTATTGCGGCACGGGTGATTCTGGTGCCGCGTATCAAGACATTTCAACCGGAACCATTTGGAGCAAAACACTCAATAGTGTCACGTACGCGTTAGATGACAGCAATGGAACCGTCACGTGGCTGATCGCAAATAACTGTAATGAAGTGAGCGGAAATTCGTGTACAAAAAAAGGTGCTGCCAAAACCGGTTGTGAAGCCAATGCAGGATGGTATCTTCCGCATCAAAAACAACTCTTGCAGGCATACGTCGATGGCATCTACGGGATCTTAGAGCCAACAGGCGTCTCTGCAGGCTCCGTACGCACGTATTGGTCAGCCACAACGCTCTCCACAAATCTTGCCAACGCCTGGACAACAAACCTTTCGACGGGAAGCACGGGCGGGGCAGCAAAAACAGGCGGTCAGTCGATCCGTTGTGTCAGATAAGCGCGCATATTTACAGATTCTTCGTTTTCTCTGTATGCTTTGGACCATGAAAGGCACACAGATCGGTATCGCCGCATTTTTCCTGCTGTTTTTAGCTATTCCGGCTCACGCGGCAACGACAACCACGACCAATGGCGTCTACATCATCAACACCTGTGATGAATATTTTGGCATCATGCATGATTTTGATGCCGTAGAAACCAAAAAAGAGCAATCCATCGCGTATCCGATGACACTCACAAAGCTCCGAGCAGACAACGACGAGCAAAAGGCGCGATACGTCTTGGCACCCTCAACCTGTCCAGCGACCTACCAAGGCATCGTTCCAAGCGGTAAAACACCCTGGGAGTACTGTCCGCTCTACAGCACAAGAAATTCCGCGCATGAGTGCAAATGTGCGGAAAACTTTTTTAGCTTCGCGAATATCTGCGAAAGCGGATGGGAGTATTGTCGCGCGACATATGGAACATCCGTCACGTGGGATACGTATCAACATAAATGCGCATGTCTGAATCCAGGAGATGTTTACGATACAAAGCAAAAACGATGCATAACTCCACTGACCGCGACAAAAGTCATCACAACGGCAACAAACCCACTCAACGACCCAAAGAGCATCACAAGCGTCATCCAGCCCCTTAAAACAGCCCCAGCGATCAAGTATCTGGCCAAATACTTCATTGGAACACCAAAGACAACAACGGATCTTCTCAACTGCATGCTTGTTGGTGATATCAAGACAAAAATCTATCGACTCCGCGGAAGCAAAACGATTAAAACAATGACTGTTGAAAATAAAGTCTGTTTCGTGAATGAAGTGGCAGCAAAGAAGGGGAAATACGTTTTAGGGAAATAATCACACCACCCACAAGCCGTGCCTGAAGGGGAGCCTCCCCTGCCTATCTAGGAAAAAAGGGGAGCGGGGCGACCAGTGACGTCAGATCACATGGATTCTAACCACTGTGTTAAAAATATTTGGTAAAACATTTTACGAAATATTTTTTTAGAAAAAAAATTTAAGCAATACAAGAAAGAGAAATATATCTCCGTAGGTAAAACCAGACACAAAAACACAAACCACTCGAGCGTCGAAAAAAAGAAAAAATCATTTTTAACGAACGGGGAGGGAACCAATAATCGTCAAAACCCCAGCAAAATCGCTCATATGATGCGTCGCACAATATATGTTATACGCCTCTTAGGGGTTAAAAAAGCCTCTTTGGGCCGTTTAGGCTTACTTGGACCATTTGGACCTGTTTTAGCCCGTCATTTCGTTTAAATGACGTTTAACAAATGTTTCCGCGTCCGTAGATTGATCTACGAAAAAAATCGTCTCACACTCCCCAGCCTCCAAAAAATATTTTTTTACTTTGCGAAAATCTTTCCTGGGATTCTGACATCTATGTAGTCTGTGATGTTTAGATCCTTTGGTTTGGATTTGAGAAACTTGATATACGAGTCCATCTGGACTCCCAAGTCCTGCTTGAGATCAAAAATGATGCGATATCCCTGCTCTGTGACAACTTTCAAGGTATCAGAGGTCGGGTTCGTCACCTCAAAGAGCCTATAACGCAAATTTGAGGCTAGGAGTGTTTTTGAGGCCTGTAACCAGCGGATTACGACATCTGAGTCCACAAATTGCTTTGTCGCAGTCGCATTTTCACTCGTTGACGTCGCATCAGACAAAATCTCCATCATAATGTCTGTTGATGACGCTGTTGATGTTACGGTCGTATCAATAAATGTTGATTGACGGACAAACGTAGCGTGATTTTTATCCGCGAAGGTTTTGGAAGAAGCGAGATCGTAAAAATATCCGGCGGTAGATGTTGGTTCATCACCAGTGACAAATCCATGCGGATCAATATCGAGCAAACGATCATTTACACCGTAAACCACTCTTCTCTGACGCTCGGTAATGATGAGTCGTAAAACGTTAGGATAGGACTTTTCCACAGTCACGTTTTCCGCAAATAATTTATCCGTTAATGCGGCAGCTAACGAATTCGCATTAATGAAAAATAAATTGCGCTGATCCCACGGACGCTTTGAGCCATGATCCAAAATATCGTACACCGTTGATTCCACCTCTCCCCTCCCAAGGTCCTTCAATCCGCTCACCTCAATCGATTGGACGCTCCAATAATGCGACACAAACACAAACCAGATCGCTCCCATGGCCGCACAGCTGGCAACCAAAAGATACGCCGTGGTGCGACTCTTCATCGTTCTCCCCTCCCGTGTTCGGACATATGTCCCATCGCCGCGCCCTGCGCGAAATTTGTACATATTACGCCTTCACAATGCGCGGCAACAATGGATTAATGCGCGTCACGACTTCGTAATGAATGGTTCCGATTTTTCCCGCAATATCTTGGGCGGAAATTTGTTCATCTTTTTGAACGCCGAGCAAAACAACTTCATCCTCAAGCGAGAGATTGCGCACATCCGTCACATCGATCATGCACATATTCATGCAGATACGACCAACAACCTTACAAAGCTGACCACGCACCAAAACATGACCAACGCTTGATAACCCGCGATCAAACCCATCCCAATACCCAACAGGCAAGACCGCAATCTTGGAATCATGAACAACACTCTCCGTCAGTCCATAACTCACGGGCGTCCCTTTTTTCACATGCTTCACCTGCGCAATGCGCGTCTTCCAGGAAAGTGCTGGGACAAGATGCAACGCCTTTTTCTCACGCTGTGCAACAGCTTGTGTTTCCTTTGATGGCCACAATCCGTACATTGAGATACCAACGCGCGCGAGATTGAAATAGGTATCTGGAAATAAAATCGCCGCCGCACTACACGCCGTATGCATCACCTTTGGATCAATGCCTTCCTGGCAGATGAGCGTCACGCCTTCTTTAAAGCGTTGAAGCTGACGTTGCGCAAATGACGTTTCGGTCGTGTCCTCAATATTCGCATAATGCGTCGATGCGCCTTCGATCTGCACTCCGGGTGTCTTTTTGATCTCACGCACGATATGGAGCAAATCCTGACCTTCTACGCCTTGCCGCGTGGTACCCGTCTCGATCTTGAGATGAACTTTTGCCAACGAACCTTTTCTCCCCGTTAATTTTAATTTTTTAAGCGCAAGAACCGTTTCCAAATTCGACAAGATAAATGAAAGGTCATTTTTTACCGCATCAGGTAATCGTGACTTGATCGTGTATCCCAAAATCAAAATCGGTTTTGTGATTCCAGCTTTGCGCAATGCGATCCCTTCATCCACATTATCAACGCCAAACCACGCCGCGCCGGCAGCATCCGCAATCTGAGCCGTTTCCACCAGTCCATGGCCATACGCATTCGACTTTACCACCGCCATGACTCCCACCTTGGCACCCAAATGACGTCGAAACGCCTTCACGTTATTCGTGAGGGCTTTTTTCGATACTTCAACCCACGTTTTTGACTCCGGTTTCATGAACCGAATTGTAGCGGTTTTACCCAATCTTCTCAAACCCGCAAAATGGAACGAGCGCTTTTGGAATCGTGATGGAGCCGTCTTCGTTTTGATTGTTTTCGAGAACTGCGATTATCGCACGAGCCAGGGAAATCGCTGTGCCGTTGAGCGTATGCGCGTACACGTTGTCGCCATTGTCATTTTTGATACGCACGTTCAAGCGTCGAGCTTGGAAATCTGTGCAATTTGAAGTTGACGTCACCTCTCCCCATCCGCCCTTCCCCTCCCCGCGTCCCCACATCCACGCTTCGAGGTCATATTTGCGATACGCTGGACCACCAAGATCACCGGAGCAAATATCAATCACGCGAAATGGAATCTCGAGCGCTTTAAAAATATTTTCTTCATGGCGAAGCAATTCCAGATGCACAGCTTCGGACTGTTCCGGCGTGCAGTACACAAACATTTCCACTTTGGAGAACTGATGCACGCGATAGAGGCCGTAGGATTCCTTTCCATACGTCCCGGCTTCTGTGCGATAGCAATGCGAGACGCCCGCGTATTTCAATGGCACCGCTGACGCTGGCAAGATTTCATCTTTGTGATATCCGCCAAGCGTGATCTCTGCCGTTCCAATCAATGACAGATCAGAATTCTCAATGGAATAGATCTGCGTCTCTGGACCACGTGGTTGAAAGCCCGTCCCAACCAACACGTCATCCTTTGCCAGGTCTGGCGTGGACATGGCCGTAAACCCTTCTTTGGCGAGATACGACAACGCAAACTGAATCATCGCCTGTTCCAACAACGCCAACTTTCCTTTCAAAAAATAAAACTTCGCGCCTGCGACTTTTGCGCCGCGTTCAAGATCAATCAAATCATGCTTTTGTCCCAACGCAATATGATCCAACGGATGTTCCAATTTTTTGACCTCCCCAACGATGCGCAGTTCCTTGTTGTCATCATCCGTCATGCCGATCGGCGAAGCTGGATGCGTCAAATTTGGAAAGGCAAGAAGCTGTCGTTTCCAATCCGCGTCAACTTCACCAAAAGCCGCTTCACCCGCAGCTAACGCATCTTTGAGAGATTTTCCCTGCTCGATCAATCCTGGGCGATCTTCCGCACTCGCGGATTTCATCTTGTCTGCCACCTCGTTGCGCTTGGCGCGAAGAGATTCCACGGTCTGAAGCAACGCCAAACGACGTTCATCCGCCTTGAGCCATGCAGACACATCAATCTTCACATTGCGATGATCGCAATTCGTCTGGACCTCTGTCGCATGTTCACGAATGTATTTTGGATCGAGCATATGAGGTAAAAAAATAGGCAGTAGGCGGTAGGCCGTAGCTACCGACTACTGCCTACCGCCTGATTTCTTAAAGTGGCAATCCGTTTTCTTCGTACTCGGCTTCTTCGCTCGTATCAACTTCTTCGCGCATCCCTCGGAGCAAGGAAGACTTATATTGATCTGGGAAGAATGGTTCAAGACGAACGATCGCGGCGGACAACCCGCGACGCGCTAATTCTGCATCCAAGTTTTCCGTAAACGCTTCCTGATCGTATCCAAGACAGATGAAATCAGGATTGACGTCTTCGATGACACGATACTTGTCACCGGGATGACCAAGTCGCGCATCATCAACAAGCGGGTGCTCACTGACAACATTCAAACGATGACCCTCGCCATTCGCTGGAAGGTTTCCCTTCACATCCATGACGGTAATATCGCGCGCCACAATGACAACGAGTTCGTCGCCGTATTCCTTTGCCTGACGAAAATAATCTTCGTGGCCAGGATGGAGACCGTCAAAGGTCCCAAAACACATCACAATTTTTTTCATACGGTATTTTCTGGTCTGAGAGTTGGAAACAGAATGACTTCTTTCACACTGGACACATCTGCGAGCATCATGGCAAACCGATCGATTCCCATCCCCCAACCGGCGGTCGGTGGCATTCCATGCTCCAATGCTTCGACGAACGAACGATCGATATACTGCGCTTCATCATCTCCCCCCTCACGCAGTCGATTTTGCTCTTCAAAGCGTTCGAGCTGATCAATTGGATCATTGAGCTCAGAGTAGGCTTTTAAAAGCTCTACGCGGCCCACAATGAGTTGAAAGCGTTGAACAAATCGCGGATCGTCTTCACAGCGCTTGGCGAGCGGTTCCATCTCGATCGGATAATCGATGACGAACATCGGCTGAACCTGCTTACTGCGAACCGTTTCTTTATACAGTTCATCGTATAATTTGCCAAGACCCGATGTTGGATCAAAATCCATCTTGAGGGCACGCATCTTGGCGACGAGTTCATCTTTGGTCAAACCGACGATATCAATCCCACAAGCGTCTTTAATGGCATCGCGGAATTTGACCCGTGGCCAGTTGCCACTAAAGTCCAACTGCTCTCCCCGCGAGGTCACCATCAGACTACCATTCACGCGTTCAACGACTTCCTGCAAGAGCTTGACCGTAAAGTCCATCAATCCGTGATAATCCTGAAACGCCCAGTAAAATTCGAGCGAGGTAAATTCCGGATTATGCGACCAATCGATCCCCTCGTTGCGAAACTGACGGCCAATCTCGTACACCTTTTCATATCCTCCAACCACGAGACGCTTCAAATAGAGTTCAGGTGCAATGCGAAGATACAAATCTATATCCAGCGCATTGTGATGTGTGATAAATGGTCGTGCCGTTGCGCCACCTGGAATCGCCTGCAACATTGGCGTCTCAACCTCTTCAAATCCATCGCGGTCCAAAATATCGCGCAACGCTCGGATTAACGCGGAACGCTTTTTGAATCCGGCACGAACATCTGGGTTGGAGATCAAATCCAATTCACGCTGACGAAAACGAATTTCCGTATCGGAAAGACCGTGAAACTTTTCCGGCAACGGAAGCAACGCCTTGGTCAAAATTCGCCAAGACGAGACACTCAACGTCTTCTCCCCACGCTTCGTCACAAACAACACGCCCGTTGCTTCGACGATATCGCCTGGATCGATGCGATCGCGAAACAACTCAAACGGCTCAACGCCGATATCATCTAATTTTAATAAAACCTGAATGCGACCGCTCGCATCCTGGACATCCGCAAAAATCAATCCACCATGGACACGCGTCGTCATGACACGACCATCGATGGTCACAGATTTCTGCTCCGCTTGCCACACATTAAAGTGCGCGAGCGTCTCCCCAATCACCGCCGTCCGGTGGACAACGGATGGGTACGGATTCAATGCGGCGGCCTTGAGAGCCGTCAGCTTTTCGATTCGGACAACGCGTTCGTCAGGCATACATCAACTGCGTGCAAGATACGCGCTAATGAAAACAGGGTCAAGGGAAAGGTCAAGGGTCAGACTACGAGACGGACGTGATCGCGTAGGTTGTCGTTCCGCCTGGCGTTTCCACGGTCACGGACTCCCCTTCTTTTTGACCTAAAAACGCACTTCCCAACGGGGATTCATTTGAGATCAATCCATTGACCGGATCCGCTTCATTCACCCCAACAATCTTATACACGCGATTTTTCCCATTCACGAGGGCATTAACGGTCGATCCGATCTGAATCACACCTCCAGCCGCACTCGCATCAATCAATGAAACGTTTTTCAACAAATCCGTAATCTCATAAATACGACCCTGGACGATCGCTAACGCTTCTTTTGCGTCATGATACTCGGCATTTTCCGACAAATCGCCCAATGCTTTTGCAGCGGAAATACGCTCAACAATCTCCGGACGTTTGATCGTCTTGAGCATCTCCATTTCGGCCTTGAGCTTATCAACGCCTTCCTGACTGATGTAGGTCAATTTATCGGCTGCCATAAAAAGAAATAATGAAACAAAAAGCGCAACGCGTCAAATAGACGTACTCGTCGTTGAACTGCGATCTTTAATCCATTCGTTCAAAATGTCTCGCGTCACCGGAACAGAGACGTATGAACCCTCGACACCCTCCTCCAACAAAACCGTCACGGCGATCTGCGGATCTTCTGCCGGAGCAAAACAGGTAAACCAGGCATGGTTCGCTTTATCGTTTCGCCACTGGGCTGTTCCCGTCTTTCCAGCCACGGTCACAGCCATATTCGATAACGCACGCCCAGATCCATACACAACCGTATCGCGCATCCCCAGCTGGACCGTTTTAATCGCCGCCGCATCCGCAATCAATGACGAGTCCGCCGGCGTCGATGTTGCGCTCATCGAAACATGTGGGATGAGTCGATGTCCTCCATTCGCAATCTCTGCCGTTACATTGGCGATTTGAAGTGGTGTAACAAGTAAATCACCCTGACCGATGGATAAGTTATAGGTATCACCGATGTACCAATGCTCATTCTTCGTTTTTTCCTTCCAATCACGCGTTGGAACGAATCCGCTTGCCTCCCCCGGGATATCAATCCCTGTCTTTTGAGAAAGACCAAATTTCTTCATCCAGCTTGATAGTCGATCAATACCAAGACCAACAAACGAATCATATCCGCCACCCACATAATAGAAAAAAGAATTCACGGACCAGGCAATCGCTTTTCGGACATTCGTAATCCCATGACCGCCCGCTTTCCAATCTGGAAACAAAATTCCTCCAACACGAATCCCACCAACAGAGTTCACTGTCGTATCCGGTGTAATCACGCCCTCGGTTAACGCAGCCGTTGCAATCGCCGGCTTAATGGTTGATCCAGACGGAAAAACACCAGCCATCGCGCGGGCGAGTAACGGATGATCTTCATTTTTCAAAAGATTGGCGTAATACGTCGAACTCACGTGACCGGAAAAATAGTTATTGTCATACGCCGGCAACGATACCATCGCCAAAATCGATCCATCTCGCGGATCCATCGCCACAACCGAGCCACGAGAGAGATGTGCCTTTTGCATTTCAGCAATCATGGCACGCTCTGCAGCAGCCTGGAGACGCTCATCAATCGTCAGTGTGACATCTTTCCCATCAATCGCCGGCAACTCGCTCACAAGCGACGTAATACGGTTACGTGCATCAACCTCATACACCTTTTCTCCAGCCGTTCCACGTAAAACATTCTCGTAGGAAGATTCAACGCCCGTCTTACCGATCGAATCCGTTTGACGATATTCATTCCCTTCCTTCTGCAAATCTTCAACGGTGACCGGTCCGATATATCCAAGAATATGTGAAAGACTTTCCGTCATCGGTGATTGCGGATACCGACGCTTACTCCCCGTGACCACGGAAAAAGCCGGATCATCTCCGGTTAAAATACTCAATGCAATCGCCCGATCATAGGGAACGTCGCGTACCAGCGTCACCTGTTGATCAGGATCGGAAAACGCCGAGATTGATTGTCGCAAATCATCGATCGCTAAACCCGTCTCACGCCCAATGCGACCAAGGAGCATATCTCGTTCCGACGCATCTGTTGGGAGAAGCCGTGGAATCACCTGCAAATCAAATGCCGGAATATTCTCGGCCAAGATCATGCCATTCCGATCGCGAATAATGCCACGCTTTGGCTCAACCACCACATGACGCAATCGATTTTGATCTGCGCGCTTCGCAAACGCCGCGCCTTGAACAACCTGCATCCAAAACGATCTGCCAATCAGCCCCCCAACACACAACACCACCACAACAATCCCCAAAACGTACCGTGATCGCGGAATTGGAGAACCGATAAACATCGGCTGCTCCTTCATCGCCGTGACATCATCTTCAAAAAGCACTTCGTGTTTGACGACGTTTTGATCCGATGGATTCACGCGCATGCCTACGCCCTCTTCGCGAATCCCAAACAATTCATGTCGGGAGCGATCATCCATAGCGATTTCGTTTTGCGTTGGCAAAAAAGACAAACCGTTTTCCAAACAGTGCACGCAGCAAATACGCAATAACGATAATCCCCGCATCCCAGGCAAATGTCACCGCAACGACCGTGACAGACGGCATAATGAAATGCGCATCTTTCACAAACAGCGTCGCTCCAAGCAAAAAAACAATCAAAAGTAACCAATCAACCAAGTGTGCCGAAACATTGAGCGTTAACGACGCGAGGAGTGATCGATTCGTCAATAAACCCGTCGCCAATGCCGAGAGCATCAACGTCACCAATAAATAGCGAAATAGAAAAAATCCCCCAATCCCCGGAGTAAACGCATCCGCGAGAAAACCGCAGAGCACGCTAAACAACAGCGCTTTTTGTAAACCTCCACGCAACGTTAAATACACAACGATGAGGAGAGCGGGCTGAAAAGCGGCCCACGGCATAGGCAAAAACGATGAAAAGACAGACTGAAAAAGTCCGATCCCAATCGCGACCACGGAAATGCCAACCGCTTCAATCGGTCGCATACGTGTTTATGGATTTGGACGCATTGCCGCTGGACGCAACACCGCAACAAGATTAACGCTTCCCAAACGCGCTAACGGTTGCAGCGTCGCAGACTTAAATGGATCTGTTGCCGCACCTTCCACATCATTCACCAGACCGATCGCGAGATTGGCAGGAATTTTTTCTTCGGTTCCAGCGGTCACAAGCACATCGTTTTGCTTCATGGTGACGGCCTGAGGGATAAGTGTCATACGTGCAACACCATTTCCCTCGCCAACAACCAATCCCGTCAACGTATCATGCTCACCAGCAACCGTTGCCGCAACGCGACTTCGTTCATCAGAGACAAGCGTAACAGTCGCGATATGCTCGCTCAGCTGTGTAATTTTTCCATACAACACACCGCTCCCCGCAACCACAGCCATCCCAAGCTCCAAACCATCATGCGAGCCGCGATCAATGAGCACTTCTGCCGTTTGCGCATCTGAGTGTCGAGCGATAATGCGTGCACTCACCTCATCGTATCCCGTCGCATCTAAAAACTTCGTCAATTGGCGAAGCGAGGCATTTTCATCTTCAAGTGACTTTAAGCGAACGTAATCAACCGTGACCTGCTTCAATTTTTGTTCTAATGCCGCATTTTGTTGCTGTAAATCCGTCGAAGTTGGAGCGGCTTCAACATGAATCCCAACAGCACTCCCAGCATTTGCAAAGACGCGAGCGACAGGCATAAACGCCCAACGCACACCATCTTCCACGCCGCGAAGAATACCAGAGACAGACAACACAACGACGGCGACAATCCCGCCCGCTAAAAAAATCGCGAGTGTTGATCGTCGCATAGCAATTAACGCATCTTATCCGCTGACGGCAACGCAACAATTTCCAACATTCCTGGATTCTCTAGCAACATTCCCGCTCCACGCGCAACCGCGGTCAACGGATCATCTGCCACACGAACAGGCAAACCCGTCTCCTGTGTAATCGCCTGATCCAATCCACGCAGCATTGCGCCGCCTCCGGTCAAAATAATGCCGCGACGATAAATGTCCGCAACCAACTCTGGCGGTGTAATTTCCAAAATCGACTTCACGTGTTCGATGATTGCCTTGAGCGAACGAGACAACGCTTCTCGAATCTGATGATCCGTCACCATGATCTCGCGTGGCAACCCAGATAAGAGATCGCGACCACGCAAAGAGACCTCTAAACGTTCGGACAACGGCACCGCAGAACCTGCAGCAATCTTCACCTCTTCCGCGACACGTTCACCAACAAGCAAATTAAAAACGTCGCGTGAGTATTGAATGATATTGCGATTCAATTCATCACCAGCAATCGGGATGGACTTTGCCGTCACAACACCATTCAACGAGATCACGGCAATCTCGGTTGTTCCTCCCCCAATATCGATCACCATGTTCCCAAACGCATCGGAAATCGGAAGACCGATCCCCACAGCTGCGGCAACTGGCTCTTCCACGACAAAGACTTCGCGTGCCCCAGCAAACATCACCGCATCAGCCACAGCCTTTCGTTCCACTTCCGTCACATCCAACGGCACACCAATGACGACGCGTGGTCGTTGAATAATCGATGACGTATCACGATGAACTTTTTCAATAAAATAACGAAGCATTTTTTCCGTCACTTCAAAGTCTGCGATAATGCCGCGTTGCAACGGACGCGTCACAAGGATGTGTGGCGGCGTCTTTCCAATCATCGATCGAGCTTCTGTCCCAACAGCAAGAATCTGACCGTTGCGCGTGTTCACGGCGACAACAGAAGGCTCTTGAATCACAATGCCTTTTCCTTTCGTGTAGACCAGGGTATTTGCGGTACCCAAATCAATACCGAGATCTTTGGAAAAACGACCTAAAAATGAAGGAAACATAGCTCGCGCCATCTTACGCTGTCACCCTGCGATTCGCAAGAGGTCGAACCGTGTTCTTAACGGCGACGAACTTGGACCAATAACGAGACGTATTCAATCAACGACGCGACGATAATGAGTAATAAAAGTGTCCACCACTGAAACAACTGCTGTTTCACCAAAATGACCGAACCAATTGCAACTAAAGATAAAAGCACACCATGTCGAAATGCAATCGCAACTTCTCGAATAATCACTTCGCGTTTTAAGAGCCACACACGGACAACTGACTCCAATAACGACACCACGCCAACCATGCCAAGAAAGAGAGTCAAGAAAAAAATACCGATACCAACAATCGTTGTTTCGTTTGGGTTCACCGTTTCAACAATATACAACCACGCCCCCCAATCAACGAGCGTGATGATCGCCATGAAAACAAGATAAGAACGAAACGTCATACGGCCACATGATACCACACGCTCAATAGCCTCTCGATCGCACGGAAATCTTTAATAACACCCTCTCGCTCAAATAGCGGTTCACTTCATTTTTCAATCGCGTATCATCAACACGAAGCTGTTGTTGCGCGGACGCGGACGTCGTCTCGACAGCGAGCGTACCGTCGCGAAATGAAACAGGCGTCAAAAAAGCTGCACGCTCTGATCCCCACACAGCAACAATGACATTTTGCCACGCCTCAAACACGCGAGCAATTTGAAGCTCTTTCGCGATTGGTGCAGATTGCACAGATCGTTGAAGGACACGACGGATCGGTTCAAAACTCATAATTTGCGAAACTCACAGATATTCCGAAAGTCACAGTATCGGCACACAAACGACGACGCCGCTGGTGGAAAGCGTGAGGCAAGAATTGCGTCCATTCGTCCTTTAAGCTCTTCGCGAAACGCATCTCGTTTTTCTCCCTGAAGAATCGGCACATCCGCGATCCCACCCGTACGCAGATATACATACGCTAAACGACGAATATCCAATCCACGACCTTCCATCGCGATCTGGTAAATCCACAACTGCTCCTTTTGATCGCGCTCCAAATCCTCTGAGGTCTTTGCTTCACCCGTCTTATAATCAAAGATCACATGACCACCAGACTCCAATCGATCAATGCGATCAACGGACCCTTTAATGGAATGTTCGCCGATCCGCCAATCAAACGGCTGTTCCAAAAACGCCACGTCCGGCGGAGCAACAGACCACTCTTCATGCATGCGACGCACCGCATCGCGTCCTTGTTGCTTATGCTCATCGTGAATCGCTCGCGTTGGATACCACTCATCAATCCATCGAGTTTCAAAAATCGCCAACGCCTCGTTCAACGTTACTCGAAACAACGCCGCACGAATCTCATCACTCCCCTTTTCCGCTCCACCAAAGAGACTCGATTGTTGAACCTGTCCGCGTTCAAGATGCAACGACAAAATATCGTGAAACGATAAATGGATCGATTGCCCGTAGCTTTTTTGATAACTCCCCAAAATCGGAATCCGATAGACATGGGAAAATTTGTATTGCAACGGACACTTTTGAAACGCCGCTAACTGCGTAAACGAAAAACGTCGCTTGAGTGGAAAGACCTCGCGCTCAGCAGACTCTCGATCCGTCATCGTTGGAATCAACAACATCTTCTCGGCTTGAGAGTTCACCTCTTTCATGGCAGAAGCGACACCGGCTTCCGACAAAAAGACCGATGGTTTCTTTTTTCGCGTTCCGCCGTATGACTCTGCACCGGTCAGGAAGAGCGATTTTTTCGCGCGCGTCATGGCGACATAAAACAACCGACGCTCTTCCTCAATATGCGCATCGCCCTCTGGAAGGCGCTCATTCACCAAACCGTCCGGCAACGGAATCGACTCCCCACGTACACGCGTCGGAAAGCGCTGATCCACCAACGACACAATAAAAACATGGGAAAACTCCAACCCTTTTGAGGCGTGCACCGTCATCACGCTCACGGCCTCAGGTCCGGCGTCCGCTTCATCCATCAAGGCACCTTCTTCGCCGCTATCAATCTCCATCCGAAACTCTTCCATAAACCCTTTCACCGTTGGCGCAAGGGTCGAAGACTCATATCGCTTAATACGATTCGCGAATGCGTTCAAATGCCCAAGCATCTCCAACTTTTCTCGTTCTGGTCGCTTCAAAATCTCTGAGAGATACGATGTCTTTTCCAAAATCAATTGCAATAATCGCAATGGACGTTCCCGATGCGCTGTTTCCGACAACCGTTGAATCACCGTCACAAACGATTCCGTTCTTTGGACCGCCTCTGGAATCATTCCCGGAATCTCTCGCGCACGACTCACCGCATCCCATAGCGTTCCACCCGTCTTACGAGCCGCAAAATGGAGAAACTCCGCCATCTCACCCGGTGAAAAGGAAAAGCACGGCGCGGTCATGGCGCGCCACACGGCGGAAGATTCACGATACCCATCAAGCAAGGAAAAAATCGCTGTTAAATCCACAATCGCCGGCTTTGCGTATAACCCGCGCATGGCAATAAATCGAAATGGAATCCCATGCCGCTCCAACGCAAACACAAACGGCTCACAGCCATCATTCGAACGCGAAAGGATCGCAAAATCGTTCCAAGACAGCTCCGGATTCTCCTCCTTCATCCCACGAATACGAATCGCAACCGCCTCAGCCTCATCCTCCAGGCTCTTATACCAAAACGACGAGACAACGCCTCCCGGCCCCGTCGCGCTCACAAGGCGCTTTGAGAGTCCCGTGCTCGCCAAACGAACCTCCAAGCGATTCGGATCATTCTTTTGAATGAATCCGTATGACGTATCCAAAATCTCCTGATGCGACCGATAATTTTGGGTCAGTGCAACCGTTGCGGCATCTGGGTAGTCATCACGAAACTGCAAAATATTTGCCAACGATGCTCCACGAAACTTATAAATCGCTTGATCATCATCTCCCACAACCGTGACGTTATTCTTTGGTGCCGCCAGCATCTTAATCAACTCATACTGCGCCCAATTGGTATCTTGAAACTCATCAACAAACACATATGCAAATTGATCCTGGAGCTCCTTTAAGACGCGTGGACGCTCTCGAAGGAGTCTGAGTGTTTCCGTAATCAAGTCACCAAAATCCAACGCGCCCTCCTCCCGCAAAATCCGGCGGTAGGCGAAAAAACAATCCGCAATCTCCTTGAGACGCGACCGCTCCATACTCGGATCGGCGTCTGCATCCAATACAGCAGTTTCCGCAAACGCGAGATACGACTCTGGCGTCACGCCTTCATCCTTCGCGCGAGAAAAATGACGCAGTAAACCACCAAGAAATTTCAACGGGTTTCCAAGAGGTCGATAATGATCAAGCGGCAACTCCTCGAATCGTCGTTTTAATAATAACCACGCATCCGTTTCATTGACGACGCGAAACTGATTCGGCAATCCAATCTCAAAGGCATACTTCTCTAGCACACGCTGACAAAATCCATGAAACGTCGAAATCCAAAAATCATAGGTTCCATTCGGGAGAAGCTGAAGAACACGATCCTCCATCTCCCCTGCCGCCTTCTCGGTAAATGTGAGCGCTAAAATCTGCTCCGTATGCAACTTCTTCGTCTCCAATAGATACGCATACCGTCGCGTCAAAACGGTCGTCTTTCCGGTGCCGGCACCAGCGACAATCAATAACGGGCCGGTCTCGTGTGTAACGGCCTTGCGCTGGGCATCATTCAACTCCTCAAGAAGGTCTGACATGCCACCTACTGTATCGAAGACGCAGTAGATTGACAAAGCCCTCAATTGACAGCCCCGACGTGTCTGCTAGATTGATTCGCGACAGCAAAACCATGCCGTCAAAAGGACATTCACAATGAAAAAATCAGATCTTGGCTATGAGATCCGAAAGAGTCACGACGAGGAACCCCTCCCAGCAAACGCCTATCATACGTTTGCCGAACTCGCCAACATGGGAGCCGGCTGTGCCGCAAAGTGGCAAGATGCGACGATGGAGGTCATTAAGCGGAGTGCGGATGAGTACCTCGATACGGTCCTTCCAAGGAAGGATGAAGATGATATCTCGCCGATCAATGAGCTTGGTCGAGCCGCATTCTGGTACGGCGTCTGGTCGCTGTATTGGCAGATCGATGACCGCGTCGGCATCAAAGACGGCATCGCGAAAATCGCCGTTCCTGGCGCACGGATTCAGCGCCATCTGCTCAGCGGACTCCTGGGTGTCCCCGATCGAGATCGAAATCTCCTGTTTCAGCTTTTTAGCCAAGACGAACCACAGGTACGACGTCATTGGCGAAGCTGCTATTTTGGTGCCATCGCCAGCGCTCGTGTTGCGAGGGGGTTTCATGAGTTTGAGATCTATCCGCACCACGCAACCGCAAACGTCGACATTAGCTTCAACATCGATTTTCTAGCGCCAATCGAAGACGCCGCGCAACATCTCCTCTGTATCCAGATAAAGAACAAAGGAGCTATTCATCCTTTTTGTCGCATCGCGCGGTGGTCAAATCAAGATCGCGGCTGCCAAACGATCATCCACTCCATCCTCAAACACTTTGAGGAGTTCACACATTCACAGCAACGCCCCTGTGTCCCGGTGGTGATCGTGGTCGGCCACGGAAATGAGACGTGGGATATCAAGCCTCCTCCATCCCTCATTGCCGGAATCCGATCGGTCCTCGAAGAAATCCGCACCTCTCCCGCACGATAACCTCGTGCGTTTTTTTATCCCACGCGGATTGACAAACCTTCAAAAAAAAGCTATAGACATCTCCGCCAGAGTCAGTCATTCCTTACCGAAGAGGCTGCACCTTGAAAACGCAAAAACGATTGAGGATTCGAGACAAGGAGTCAGCTCGAGACGGACCCGTCGCGATTGCAAAAGAACGAACGCGCCTCGGTCGACATCTCCCCTACGACGTCGGCCAATCAAACAGCTTTCCCGATGACGCAAACGAAGAGGTTTTTCTCATCTATTCGGAAGCAGAAAGTTTCGCGCAAAAATGCGGACGACTTCCCCCTGACCATGCGGTGATGCTTGGAAAGAAACGTCTCGCGTCCCTCATTGACCCACAACGGATAGACGCATTCTCTGAAACGCTTCGTGCGATCTTTTGGGGAGTCAGCTCCACACTCACGAGATACGTCGAAGATCGACCCGAGACATCCATTCACACACCCATTGCTCTCGGAGGAAAATCACAATCCGCGCTGACCCGCGCATTCCTTCTCATGTCCGATCAGGAACGCGAAGAAACGCCAACCTGTCTCCCCCCGCAATCCGAACTCGTGACAGATGAATGGGTCGGCGCATGTCTCGGCGCGTTTGCTGTAGCACGAACGGCGTACCAACTCTTAAAGCACCGTGTCATCACGATTCTTCCAAAGCGCAAGATCGACTCGTTCGCGCGCATCGACCTAATCGGAAAGATCAACCGAGCCGATCCGATCCATCTCTGCTTTCAGATCAAGCGAGCTGGTGTCGGCGTTCCATCCACACTCATGTTCCTCGAAGATCAGGAAGAAAAGGAACAGACAGAAGAGATCCAAATCATCCGCCGTGACATGAAACGGTTCAGTGAAAAGCACGTACTGCGATGCATCCCGATGATCCTCTGGGTTGGAAACGACGATCGTCCCGCATGGGACATCCGCGGCGGACATCACCTCCATCAGATCATGGACGACCTCATCGAATACACGCGTTTTCTCGACTAGCCACATCCGACCACTTGGTCGGATTTTTTATTACAATTTTCCGTCATCAATAGCGACACGAATGCGTCGCATGAGTTCAAGATAAAATCGCACGTTCGCCAATGTCATCAACCGATGCGCGAGCACTTCTTCAACCGTAAATAAGTGACGAACATATCCCATCGTATAACGCGAGAGCTCTGCGGTGATCGGATCATTTGCATCAAAGGCAACCAGCGGCTCATCGGACATTTTATGCGCCTCATTTGTGACATGAATCGCTTCGTAAAAATCCGGACGACTCAAGTCATCGTGAACGAATCGATAGAGCAAACCATGACGCGCATTTCGTGTTGGGATGACGCAATCAAACATATCAACGCCACGTTTGACGTATGCCACAATCTCTTCCGGTTTTGCGCCACCCATAAAATAGCGCGGGGCATCTTTTGGAAGCTCCTCATGCAGCGCTTCAACAATCCGACACGAATCTGCAAACGCTTCTCCCACAGATAACCCGCCAATCGCATACCCATCAAACCCAATTTCTTTTAATGCCCGCGCGCTTTCACAACGAAGTTTTTCATCAACACCGCCCTGAACAATACCAAAAAGCTGTGACGAAGGATTATTCGATGTCGAACGACCAGCAACAAACGCGTCTTTCGATCGCTTTGCCCAGCGCGTTGTTCGAGCTATTGAATCACGAAGATACTCATAAGTGGATCCAGGTGGTGTACATTCATCCAAGACCATCACAATGTCACTTCCAATGGCTTGTTGGATTTCCATGGAAAGTTCTGGGGTCAACAAATGGCGTGACCCATCAATATGGGAAGCGAAGGTCGCCCCCTCCTCCGTAATCTTTCGCATCTTTGCCAAGGAGAAAACTTGATATCCTCCAGAGTCTGTCAGTAGCGCCCCTTCCCAGGACATCAATTTATGCAACCCGCCAAAATGACGCATCACCTCCAAACCTGGTCGGAGATACAAGTGATACGTATTGGAAAGCAAGATTGGGCTCCCGAGTCGCTCGATATCAAAACTCGAGAGCGTCTTGACCGCGCCCTTGGTCGCGATCGGCATAAAAAACGGCGTCTCAAGGGTGCCGTGGCCAGTCGTTAACGTCCCACGTCGTGCATGGGAAAGTGAACTCTCAAATCGTTTCGTGAACATGTGGTGGGTAGAGTCGTCGTTTTGCCCAAGCGGACTGCCGAAGCAGCAGAGCCGCGCCAATCGATACTGCCGAAAGCAAGACAAACGCAACGAGTGCACGAGGATTTGTAAACGCATTTCCAAGAACCGTCAATGTGATGACCGGCGCAAGGAGTCCAAGAAACGTCCCAAGAACATACTGGCGATACATCATGCTCGAAATCCCGCTCCCATAATTCACGAGGTCAAACGGGAAATATAAGGAGCGCATAATGAGGACTGTTAAAAATCCTTCGTGTTTCAAAACATCATCATAGCGCTTCACCCACCCATGCTCATGCGCACGAAAAACGCGTCGGCCAAACAGACGGCCAAGTCCAAACGAAATATTCGTTGTCAGCATCTCCCCCGTCAGATTAAGAAGCGTCCCCCAAACTGGTCCATATAAGGATCCGGCAAGGACATTGAGCAATGCTGTCGGAATGACAAAAAAGGCTCCGCGGATCGCGTACATCCCAAGAATCAAAAACGGACCGTAGAAGCCATACGCCTGAATGACCGATCGAGCAATCTTCGGAACGTGTCGCAATGGAATCCCAGAAAAAACAATCCATCGAATACAAAGCGCAATAACACAAAGCCACAAAACGCCGATCGCCGCCTGGATGACATGAAGCGTCTTTGATCGAAGCATATTACTGAATTTCTTCTTTCTTTTCTTTCAAAAAGGCGAACCACTCCTCTAACACCGTGAGAAAAATCTTGAATGGCGCCTCGAGAAGAAAATCGAAAAAGAACAAAAAGACGTTAATCCGATTAATCCCCCGAGCGATAAAATGACCGGACTGCAAAATCGGCAACGAGATCACATCCATCACCAGCGCACGCAAACTTTGACGACCTTCAATGATGACGTACTCTCGCGCATTCTGTCGGAGACGAAATGCAAAGAAGCTCACCGTGCAAAGGAAGAAGATAAAAATACCTGCGGAAATCCACGTAAAGTGAACCGAGAACAAGACGGATGCAATCGCCCCAAAAATCAACAAATACGTCACCGCATAGGCAAACCCAAACATAAACCCAGCTAGTACACCGCGTTTTTTTGGAATGCGCACTTCGCGCATCGGAACACCTTCGGCCGTAAACAGCATGATCGCATTCTCCTGCATGCGAACCGTATTATTCTTCCCTGGGACATGGATGAACAGCGCCACAAAAAACATCAAAAATGGTGGCAACATGAGATTGACCATTAAGATCGGCAACGACCAATCACCATAGACCATTCGTTCTACTGGAACCTCGATCGCAAACGCAATCAACATTTTTGTCAGGAAGATGTAGATCGTGGCACGAACAGCTCCACGGCGAAGTTTGGTCTTTGCGGCAGCATACTGACTTTCCGCAATCCGACCGACAGCAACCTTTAACGTGTCCGCATCCTTTAAGATCGTCGTCGCTTGATCCGGTTTTTCCGTCACAGCCTGTCGGACAGCTCCAAGTGCCACAGCCCACGGTTTCACAACACGCTGAATCCGAGGACCGTATGGATGATGCAAGCTTGTTTGCACGCGCTGATAAATGCCAACCAACCGTTCCGCGATCGGCGCTGGATCCTCGATCCACTCGGGGGCACGAAGCCACTCTGGGAGATACGCGCGAATCAACTTAAACGAAAGCGAGTCATCATCCGCTTTTAAGAGTGAGCGATGACATGCGAGATACACCTGCAATTTCACATCCGTCGCAGACAGCTCCCCATCACGGACCTGAATCCGATCAGCTAATCGATCGTATAAAAACGTCACAAACGCTTTTTCAGCTGTCTGATCTGAGAGCAGTTCTTCGATTTCAACAGAGACAATTCGCAACAACCACTCCATGTACTCTGATGAGCCGATGTGCGTTTTCTCTATTGTTCTATACTTGTATACACGAAGAGCAACTTCTGTGATCAACGATTCTGGGAGCTCGCCGTTCGGAATATACCTGGCTCCGATCAGTTCTCGGACCAAGTGCGCAGCAATCGGTCCAGCCTCACTCTCCAAGATGAGCTGTCTTTTAAGGATACGGAGTATCGCTGCCTTTCGAAGCAGATGGTCATCCTTATAATCAACCGCATTCCGGATCTTCTCGTATAAAACGGCAAAACGGCTCACTGCCGCATGAACCGTAATCCGGGATTCCTCCGGGACAGATACCAAAGGAGGCGCAACAATCGCGCTCAACAAGTTGGAAACAACACCTTGGTTCACAGTTGGCATAAGACAGAGCCTAGACAACGATCATATCGCACCTTATGATAAACGTCCCGTTGACCCTCTTCATATGATCGAAATCCCCTGGGCCGTCATTATCTCCCTCTTCGTCCTGAGCATCGCATACTTCATCAAGCATTTTCTTTCGCATGTTATTGAGGAAGAAAAGGAATTCTTGATGGTAATTGGTGTATTTTTACTCATTTACGTGGGAGCGGCCGTTGCAATTACGTTTCTAAACCCCCAGATTTCCCCGAACGGGGTGTATCTTGCGTCGACCGAATAAACGATCGCTTTTTTTGATCATCATCCATCGAAAGTTCCGTCACATATCGTTCAAAATCCTTTTGATACCGAAGATCGACTTTTTTCTCAAATGCGACCGGATCAGCGACTCGTGCCTCTGGACCGACATCTCGCAAAACGTCCTGTGCGGCACGAGCGTGTGCCCATTCATCCGTAAACGCGTACCAGGAATACTCCCACAACTGATCCTCTAAGACATGATCCAGCTGTTGCATGCGCTCATCTGGCTCGTTTAGGAGCGCTTCAATCGTTTCTAATAGTGGCCGACGTTCAATCGTCGGCTGATCACGCTCTTCACGGAGCTCATCTTCCAAAATCGCACGCTGAACCAGGGCCGTATGGATCTGGATCAATTCTTCGCGCGTGAGCTGGATTGAGGCAAATTCGGTGAACATAACAGGCCTAGGCTACCAGTTGCGGGCTCGAGGGTCAATCAATAGAGCCTAGAATTGACGCACGCTCTGCAAATACGATACAACGCTCGTGCCTCACGTTTTCCACAGGAGACGACATGAGTATCAGCGAACAAGCGTTTTGGAACTTTTACGCTCGGCTGTACGACACGCTGGGGACGACCATCCCCTACACGCAGTTGCATCGAGAAATCGTCGGATGCCTCAAACACATCCACAACGACCAGGCGCGCGTCCTGGATGCCGGATGTGGCACGGGCCACCAGCTCAAGCTGATCCGCGATCGGCATCCCAGCTGGAGACTCTCCGGTTTGGATCGATCCGAGGCGATGCTGCAAGTCGCGTCGCGCAAATTGCGCGATGATAACGTCGTCCTTCAACAGGGCGACCTGTCCAAGCCACTCCCCTTTAATGACGAAACGTTCGACGCCGTCATTTCCACCAACGTCCTGTACACGCTCCCCGATCCCGTGGCGCATCTGCGCGAACTTCGACGGATCCTCAAGAAGGGCGGGACGCTCGTCCTCGTCAATCCGTGGAATCCGAAGCCACACCTCATCTTCGTCGATCATCTGCGACGGGTCTTCAACCGAAAACGTCCAGATGAAATCGCTCTGACGTGCTTTCGCATGCCGTCATACATCTCGATCTTCGCCCTCAACTTGCTGATTGCAGCAAAGGGACACACACAGACGTATACCTTTACGCCTGCTCATAGCTTCTCTGGCACGCTCGAAAGCTGTGGGTTCAAGATCCTCACGGCTCGACAGGACATCTACGCAAATACGTGCGTCCTGTTCAAGGCGAAAGCCGTCTAGTTATCCTCCGTACTTCTCCGGAGGATTTTTCATATGCTATACTCGCGACGTCCACAGGAGGAAGTGCCATGGACTCAGTAAAGAAACTCGACACGGAAAACTCCTGTGGGACCGAAGTGGCCACGGAGAAAGCTCCCGATAAACAATCGTATGAACGAATGAGAGCCCTGCCGCCAACGACAGATCTCGCAGACGCGTACCACATCGAACGCGTCACCTCGCTCGAAGATATGAGGAAAATCTTTGAGCTTCGCTACGAAATCTACAACATCCAGCTCCTCGCGTTTCCGCCCAATATCTACGGGCTGGAGATCGATGAGTACGATGGCGACGCCACACACTTTCAAGCAACGCTTGAGGGTTCGGTAATCAGCACGGTCAGGCTCATTCCCCCTCACAGGGGCGAATTCCCCATGGACGACCATGGATTCATTCTTCCGTCCGATCTTCCACGTACGACCACGCTCGAAGTGTCTCGAATCATCTCGAGGCCGCTCGCTGGTAAGCGCGGAAAGAAAGCGATGGTCGATGTGATGAAATTCGCATATGACTGGTCCGTCGAGCGGGGGATTACGCACTGGATCTACAGTGCGAACATGATGACGATCGCGTTCCTCAACCGCAATCGTTTCATCCCCGACCAAATCAGTGAACCGCAGGAACACCACAACGATGTGTTCTACCCGTTCGTCATGCCCCTTCAGGAACGACACCGCTTCTCGTGGTTCTAAGTTCCCGCATCTCTCGTAAGCGTCCATGAAATATTTGGACGCTTTTTTCTTCCTTGAAAGAAAAAAGTTGTGATATAATATATAGGTGCTTACGTTCATCGGCATCATTCAATTTTGTACTTTCCTCATCAACTCCGGACTGGGGATTGTTATTCTTACAAAAGATCCTAAATCGCGGTCACATCAAGCCTTTGCTCTTTTTGCACTTGGCTCAGCCGGATGGATTCTTTCATTGTATGTTGCCATCTTCCACTTCCTCGACACGCTCATTGCTGGAAGACTCACGTTTTTCTTTACATCTGTCCTTGTTACGGGACTCATCTGGTTTACATCAGAATTTTTAAACGCAGAAAATTCAAAAATGTCATTAAGCGCAAAAGTAGCGCTTACATTAGGAAGCATTTTTGCCCTTCTCTCGATTTCACCGTTCATGGTGTACACCGCAGAAGTCCGAGAAGGCCTCTACATTTATGGAACGTTTAATCCGATTACATACACCGCTTGGTTCCTTTTCTTTATCGGATCAATCATTTTTAGCCTCGTACGTGCCTGGAGTGGTGTTCGACGATCAAAAGGAATTATCAAAAACCAATATTTTGCTTTCGCGACCGGGGCAACGATTTTTATTATCGCTGCAG
>CAITMG010000009.1 GCA_903893445.1 Candidatus Uhrbacteria bacterium | reverse complement strand
TCCGGTTCCAAGCAAGCGTTGTCGTAATCTCATAGTGCTGGTATTCAATTCCGTATCTTTGCGGATTTGAGCCATCCGGTCAACACCTGGCTTGTTTGTTGTGCTTTTGCCCGGACTGGATCTGGAATGGAAATCGCGTGAAGCGTCAATAAAAGCGCGATTCCGGCCGAAATCAGCATCAAAAGACACCCCGCACAACACGCAAGCCACCACGGACGGCCAACATGCGACACTTCAACATCTGACATGGCGATAGCGTAGCGCAAAACCCTTTGAACGTCGATGCGAAAAAATCGGAGTCTTGCCCGGTATCCCAAACGGACGTACACTATTCAAAATATATTTCATCTGTGCCTATGCCAGCCATCTCCCCTTTTCGCATCGGATCCAAAGCTCCCGCCTTTTCCCTCAAAGACCAGGACGGTACATCTGTTTCTCTCGCAGATTTTGCCGGCACAAAAAATGTCGTGTTGATTTTTTATCCGGGTGACATGACGCCGGGATGTACAATGCAACTGTGTGCGATTCGAGATGATTGGTCAAAATTTGAAACGCTCGATACGGTTGTGTTTGGCATCAATCCAGCCAAGGAAGAAAGCCATCAAGCCTTTCGCGATAAACACGCCTTCCCCTTTCCGTTATTGATTGATACGCTTAAAAAGGTTGCGGCGTCGTACGACGCCATCCGGAGCCTGGGTCCGCTCAAGCTGATCCGCCGGACCGTTGTCGCAATCTCGAAAGATGGCACCATTCTCTATTATCGGCATGGAATGCCGAAGAATGCCGACATCCTGAAAGCTTTACAAAATAAATCATAGCAGCGAGACAGTAGGCTGTAGGCGGTAGCTCGCTACTGCCTACCGCCTACTGCCTAAATCATCTTTATTCTTATGAAAACGGAAAATAAACCGCTTTCTTTTTCGGCTCCATTGCAAGGGATCTCCGAAAAAACCATTACTATTCATCACGACAAGCTCTATGCGGGCTATGTTGCGAAGAAAAACGAAATTAGCGAACGACTCACAGCGCTCTCACGCGGCGAGGATCTTTCGAGTGCGAACCAATCGTATTCCGAACTTCGTGCATTAAAAGACGGAGAAACATTTGCCACCAACGGCGTATATCTGCACGAATGGTATTTCGACGTTCTTGGCGGAAACGGACAGACATCCGGTATTCTCGTTGAGGCTCTCGCGGAGAAATACGGTTCCGTGGAAAATTTCATGAACTACTTCTCTGCCTGCGGCATGGCTGCGCGCGGATGGGTCGTCCTTGCCTGGGACACGCACGACAAAATGCTTCGCGTATACACGGGTGACGCACACAACCAAGGCGGCGTGTGGGGCTGTTTGCCGATTCTCGTGCTTGATGTCTACGAACATGCGTATTTCATCGATTACGGATCGGATCGCAAATCCTATATCGCCGATTGGTGGAAAAATTTGAACTGGGAAAAAGTGACGGAACTTTACACGCAAGCCATTAAATAAATCCTATTGTCATCCCCGCGAAGGCGGGGATCCAGAACATAAACAACTTCTTTGACCCTGGATTCCCGCCTGCGCGGGAATGACAGAAATAAAATATATGATCCTCATCGACAACAAAGCGCCAACATTTGCTGGCGTTCAAACATACAAAAAGGGTGCAGATTTTAGCAAGACAAATTTGTCGGACTACGCTGGCAAGTGGCTCGTCCTCTTCTTTTACCCGCGCGATTTTACGTTCATCTGCCCAACGGAGTTGAAAGGCTTTGCCAAGCATGAACCAGAATTCAAAGCATTGAATTGCGAAGTCCTCGCCGCTTCTACCGATTCCGAATGGTGCCACAAGGCATGGTTTGAACGCGATCTTCCAGATGTGACGTATCCGATTCTTGCAGACACGAGTCTCAAAATCGCACGCGACTACCAAGTCTTGAACGAAGAATCCGGCGAAGCACAACGTGGACTCTTTATCATTAACCCAGAAGGCGTGGTGAAATACGCCCTCGTGAGTGCCGGCTCGGTCGGCCGCTCGGTCAAGGAAGTCTTGCGCGTTCTCGAAGCTCTTCAATCTGGACAGCTCTGTCCGATGGAATGGGAACCAGGACAACAGACACTAGGGAAGGCATAAGCCCACCCAACGCAAAAAGCCGGAGAACATCCGGCTTTTTTGTTTGACGATTTTTTGACTTACGCCTTTTGCTTCATCCCGAGCGCTTCTTCGAGCGCGCTCTTGTTCCAACCAACGATAATGGCGCCGTCGATATCGATCACAGGCACGCCCATCTGGCCGGACTTTTTGACCATCTCATTTGCCATGGATGGGTCAGAAGAAACATCAACGTCGCTAAAAGCGATGCTGCTCTCCTTCAAAAAATCTTTGGTGAGCTTGCAGTAGGGACACGTGGGGGTAGAGTACACGGTGACTTTCATATCAACCGTAGTATACCACAATCGGTTATCCACAAGCTGAAACTCAACAGGCTGTAGGCAGTAGGCGGTAGCTCGTGGTAGCTGTGGAATATATGACATCCACCTCGCATACAAATTTAATTGTGTGGCAGAAATCGATGAATCTTGTCACCCAGATTTATCGAATAACAAACGACCTTCCAAAAGATGAACAGTTTGGAATTACTTCACAGATGCGCCGGGCTGCCGTATCAATCCCCTCAAACATCGCCGAAGGAAGACGAAGAGGAACCACTCCAGAATTTAAACGATTTCTTTCAATCGCATACGGGTCTGGCGCCGAGCTTGAAACACAACTCGAAATCTGCCGACGCATTGGCTACCTGCAGAACCCCGAACCTGAATGCTGCGAGCTCTTGTCAGAGGTCATGCGAATCCTGAATACACTCATCACCTAGTGCTACTGCCTACCACCTACAGCCTTTCTAGATACCCCACCAACAATCGCACGCCGTATCCACTTGCTCCGTACGGTTGATCTGGGCGTGATTCTTTTTCCGTATAACATGTTCCGGCAATATCCAGATGCGCCCACGGAATATCGCCGACAAATGGTTTCAAAAATAATGCGGCAGAAATTGATCCTGCGGATCCGCGTTGACCGATATTTTTGAGGTCAGCGATTTTTGATTTGATGTGGTCGTTATATCCCTCAAACAGCGGCATCTCCCATAGCATCTCCCCTGTTTCAAGCGACGCATTTTTCAATCGTTCCGTGAGTTTGACGTTGGAAGAAAATAATCCGGCGATTTCTTCGCCCAACGCGACGACCATTGCGCCGGTGAGCGTTGCGAGATCGATGATGACATCCGGTTGTTGTTGCACGGCATAGCACAACGCGTCTGCGAGTGTCACACGGCCTTCGGCATCGGTATTCAAGACTTCGATCGTCATGCCATTCATCGCGGTGACGACATCACCCGGACGATACGCGTTGCCGTTT
>CAITMG010000008.1 GCA_903893445.1 Candidatus Uhrbacteria bacterium | reverse complement strand
TTGGCGGCTGAACAATCGGCTCAACCTGCCCAACCGGCACGGTTAAACTCATTGATGTGATAAGTGACGTCAAACGCTGAATCGCTTGCGACTGTTGGTCGATGCGGTAATACACAACATAAAAACCAAACACCGCGAGCAGATTCAACGCCACGAGCAACTGAATCACAAAGCTCGAAACAGCCGGCGACGGTGCAGGCACAACCTCCATCGGCGTCGGATCGATCGTTGGCGTAAAAATATCTTTCGAAGGCTTTGATGGCGGGGTCAAACGAACCCCTTTGGAAACACGTGGTGGCATACAAGCAATGTGCGTGAGTTTTGCTCAAGTATAGCATGCCTTTGCCAAACCCCATCGTTTTCAGGCATGCTATGTGCCATATGGCAGATCTCCTCTTTTCCGGCGTTCAACCAACCAACGTCCTCCACATCGGCAACTACATCGGCGCACTCAAACAATGGGCTGATGTCCAGCATCGATATCGCTGTCTGTTTTGCGTTGTAGATTTACACGCCATCACCGTGCCACAAGATCCAGCGAAGCTGAGAAAGAACGTGCTCGATACCGCCGCCGCGTATCTTGCCGTTGGCATTGATCCCAATCGCTCAAACATTTTCGTGCAAAGCGAAGTCAAAGAGCATACAGAGCTTGGTTGGATCATGAGCACGATTGGCAAGATGGGTGAACTCGAGCGCATGACGCAATACAAAGACAAATCCGCGAAGCACGCAGAGAACACGAGCGTCGGCTTGTTTAGCTATCCCGCACTCATGGCCGCCGACATCCTCCTCTACGACACAACGGTCGTTCCGGTTGGCGAGGATCAATTGCAACACCTCGAACTAACCCGTGTTCTTGCACGACGATTCAACTCCCACTTTGGCGAAACGTTTGTCGTTCCACAGCCACTCATCCAAAAAGTCGGTGCGCGCATCATGGGACTCGACGACCCGACAAAGAAAATGTCCAAGAGCGCGATCTCTGCATCCAGCTACATCGCCATCACCGATGAACCGGAAGTCATCAAAAAGAAAATCTCACGCGCTGTTACCGACTCCGGCACAACGATCGAATACGACGAGGAAAACCGCCCAGCCATCGCCAACTTGATGACCATCTATCATCATGCGACCGGCAAATCCATGAAAGAGATTGAAAAAGAATTTGCTGGCAAAGGTTACGGCGATTTCAAAAAAGCATTGGCGGAAGCCGTGATCTACATGCTCAATCCGATTCAAAAGAAGCTCAAAGAATTCCAAAGTGATCCGGCGGAACTCACCAAGATCCTCGACCGCGGCCGCGATGCTGCACAAGAAGCCGCAGAAGCAAAAATGAAAATCGTGAAGGAGAAGATGGGATTGGGAAGATAAAAGAAGGTCAAATAAAAATACGCATGATGAATGCGTATTTTTTGTCTATGCATATTCCTTGAGGCGCCTTAACGTAGCTTCGTCCAATCCCTGAAATTTATCGAGATTCATCGCAACATCAAAAATGTAACCCGCATCAATGAGCTTGATCGCGATTTTGGCATTTAATCCTCGAAACCATCCGAGATCACCTACGACGGCATCTCCATAACCGACATCAATCAGTTTGTTGGCGATTTCCTCATCCAATTCTTTGAAGGATCGGAGAAAGTCTACAACAAGATGACCTGATCCTTCATCAATCAGTTTGTTGGCGATCTTGGCGTCCGATAATTGAAACCTCCTGAGATTACCCACAACAAAATAGCCCTGCTCTGCATCAATCAGTTTGTTGGCGATTTCCTCATCCAATTCTTGAAACTTCTTCAGATTTTTTGCGACAGCGCTAGATTGTCCTACTTCAATCAATCTCATCGCTGTATGTTTGGAATAATCATATCCGGGCAGATGTACCTCCCCTTCGATCCAAACAAATTGGCCAGGAAAAACGTCATCAACCAAAATCAGATCTCCGATAAGGACTTTTGTTTTGTCCGTAAACGGCGCATGCGCATCCGCAACCTCATCCTCCTTCGCATCAAAGATTACCATCAGGTCTCCACGCCGATCGCGACGATCTTGAATCTCTTTCACCCGCGGATCTCGGCCATATCCAAATCCATCAACCTCCGAATCCATCTCATAAAGAAAACGCAGATCTTCTTTCGTGAGCGGTTGATTGTTGTTTGTTTTCTTTTCAATCGCTGTAAGCCGCCTCATGTCTGACGCCTTCTTTTCATATTGCTTCCCATCGGGAAACTCTTTCATCTTCGCTTGAACAACGTCGCCAATATACGGATCCAGATTTTGATTCTCGGCAATTCCACGAACTTCGGCAATCTTTTGTTGACCACCTCCATCGCCCTCCATACGAATCGCCGCTCGCGGGATTGATGGCCTGCCCTGTTCATCAATTGAGTAGTAAACGTAAAAGTCACCCGCATCGAGTTGGGTCTTAGCCGTGGACTCTCCAGCCGTACACCAACCCGTTCCGTGCGGCTGAATGGCTTTCACGAGCGGTTTTGGATCCGACCCTTTGTCATACTTCACCCATCGTCCTTTCGTCACCGTGAGAAGTTCTTTTGCTGTTGGATTTACTTTATCGACAGCCCACGCATAGAGCTTTGGAAAAGATTCTCCCTTCAATAGATCATTAAACTTTTGTTGATCTTGCTGCTCAAATCGTTCCAGATCAATTTTTTCTTTGGCGTATTTCTTTTGAACCGCATCAAGAACATACGCAAGAGCTTCGCGATTGAGATCAGGAAACGGCTTAACCGTGCCTTTCGTGCGCCTTCCGAACTCTTTCTTTCCCTTGTCGTATTCCGCCATTCCAAGGACACTTCGCGTCGCCCAATATTTCAGCCAATCCGGATACGTGGCATCAGGCGAGGAAAGATAATCAACCCACGTATCCAAAGAACCTTTTTGATCAGAAATAAGAACGTCTGCCTGCTGAGCTTTGAGTTGCGGCGTAATCTCGATATCTCCATGGCCTTGTTCGCGAGCAATGCGCTTTTGGAGATCCCAATACGCTTCCGGAATATGTTCCGGCTTAATGACTGCTGTCCGATACAATAATCGCTTGATCGCTTCGAGACCACGCTCTTTTTCTTTCGGATCTTTGCGCGCAACAATCTCGTTTAAACGATCCAGATAATTTTGAATTCGCGCCAAAGGCTTTTTCTCAGGAACAGTCTTCCCCTCCTGAATAGCTGCACGATGTGCAGCTTGACTTGCTTCCGTTGAAACTGGAAGTTCTGGAAATTTCTTTTGAAGAAATTCCGGATTCTGTGCAAAAGGGTTCCCTTCATGCGGCATATCAACCGATGATATCACTTCTTCGTATACACCCACGTCCCGACCCAGTCTGCCGGTGGTGGCGTTTCCGTAAAATGGTTCGCGCGTTCGATCAATAATTTCGTCGGCCCATCGTTCGGC
>CAITMG010000007.1 GCA_903893445.1 Candidatus Uhrbacteria bacterium | reverse complement strand
GCCGGTTCCGAAAGAGTCGAAACGCGGCGGACAGACATGACCTATTCAAGATGGTCTTTTCGCACAAAAAGAAACCGCGTCCCCGGGACAAGAGATTCCAGAGTCGTAACACCGAGAATACGATCACTCAAAAGATGATCCAGAAACAAATAACGCCACTTTTCCTGATAATAGAACGAGGCGGCAAGTCCGACGTGCCTCCAGCGCAAGGACAAGTGCTTTCTCGCCCAGGCATACACCTCAGTATGGATTGCCGGACGAAAATCAAGATTACTCATGCGTTCGACGAGTCGATGAATGTCAATTCGTCTAAACTCCGTTCTTCTAGTTTTTGTTGTAACAAATGTCCGTTCACGAGGTGGCCCCTTTGTGCCGCATGTCATTACCATACCGACCCACTCAATGGGATTCTGAAGCAGGGGGGAAACTCGGGTGACGGAAAGATCGCGCTTCATATCCTCATGATGTTGAGGCATCTGATAATCAACAAAAACACGCTCACAACCTCGTGGCAACGTATCTGGACTGTTCATTTGTAAAACCTCGCAAAGACACGAATACGCGTAAAAATGGATTTTGTCAATCCGTCTTACTCCACCGCGATAATCCGATAGTCCATCCCGTTCACCTGCACGACATCATCAATCTTGTGCGCCATGAGCGCTTGGCCAAGAGGGGAAAGATGCGAAATACGTCCTTTAGATGGATCGGTTTCGGATGGACCGACGATTTGATAGGCGCGTTGGCGAGCGTTCACGAGCACAGTCACCGTTGAGCCGAGTTGAACCGTACCCTCGTCTCCCTCCGGAGCTTCGATGATCACCGCGTTTTTAATGCGCTCCTTCAGCGAAAAAATACGACCATCAATGCGACCAAGCCGCGCTTTGGATTCCGTATACTCCGCATTCTCGGAAAGATCGCCCTTTGCGATCGCTTCGCTCAAATCTTTCACGGTCTGCGGACGCTGATCTTCAAGGTCTCGCAGGGTTCGCTTTAATTTCTCCAACCCTTTTGGGGTTAAGAGACGCGAATCAATCCCATCGTCATGGATTCGAAGCTGCTGCGATCGACGCGTAGGGATTTGCATATATGGCGCATGGTAGCTTTCCGAAACCAGACAAACAAGGCGCGGAGCAGGCAGGATTGACAAAATGAGCAAAACTGGCTATAGTTAGAAAATCTAAATAATTGGATATGTCGAGTTCTATGCCTCAAACGCAACATTCCGACCTCGCAGACCTCCTCCTTGCTCTGGTGCGCCAGATTCATGAGCAGGTCAAAAAACGAGGAGAAAAACAAACGCTGACAGCCGTGCAAATGCACGCCCTCCTCGCGATCCAGTTTAAAACATCACCAACGATCGGCGACATCTCCAAATGTCTCGCGGTGACACCACCCTCCGCAACGGTTCTGATCCAGGAATTGCTCAAGCAAAAGCTCATTGATCGGACGTCAGACCCAACCGACCGGCGAACAACGCACCTCGCGCTCACGGAACATGGCAAAGGCGTGCTCAACGAGCGTATGCGGCTCGTCTCCGAAGGAATCGAAAAAATGGCTTCCTGTCTCACACCTGACGAACGACAGCATCTGACCCTTCTCCTAACGAAAATGACCACAACGGAACATCTCTAACCATCTATGAAAAAATCCGGAATCATCATCTTTGCCAGTATCAGTATCCTTGCCATCGGCGGGACAAGTTTTGCCGCATACGAGCTATTGCAGCCAAAAGCGGTCAATCTTGCCTATGTCACAGCTGTGAAACACCATGTCAAACAAGTTGTTTCGGCAACCGGACCGGTGAGCGCCTCGCAAAATATCGACCTCTCGTTTGAACGAAGTGGTCGTATTGCCGTCGTCACACACAACGTCGGAGACATCGTCAAAGCCGGTGACGTCTTGATGCAGCTCGATAACGCGACAGAGGGGAGTATCGTCCAACAGGCTCGAGCGATGCTCGATCAAAAGCGTGCTGGTTCAACTCCGTCAGAAGTCGCGTTTTATAAAGCCGCGGTTGATGCCGCTCGTGCGGATGCTGATAAGACAAAATCCGACACGGATGCGACGGTCTCTGCGGCACAGGCGGCATTAGACACCGCACAAAACAATCTCAAGATGGCATCAGCAGGGGACGATAGCGCCATCGTCGGACAGGCGTACGAGAATACCGTCGCCACACTCCAGGCGACAATTCCAAAGTTGGACGACGCGTTAACGCAATCCGACATGATTTTAGGTGTTGATAACACCGGAGCCAACTTTAACTACAAAAATCTCGTTTCTGCCTTAGATTCGAGCAAATTAATCGATGCATCCATTTTGTACTCAGAGACAAAAACGCAAATTTTGGCTCTACATACATCTGTTGGAAACCTGACCGGCCAAAGTGCTCATGCGGACATTGATTCTGGGATCGATCAGGTCCAATCCGCGATCACAAAATTGAATCAACTCCTCTCTTCAACATCGGATGTCTTGAATGCAACGATCACCGGAGTGAACTTATCGCAGGCAGATCTGTCCGCGAAGAAGTCGACGATTCAAGGAACGCGCAGTGGACTCACCGCCCAATCGAGTCTTCTCGTAACGGCAAAACAGTCGATCGCAAATGCCAAAAATAGTCTCACGACATATACGATTGCCTACGACAAAGCAAAGCGCGACTTTACGAATACGCAGAGCTCTGCCGCAAGTCTTGTGAAACTCAAGGAGTCTGCGTATCAACAAGCGCTCGCCAACTACACAAACAAATCCCTTCCTGTTCGCGACGTTGATCTTGCTCCGTTACGCGCATCCGTCAGCGCAGCTGCCGTGGCATACGACAAGACATTTCTCAAATCACCGATCAATGGAAAAATCAGCAAACAGGATGGCAAGGTAGGAGCCATCACCAGTCCAAACGTCCCAGTTATTTCCGTCATCGATGAAACATCTCTTCAGGTAGAAACGCTCGTGAGCGAAACAGACATCGCAAAAATCGCCATTGGCAATTCGGTTGATGTCACGATCGATGCGTACGGCTCCGACGTTGTCTTTCCAGCAACGGTTGTTAAAGTCGATCCAACGCTCACACAACTGAACGGGACATCTGGATTTAAAGTCACGGTGCAATTCACCAAATCCGATGACCGCATTAAGCCAGGTATGAATGCGAACCTCAACATCATCACGAAGGAAGGTGATGCGAATGTCTGCATCCCAGATCGTTCCATTGTGCAAAAAAATGGTGAGACATACGCCCTCATCCAAACAGCAACAAACGCCAAAGAAGAACGAAAAATTACCGTTGGCGTGCGCGGTATCGATGGCTGGACAGAGATCACCGAAGGATTAACCGCCGGCGATAAGGTTGTGCAATTCTAAGTCATCACACAGATATATGAGCACGACAGAAGAAAAAATCCTCAAGAAAGAAGAAGCAATTTTGTCCGAAGAAAAAGCCATTCTCAAAGAGGTCAAATCCGAACGAAAATTTCTGATGATCGCGTATGGCGTCTTGCTGACGATCATCGCAGCCGTCAGTATCGTTGTGTACTTCAAGTACAGCTCACAGCGCATTCAAATTGATAAGTCTGCTGTGTCTGCGCCACTCATTCAACTTGGTGCAGCTGTGCCTGGAACACTGCAAGAAATTTTTGTGCACGAAGGAGATACGGTTCCGGCAAATGCCGTTGTGGCACGCGTCGACAATCAAACGATTAAAACAAAAGTCGCCGGTCTTATCGTGGCAACACAAAACGATATCGGCAAACGATTCAATCCAGGTGAGTCGATCGTGACCATGATCGAACCAGATCAACTCCGTGTGATCGGAAAAATTGAAGAAGACAAAGGTCTTCAAGATGTTCGCGTTGGACAGGCGGTAACCTTTACCGTTGATGCCTTTGGCGCAAAAACATTCTCAGGAACAGTTGACGAAATTAGCCCAACTTCCAACGAGTCGGGGATCGTCTTTAACATCTCCGACAAACGTGAGGTCAAAGAGTTTGATGTGAAGGTTCGCTTTAGCACGTCTGACTATCCGGAATTGAAAAATGGAATGTCCGCAAAAATGACGATTCTCAAGTAATCGAACTACCACCATGGAAGCCGCAAAGGACACAAAAGGTGTACAAGGGGACAATCTCAAATGGCTTGTCCTCTTAACGGTGATCGTCGGGACGTTCTTAGGACGCCTCGACCAGACCATCGTCAATTTGGCGCTCCCAAAAATCATTAACGACTACGGCATCACGGTTTCGGCCGCCGGCTGGATCGCTACCGCCTACATCCTTGCCAACGCCATCTTCGTCCCGATCTGGGGAAAGCTGGGTGATACGATCGGTCGTAAAAAAGTGTACGTCCTTGGTTTTTCCATTTTCATCGTTGGATCGGTTTTGGCCGGCTTGGCCTGGAACCTTCCATCCATGATCGTTTTTCGTGTCATTCAAGCCATTGCCGGTTCCGCAGACTATCCAACGGCCATGGCGATTCTTGCCGTCACCTTTCCAAGCGGCAAGGAACGCGCACAGGCGCTTGGTCTGTGGTCTGCTTCGTTTGCGGCTGCGGCTGTGTTTGGCCCACTGATTGGCGGTCCATTAATCGATAACTTTAACTGGCGATCCGTGTTTTTGATTAATTTGCCCGTTGGCATCATCGGCCTCTTAATGGCGCTCGCGTTCGTCAAAGAATCTGTTTCCGAAAAGAAAACCGTTAAATTTGATTGGTGGGGTGCGATCACGCTGGGGATTTCGTTAGCATCACTCGTCCTTGTCTTGGATAAAGGCTTAGATTGGGGATGGTTTTCGGCAAACAGCTTTGCGGCATACGGGACGACGCTCATCTTTGGAGTGATCTTTTACATCATTGAAAAAAATCACTCGGAACCGATTATTGACTTCAAATTCTTTAAAAACGCCATCTTCGTCAACACGCTCATCAATAATTTCATCATTTTCATGGGCATGATGGGGAGTATCTTCTTGATTCCGATTTTCGCCCAAACCTTTTTGGGCTACGACGCCACAAAAACAGGGTATCTGTTTATGCCAATGGCCGCTGCGATGATGTTCGCTGCACCACTGGGCGGATTCCTGACCGGTAAAGTCCAACCACGATACGTCATTGCTGCAAGTACGCTTGTTGCCGGGATTGGCGTCTTTCTCTTTTCGTATCTGGATCCACGATCTGGCGCGCTCGATATCATCATTCCGCTGGGCGTCATGGCCTTTGGGATGGGATTTGGCATGGCACAGCGCACAAATATCATCGCTTCCGTTGTTCCTGCCAATGAAATCGGCATTGCATCATCCATCTTGGCTCTCGCACGCAACATTGCTGGAGCATTTGGGATTTCCGTGTTTGGAACCATCTTAAACAACACCATTGAAAACAACGTCCTCAACATCTCCCAACACAGCGTCATTCATTCGCTCGACCCGGCCGTTATTGCGCAGGGAATCGGCTTGATTACGTTAAAGGCACAAATTTCGGCCTACGCAAACGTCTTTTACACAGCCGCCGCCATTCTCCTGTTTGGCGCGATCACATCGCTCTCGATTAAAACATCAAAAGACGCCGCGTCCACAGAAGTTCACGTCGAGTAGGGAAGGGCGTATGCTAGATGCATATGAAAAACATCTCTCGATTGGCGTCATTGGCCTTGATTGTCCTCTCGTTTGCGGCAAGCCTTTGGGCCTTTCCACACCTTCCTGATGTTGTAACGACACATTGGAATGCCGCCGGGCAAGCAAATGGCAGCATGAACAAGACGTTTGGGCTCTTTTTTGCTCCAACGATGATGATCGCAATCATGGGACTGATCCTCGGATTACTCCGCATAGACCCCATGAAAAAGAACGTTCAGGAGATGAAGGGAAAAATCGACCTTCTCATCCTGTGCTTGATGGGCTTTTTTGCCTATATCCACGGATTAACACTCGCCTGGAATCTTGGTGTGCGATTTGATTTTGGGCAATGGATGATACCGCCGTTTGCCGGACTCTATATTGCCATCGGGACGTTTATCAAAAACACCAAACCAAACTGGTTGTTTGGCATTCGTACACCCTGGACGTTAAGCGATGAGGTCGTCTGGAAAGAAACGCATGCATTTGGCGCAAAACTCTTTCAAGGTGGTGGAATCTTTATGCTTCTTGGCATCGTCTTTCCGTCACTGGCAATTTATATCGTGTTCATCTCCGCAATCGTTGCGGCGCTTGGTTCCGTCATATATTCCTATCTCGCGTACGCAAAGCGACATTCATAAAAAACAGAACCGCGGAAGAAAAAAACAAGAGGGTGTATACTCTGGCAAACACCCTTTTTATGCGTACAAAAATCATGCGTGTTTTTGCAGCGTTCACGGTTGCAGAAATGACGTTCCTAAGTCCGTTTGGACTTGCTATCGCAAAAGCGCAAGGCGCACTGCCAGCCGAGCAACACGGCCCAACAGCTGATCAACTTGCTCAATTTGAGCAGCAGCAAGGCGCACCGATCGACGTCTTTAATCAAGCAAGCGTTGCACCGCCATCGATTCCGGAACCGGAAAAAATCCCGGATGACGTCAAAAAACTCGTCCCAGAGAAAGATCTCATTGCCGTCTATTGCGCGACCACAAAATGGAAGAGTGGCGATTTTTATCTTGCGATGGATGCGCTCAAAAAGAATCTCCTCCCAGCCATCGAGCAGGCTCGAAGCCAGGGGATTGATCTTTCGGCCCCAGATATCGCCGGCATGACCGCCGAGGGCACAAAACGCATCAATGCGATCTGCGCCGCAAAAACAATTGGTGATGCGGAACAGCTCACCGCAGATTTTGCGCAATGGGGTCGTGAAATCGCGGCATCCAGTATGACGAGCATCCGCTCTGACATGGAGTCAAAGATGAAAACAGCGGGCGACGCGATCCGAGCAAAAGTCACAGACGCGCTCCAGCCGCTCATTGCATCGGAAACAGCTGGCATTGAAGCGGATATTACGGCGCAAGCGCAACAAATCGCCGCATCGCTTGCCGCATCACTCGCCGGTTCCAAAACACCACCAGACCCAAACGCCATTCGTGCACAGGTTGAAGCACAGCTCCAACCAATCATTACGGAAAAAACGGCTCAAATCGAGGCAAAGATCAAAGCCAAAGCCGACGAAATCGTTGCACCAGAGAAAAAGCGTATGGAATCGATTGGTGCGCTCTTTCAGGGGATGGATAAAAAAATCAATGACGCGAT
>CAITMG010000006.1 GCA_903893445.1 Candidatus Uhrbacteria bacterium | reverse complement strand
GTCCAACTATGGTTAACGAGCATCTTCACTCGTCTTGCAATTTCCCCGAGTACTTCGTTGAGACAGTGCCCAAGTGGTTAAGCCATTCGTGCAGGTCGGAACTTACCCGACAAGGAATTTCGCTACCTTAGGACGATTATAGTTATCGCCGGCGTTCATCAGCGCTTAGCTTCAAAGCTGCCTCCCGAAGGAATGACTTCTCCGCTTGACGTTCTGACACTGGCCAGGCATCACTCCATATACATCACCTTGCGGTTTAGCATGGAGCTGTGTTTTTGGTAAACAGTCGGAAAGCGTCTTTTGTTGTAGGCTATATTGCTATAGCCAGGCCTTATCCCGAAGTTACGGCCGTTGTATTGCCGAGTTCCTAAACATGGTTTCTCTCGTACACCTTGGCACACTTACGCCCACCCACCTGTGTCGGTTTACGGTACGGTCGCCAGACCGTTAGCTCTAGAAGTTTTTCTTGGTGCCCCATTCTCTTCTCTTGCTCGCCTTGCGGCAAACTTGCGCTCATGACGAGGCTTATGTGGAACGGATTTGCCTATCCCACACCCCTTCACGCCCAAAGGATCATTCCGGGATCCTCAGAAAATGCAAGAACACGTCGCTCCATCGAAACAATCTGGCGGTGCAGGAATATTAACCTGCTGTCCATCGACTACGCTTTTCAGCCTCGCCTTAGGACCGACTAACCCAGGGACGATTCGCGTTGCCCTGGAAACCTTGGGTTTACGGTGGACAGGATTTTCACCTGTCTTATTGCTACTTATGCCGACATTCTCACTTCGCAACGCTCCACGATGGCTCACGCCTTTCGCTTCAGCGCAGATGCGAATGCTCCCTTACCACTACAGTCTGATAAATCAGACTCATAATCCGCGACTTCGGTAGTATACTTGAGCCCCGGTAAGTTTTCGGCGCAGGTCAGCTTGACCAGTGAGCTATTACGCTTTCTTTAAAGGATGGCTGCTTCTAAGCCAACCTCCTGGTTGTATAAGCCGACCTACCACCTTTCACACTTAGTATACATTTAGGGACCTTAATCTGCGGTCAAGGGCTGTTTCCCTTTTGACGTATGGAGCTTAGCCCCCATCGTCTTACTGCTGGGAACACATTACGGTATTCGGAGTTTGGTTAGGAAATGTAGGATTGCTCCCCATTTCCCATTCAGTGCTCTACCCCCGCAATGCTATGTACCAACGCTAGACCAAAATCTATTTCAGGGAGAACCAGCTATCACCCAGCTCGATTGGAATTTCACCCCTAGCCACAACTCATCCCCGAGTGTCGCACGGCTCGTGGGTTCGGACCTTCATCTGCCTTTCGGCAGACTTCATCCTGGTCATGGCTAGCTCGCCGGGTTTCGGGTCGAGTCTACGCTACAAACGCCCTATTCAGGCTCGCTTTCACTATGGCTTCGCTCCCTCAGGAGCTTAACCGCGCAACGTAGGACTCACTCGTCGGCTCATTCTTCAATAGGAACGCTGTCACGGATATTGCTACCCGCTCCAACTCCTTGTAAGCGTACGGTTTCAGATACTATTTCATCGCCCTCCCGGGCTGCTTTTCAGCTTTCCATCACTGTACTTGTTCACTATCGGTCAGAAAGGGTATTTAGTCTTGCCACATCGTCGTGGCTGCTTCCGACGAGGTTTCTCGAGCCTCGTCGTACTTTGGATCAGGAACACACGCGGAGAAAAATATTTCGTCTACGGGGCTATCACCGTCTTTGGCCAACCTTTCCAGGTTGTTCAGCTATACTTTTCTACTCACGTGCCATTCACTTGGGGGAATGACGTTCCGTCCGCAACATTATTTATGCGACAGCCCAAGCTCGTCACCCAAACCCGCGGTTAAACTTGCGTCCAACTCGGTGTAAAGGTTCACATAAATAATTTAGACTGTTCCGCGTTCGCTCGCCGCTACTGACGGAATATTGCTGACATCTTGTTCCGCCGGATCTCTTTCGAGATCTTTCGGAACAAGAAGTCAGCGTTTATTTTTTTCTTTTCCTAAGGGTACTGAGATGTTTCACTTCCCCTCGTTCCCTCCACACAACCTATGTATTCAGTTGTGGGTCATATAGCTTCACTATATGGGGTTTCCCCATTCGGACACTTCCGGATCAAAGGTTGTTTGCGACCTCCCCGAAATTATCGCTCGCTACAGCGTCCTTCATCGGCCCTTTCATGCCAAGCCATCCACCGTACGCCCTTACGTGCTTCGGCCATCTGGATTCACAATCGAATGAGGAATTGTGATCTTGTTCAGATAGGCAGTCCCGTCTCGCTGGACGGGAATTCAAGGTGTACTTATGCTTACAATTATTGCAATTGTTGTTTTTATGCCTTGTACGTATGACATTCTATCGTATAGATGAATCTCTTTCGATTTTCATCGTTGTGTCATCGTAACAGTTTTGTTGTCGAGGGACGGTCCGTTCATCCTGCGTCTACAGAGACTGGAGCAGGAGTCGGACACTGATGAAGGTCGATTGTGGAATCGGCTCTCGTCAGTGTCCAGCTCAGATGGTTCAAAAGGGGCTGAGAACAAAATCGCTCCGCCTGGTTCGGCGGAGCGACATCTCCCACAGTTGTCTGAGGGGTTGTGCTTAGCCGAGTGGCGATGGATTCGCTATCATGGGTTATCACTTCCTCAGAGGTCTCGCTGGCGTTAAACCGGCGGTACGTGTGGTTCAAAGTAGGCAAATCATATAGAAGTCCTCGGAAGCTGTCAAGAGCTATGCATTCATGCTAGAAATGTCTGTGAAATCTTATGTTTTCTCTTCAAATTCGCGCGGTCGGCGCTCTCCAAGAATCGTGGCATCCACAAGCTATCCACAGTTATCTCACCAGACTCCTTCCTTTTGCCCGTCTTGAGGTCAAAGAAATCACGGAAGGGCACCAGGGATCGGCCAAACCAAACCTCGAAAAAGCGAGAAAGCTTGAAGCTGAAAGCCTTTTAAAGAATCTTCCTTCAAACGCGATCGTTATTGCCTTGGATGAAACCGGAAAAGAAATGGATTCGCGTACATTCGCCAAACAGTTAGAAACGTGGGGCGGCACAGGCACGCCGGTTGTCTTTTTGATCGGCGGATCGTGGGGATTAGACGCATCCGTTCGCGAACGTGCGCACGTCGTTGTATCTCTTGGGAAGATGACCTTGCCGCACGCCATGGCGCGGATTGTTCTCGTTGAACAACTCTATCGCGCCATGACGATTTTGAATGGCAAGGAGTATCACAAATAAAACGAGCTCTTTTACTCTGCTGCTTTTTGTTCTTCGGAAAATACCTGGTCCAATAACGCCTCGCGCTTGTCATCTGATAAGCGAGCAATCACATCTGCAACGCGCAACGCCCAGTGTCCGTATGCTTCGCGCGTTTGATCTGCGCCCGTATAGATCACGGGCAATGACGTTTCGTCGAGTTGGCGAGTCTTTCCCTTTGGTCCGTAGTTTTCATTGAGGTGCGCCTGCAATTCTTTCACATCTTTCATCAGCGCTTCATGCTTTTCTCTGCGGCGCTTATCAGATGCCACCATCGCGTTAATAAATGCCATCGGATCATCATCTGACGCGTCACTCACATTAATCGCTTGGCGCAGAACCTTATCTGCGTACGCGGCACAATGATCGATGAGTGATGCGAGTTTTTCGCGTGCCCATGGATCGTCGGAAATTACTGGCAAGACCTTTTCAATTTGCTCCAACTCTCGTGATGCGTCTTTTTTTCCTTCAAGATACTCATCACGAATTTGTTCATCAAGCTTCTCAAAAAATTCTGGAACGATCAGCATTCGCGCATCATGATGCATCCCGCGCTGATCGTGATAGTAACCCGTCTTTGTCATGGTTTCCGGTGAACGCTTTTGCGGACGTTCCGGTGAAGATGATTTTTGCATATGAAAAAGGATACCATGCGGTATCCGGATTTAGTGCGGGTGCGGCGCTCGTGCCCAGTAGAGCGCGAGGTCCGTGAAGAAGGTCTGGACCTCCGGATCGAGTGGATTCGCGCGAGCGCGATTGAGCACTTCCGGAATCGGCTTCCCTTGGGGGATACAGTCCAGCACGCGTTGCGCGGAGATCTTGACTGCCGTTACCTCGGCGTCGAGGACGACGTCCTTTCGACCGAAGCGAAGTCCGTTCGAAAATGCCTCGATACGCTTCCGCATCAGGTCGAGAAAGTGACAACAGAAGTCGTGAAAGTGCGCCCGTCCGCTCACCGGATCTTGTTGCGCGACATCGGTCTTGCACGCGAAGAACTCGGTGAATAGGTCTTCTCTGGTCATTCCATGGCCCTCCTTGCCGTGTTCGTTGGAATGAATCAACCTAGCTGACTTTTCCCATTTTGTCAATCCTTCTGCTGCGATAAAAAAATGCGCCACCTTACGTGGTGGCGCGGAGGAGCTTCATGAGCTCGGGACGACAGAAGAGGTCGTCGTATTCGTTCTCAAACGTCAGCCAACGGGCACCGACGCGGAACTGTGCATTCTTGGCCGGAAATGCGTTGATTCCGGGAAGAATCTTGATCTGGGACGTGTCCTGGGAAGGATCGAGCTGGAGTCGGAAGAGGAGCAGGGTCGGGCTGGCAGAGGCGGCGGGCAGATAATCGATGCGTCCCGTGAGGAACCGCATCGTCTGATTCGTCCGGAGTTCCAGACGAACCGTGAGGCCGCTCAGATCGGAAGCCGTGAAGGCTTTCGATGCGATAATCTTGATCTGGATGTCGCCCTGCTGTTTGATGACAAACAGCTGGTTGACGACGTCCGGCACCAAGATGCTTCTGCGATTCCGCGCCCGATCTAGCTCCGTCATTCCCATGACCCACCTTTCCTTCCCGGGAAAAGCACTCCTGCTTTCCTACCCGGAAATCGGCCTTTTGTCAAGGGGTGACGGGCGGTACGCTCACGTACCGATGTCGCCGCTCTTGACCACCTGGCAAGCGAAAGACCACCTCGCCATCTGCCGGCGTTTCGGACGGCAGCGGCGCGTCAGCGACGAACCGATATCCCACCGTCTTCGCACACACGGCACGAACAATCGGTGACAGCGGAAGCCGACGGATCCCCGTCCAGCTATTCCCTTGTCCTGCAATCACGAGCTGCGACCGATCTGCGCATCGGCGATCGTTGGGCAGTGCGTGATATCTCAGCGATCCGGCCATCGGACGCGTCGCGTCTCCCTCCGGACAGATCCGGAGCAAGACTCCATCAAAGAGCCGCGGGTCGAACCCCGGACTCACGATCATCCGAACGATGAAAACGCCGTTCATGCGCACAAGGCGGATGTCGCCCTGAATGAGGTCAAATGCCGAAACCAGTGCTGCGATCCGAATCGCTTTGACGGTCATGGGTCACCTCCTTTCTCCCTTGGCAAGGAGCGTTATCACCATCGTAACACTTTTTCCCTTTTCAGGCGCAAGCGGCGCGAGTACGCTGGTTGACGATATGTCTGGATCTCTCACCTTTTTTACCGGCCCGATGGCCTGCGGAAAAACCTTGGAGCTCGTGCGTCATTTGCAAATTTATTCCGAACAACGCATTCCGACGATCTGTTTACGCCCTGCAACCGATACGCGCAGTGACTCAGTCCGTTCGCGATCTGGTCTTTCTTTTGATGGGATCACGATTCCACAAAACGATGTCGCGTCTTTGGAAAAAGTCCTTTCTGACTACGACGTGATTGGCGTGGATGAATTTCAATTCTTTGCTCCGGAAATTGTGCCCGCGCTCCATGCCGCGATGATGCGTGGAAAAATTATTCTTGCCTCTGGATTGGACACGGATTTTCGCGGGGTGGTGTTTCCCACCTCGTTGGCACTCATGGCGATCCCAGAGACGCTCGTCATGCGTACGCGTGCCGTGTGTGCCGTTTGCCGACAACACAATGCGACACGCACACAGCGACTTCAAAATGGAGAACCTGTGCATCGCGATGAACCTGTTGTTGCCGTCGAAGGCGCAGACGATCACACCACCTACGAACCACGCTGCGCGCAGCATCACGAAGTGAGATAGAATCGGTTGTCTCAGGACTCACCATCTCCTCGACACATTTTGATGATTGAATTTTTACGTCACATCTTGTAGCCTAGGTTTTATGCCGCGGGCACGTCGCTCGCGAGCACCGTGCCGCGGTGGTGGAATTGGTATACACGCCAGCCTTAGAAGCTGGTTCCGGAAACGGATTGAGAGTTCGAGTCTCTCCCGCGGCACCACGTAAAAATCCCAGCTTGCCTGGGATTTTTACGTGTCGCGTGGCGTATAGACATGCGTAGCGCGCTTTACGCGACTTCTGATTAATTTCGTCGCTGGGATTCACGTGGCGCTGCCATTCTTCTTTTTATCTATTGGGCAATGGCATTAAACGTTAACGTATTGGAGCAGGAACCGGCTAACCCTTTGGCTGGCATTTGGAGTCGGGAGAGGACCTGAATCGATGGCTCGCCGCCGGTTGTTCGTTTGGCGAGGTTGAGTGTAAGTGGAACGGTCGATGTGGAGCTGAGCGCGATCATCTGCGCATATGCCGCATTCGGATTTGTGGAGACATGAACAGCCTCGGCAGGGATCGACCCCGTGTGGCAGGTCATTGGACCGCTCGCTTGGATGGATGCGTTAATCGCGCGGTTTCCTTTGTTGAAAAACGTCATGGTCTGCGGATTGGAGATCTGACCGAATGGAATCAACCCGTAATTTGGACTTGCAGCAACGTCGATCGCAACCAAGCTCGCGACATCGAATGCATCCGTATTGATTACCGCTGTGTCATTGGTGTTGTTTTTGACGGTGATCGTTCCGATCCAGTGCTTGCCCGCATTTGGGCTGCCTGTATCCGTTGGTTCCATATAGTACGGCAACGAAATCGGCACTTCGAAATTTGCCGTTAAACCGCTTGTTGCTGGGAAGCATGCCGTGAACACCGTTGAGGTTGCCGCGATGCAGGAGTATCCATCTGGCGTGCAGGACGCAGAGACGTCAGACATATGCACTTTTGCAACAACGTCTGTTAAAAACTGACAACCCGAATGGCTCGACGCGGTTCCATGCACATACATGTCTGTCGACGTCCCGGCCGTCAAAATGACGGATGATGCCTGTTCGCCTCCGCTTGTTTGACTTGGGATGGCGGCAAGCACCGTAACTTGGTTGACGCTCGTGATGGCAAAGGAGAGTGAACCGGACGTTCCCCCGCCCGGTGACGGCGTAAACACGGTCACGCTTGCGGTGCCAGATGTCGCAACATTCAACTCTGGAACAACGGCTGTCAGCCGTGTTGAAGTGACGAATGTCGTTGATAGGTCTGAGCCGTTCCAACGAATAACGGAGGTCACATCAAAATTTGAACCGTTTATGGTTAACACAAATGAACCGTTACCTGCGTATGCGGACGACGGACTGATCGATCCCAACGACGGAGACGGTCGCGGGATTGAAGCGTAATACGTAAATCCATTCGACAGCGTACTCGTTTGAAGATCTGGATTTGTCAGAATGACATCGCCTAATCCTGCGGCGTTCGCTGGGGTAAATGCGATTACCGATTCAGAATTTATATACTGCGGGTTCATCACCATGGCTCCAGCGATGGAAATATACCCTGGCCAATTTGTGATCCAGAACTTATTAGAAGTATTTATACTCGTCTGAGAAATCGGCACGCTATCAATGGCGTTTACGTATGAACCGCCGGATCCATGACCACCAAAAAGATACAGCTTGTTGTTGATGACTGCAGCCTGTGAACCGTACAACCCCTGCGGCAAAACATTGCTATCAGCCGTCCACGTTGCTGGATCAGATATCGGCGCCGTATAGATCACATTTTTTGCTGCGCCTGTATTGGAAATTCCGCCTAATAGAAACATTTTATTTCCGATCACCACAAGCTGTGAATACGCGAGCGTCCCAGGAAGATTTGTTCCTGTATCACTCCAGTTTGTTGGATCTGAGATGGGAGCCTTATAAATATTGCTTATAATCGTACCCGTATTGTCACTCGTATTTCCTCCAAATAAGTACACATATCCGCCTACCTCAGCGATCTGCGAAGCGCAGATATTCTGCGGGAGCGTCATCCCCGTATTGCTCCAAATGGTTGGATCAGATGTTGGTGCCGAATATATTGTATTCAGACAAGTTGAACCACCGGATGAACCTCCGTACAAAAATAGTTTGTTCCCAACAATCGCAACTTGAGCTTCTCCGATATTTGCAGGCAAGTGCGCGCCTGTGTCGGTCCATGTTGTGGGATCGGAGACGGATGCGTGATAAATGACGCTCACATAGCTGCTTGTGCTGTATCCACCAAATAAAAACATATCACTACCAATAACAGCCAATTGCGATGCATCAAGCTCGCCAGGTAAATACTTTCCTGTGTCCGTCCACGTCGTAGGATCGGAGACGGAAGCGCTATAAATTGTTTTTTGATCACCGATGCCTAGATGACCTCCAAAGAGGTACATCGTGTTCCCAATAACGGCTATTTGAGCTGTATTAAAACCAGCACCGTTGCTCGGTGGAATCGTTTTTCCACTGACGACCGACCAACTCGCGCTATCAACGACCGCCGAACTATTTGCGGACGGATCCGCAAAGTTCGCACCTGATATCGTAACAACATCACCACCGGCTGTAAGTCCAAAATTAGGCGCGATAGAAGAAATTGATGGCCCTGTATACGTAAATCCATTCGGAGAGGTAGCAGTCTGACCATCATTATTTGTTATGACGACATCTACCGCACCGCTTGCATGCAGTGGCGCCATAACCGACACCGTCGTTGCACTTTGAAATTGAATGTTCGAGGCTGAATTCCCACCAAACGTCACGTCCGTCGGGTCCGCGTATGTCGGCCAATCCGTTATCCAGGATTTATTGAGAACATTTGAACGTGTATGCGAAACTGGCGCGCTATAAATAACACTTCCATTGCCACCAAAAATATACAATGCATTCCCAATGACTGCTGATTGAGCGTAATTGCTCCCGAATGCTGCAGGCAATGTCCTACCCGTATCCGTCCAGGTCAATGGATCAGACACGAGCGCCGTGTAAATTTCGCTTAATCCTAAACCACCGATTAAAAATAGGCGGTCACCAATCGCCAAAACTTGTGGTGCCGTGGCTGCCCCCGGCAAGGTCTTTCCGGTCAACGATGTCATATTCGTCCATGAGGTTGGATCGCTCGTTGGAGCTCGGAGGATGGAAGAACCTGTAAAAATATAGAGATAGTTTCCAACGACAATGATCTGATGATCTGCAATTCCGACTGAAAAATGACTTCCCGTATCTGACCACGTCAACGGATCTGAGACGGGTGCACTCCAAATCGTATTCAGATACGTTCCGTTGTATCCACCAAACAAATAGATCGTACTCCCAACAATCGCAAGCGCTCCGTCACCATTCGCGCCCGGAAGATGTGCGCCCGTATCTGACCACGTCAACGGATCTGAGACGGGTGCGCTATAAATGACGTTTCTCCACCCGTTTGTCCCGTTATACCCACCAAACAAATAGACCGTGCTTCCGACGATCGCAAGATGAGAAAATCCCAAAGCACCCGGCAAGCGCTTGCTGCCGTTTGCGGTCAATGACATATCCGTCCAACTGTTTGGATCTGAGATAGGTGCCCGAAAAATACGGCTATCGTACCCACCGCTAACACTATAAAATCCACCAAACAAGTACACATAGCTTCCGATGACCGCCGTTTGCGATCCACTAATTGTCCCCGGTAGACTCCCCGTCGTCCATCCCGCACTTGAAGTCGGCGCAACAAAGCTATTTGGAGGTAAAAAGTTTGTTCCTGTGATGGTAACCGTCGTCCCTCCGGAACCACCACTCGGCGTCACCGCCGAAATCGTTGGCGCTGATAAACCGTCTGCGTGTGTTTTTGGAATTTCCATTCCTCGGTACACCACCACCGCGGTCAATACAAAACACGCAGCGCCAAGCAGGAAATGCAAAAAAAATCTTTCGATAAAACTTCGAGTGTCAGATGTTTCCGTTTTCATAAAAAATCACGCTCTTTCGAGCGCATCATATCATAATCGGCATGGTCAGCCGGAATATATCGGGATACACTGTGCCCGCTATGAAATCAGCCCAAAATCGACTTCCGCACCTTGTCGCCGCTTTCGCTCTTGCGATCATGGCACTGCCAATGTCCGCGTTTGCCAAATCCCCCTCTTCACTCATCAAAGGTTCGTCTTCCACGGTCTACTATCGCTCGGCGGATAACCGTCGGTTTGTCTTTCCAAATGCCTCCATCTTTTCGAGCTGGTATGACGCATCGTCAACAATCCAAACGGTGAATGATGCGGATCTTTCCTCATTGCCGCTTGGTGGAAACGTGACATATCGCCCTGGCGCAAAACTCGTCAAAGTTACCACGGATCCAAAGGTCTACGCGGTTTCACGCTATGGCGTGTTGCGCTGGGTGACAACGGAACAGCTTGCCGCCTCATTGTATGGCGCTGACTGGAACAAACGCGTTGTCGATGTCCCGGATGCTTTTTTCATCAACTACTCGATCGGTGCGCCTATTGTTTCGGCTCAAGATTTTTCCGTTGAAAATGAACTCGACGCGTCGCTTGTCCCGCAAGCCGATATCAAATCTTCACAACCAGCATTAGCGATCAGCAACACCTCCGTGCCACAGCGCGTCCAAATTTCGTACTACGCCCCCTACAACACCACGACAACCGTGATGCTTGTCGATGGAACGTTTATCACGGATCAGGCGATTGCGATGTGTAAGAGTGATTGCAACATCACGCTTCAGGTGAATGTTCCGGCGAGCGTCACTGCATTTACCAGCACAAGCAGCACGACAACGCTTCAATCCAACACGGTCATTATTTCGCCAGAATAATCACCAAAAGAAAAAAGCTCCCTAGATGGAGCTTTGAGATGAAGAAAGGCGCGGAAGGATCTGACGATTCCACAGATCATTGGACGCTTCGATGCGCTCAATGAGCGGCAACAATCGTTCCATCGCGTGGATCGCGATGCGCCGCGTATCCTTTGGACGAAAGTGTCCGATGCAGAGCATCGCGATCGGCGACCCTTCTTCGTCTGGAAGGTGGAATCGCATCGCGACATACACGCATCGCGACCACATCAGGTCTTGATACGCATGACAGCTGATCGAGAGCACGACATCGAGCGCTGCCGGAGACGCGCAATGTGCTTCGACGAGATCGATTCCGTATTGTCGGACATACGACATCATCGCGCGTTGCAAGAGTGATCGATCGGCATCAGACCACCCAATATCACATGCCACATCCGACCGATAGCCGATGCGCAACGGCGTACGATTCGTACGATCCATTGTCAGCCACAGCTTGAGCAACGCATCTTGCCTTTCCTCGTCCTCACGCTGTTGGTTGATCAACTCGTACAGACGAGCGGCAACAACGGTCGCCGCGAGAAAGCAGGTCACGCCCAATATCCCAATGAGCGTGGACGCATGGCGACGAAATATCGCATCCGTGTCCGTTGAGAGCAACGCCCCGCCAACGCCTAATAACACGAAGACGACAACGGTTTTGCGAAAGACACCAGATCCTCGTTGAAGGTACATTCACTCCTCCGAGCTTGAATTACACCGCACCTTTAAGCGTGCGATACGTTTCCGCTTCAACAATCAATGGGCGCGGACGCGTTTTCATTGCTACAAATATCTTTTCCGCTGCGAAAGAGGCTAGCCGCTCTCCGAAACCACGACGATTCACATCCTCGCTTGCCTCGAATGCGGAGAATGGGCCCTTCCAGCGACGTCGCCGCGGGTCGTACATCCGCACTTTGAGACGCAGTTCCTTGAGATCAAAGGCTTTGTGCGTTTCCGTATGGATCGTAACGATCAGGCTTAGGTAGGACAGGTGACTGAAAGTTTCCGGCATCAAACTCTCCTGCTCAATGCTCGCTTCAGCCCCCGCTAATCGAAGATACGCAAGGATCTGATCAATCACCCCTGCATCCGTCGATGAGCTGACATACACCTGAACGATCTGTCCGCATTTCAATGCCTGGATCTGTCTGCGAATACGCAACCGATGCCGCCAGTCATAAATCAATTCTCTCGTTCGTTCGATCAACGCCATCGATACACTGATGAGAAAAACGATGATCGCCGTTACCGCACCGATGACGGGAACGAGCACGATCTTTGCCCAGATCGGCGGCCCCGGATCAGCGAGACTCTGCAACCCGCACAGCATGCCGATGACTCCAGACCACTTCGCCGCCGACAATGCAAAACGCCACTGCGCTTTTCCAAACCATGAACACGTTTTCATGAAAAAGATCTCCTTCTTTACAAACAAAAACGCCCTATTGATATAGGGCGTTGTGTTGTTTTTGTCAATGACTATGCGCGTTCGACGTAGGAACCGTCGTCGGTGTTGACGATCACTTCTTCGCCTTCGTTGATGAAGATCGGGACGCGAATCGTGAATCCGGCATCAACCTTGGCTTCCTTTGTCACGTTACCGCTGGCGGTATCGCCTTTCACGGCTGGTGTTGTTTCGATAATCTTGAACACCATTTTGCGTGGGAGCTGCAATGCGATCGGCTGACCTTCGTACATTGACGCCGTCACTTCGAGACCTTCTTTCAAATAGCGGCCCTGATCGCCAACATCTGCATCAGACATCGTGAACTGTTCGTAGGACTGGGAATCCATGAATGTGAATCCGGTTGCATCGTGATAGAGATACTGCATGTTGCGGTATTCCATTTCCACCAAGGTGATGGTTTCTGACACCTTAAATGTCTGTTCCAATGTCTTGCCCGTCTTGGCATTTTTGATGCGCGTACGCACAAACGCTGCGCCCTTGCCCGGGTTGATGTGTTGAAACTCTGTCACGACCCACGGGTCGTTGTTGAGCAAAATGACGGAACTTTTCTTGATTTCTGATGGGGAAGACATAGATGTAAATTTGCCCGAAGTTTGCGCGAAAAGCCGATTTTCGTCAACTCCCGGATAAAAAAGAAGCCTCACACGAGTGAGGCTTGGAGAGGCTAGACGATGGCTTGCTGGCCGACATCTTCGCGACTGTCGCGCGAGCACCAGCTTTGGAGCTGCGCAATCGCGAGACCCCGCTTGGAACGACGATCGATTTCGTCCGCATGCGTACGAGCGAGCTGATCGAGGACGTCGCGAGCAAAGCCACGGCCGTACAAGCGATCGAGATCCGAGACCACGATCGAGTCCTTCATCGTCGTCAGCGACTGATCGCCGTACATCTCGATGAGGGTCAGGAAGGCCTCGGCCATGATCGCGCGACGCCACTCGCCGACGAGACCCTCGGTGAGCGGAGGCACGATGCCGTTTTTCGCGTTGACGCGAACGGCTTTCATGCAGATCGACACGTGGACGATCTTGATCAGGAGATTCCTCGTTTGCGCGTAGACTTCGCGCATCGTCTCATCCCGACCACGCACCTTTTCCTTCAGCTCATTCACGAGATTGTCTTTCGTGCGGCATTCCGATTGCGCTTGGATCATCTGACTGTGGATCCGGTCGGCTTCGGCTTGCTTCAGAGCTTCACTCCGCTGCAACTGAGCGATCTTCGTTTGCTGATCACATGATGAACGATCGTATGCCTTCGTCTCTGACTCCAGATTCATTTCGGCGATCTTCAGGTTGCCGAGATGAACAGCGACGTCAGAGCGCGTCTCAATCAATATGATGCCGAGAAAAGCAACGACGAAGTGAACGGGTGCCTGAACACCCCACGAGACGTGCTTGAACATCATCCACGCAAACAACGCACCCATCACGAACACGAGAACCAAAAAGTCCTTAACCGTCTTTCCCATGGCCGCCTCCCATGTGATCTGTGCGACAAGACGATCTTGCGCACCTCGTCACCAGAGCCGGAGTCCTGCGCAGAAAAATGAAACATGACGCTCCTATCCCCGCCGCAACATGCGACGGAGAATTTTCTCTGCCAGCGATCCGGATGCAGCTGTCATCACACGAATCTCGCGCGATCATAGCTGCATCCGACCTTTGTCTTGTGAGGGAATACGAATATCCCTACCAATTTTCTTGGTGTTTGTCAATCCTCTACATGCATTACGCGACCTCTGCGGCAACAAACAAAATGATGGAAATGAATCCAAAAACGAGTGCGGCTTTTTGGAGCGATGAAGTTGATTCATGAAACACGAGCATCCCTAACAGCGTTGATGCGACAAAGACGAACACCGACCAAAACGCATTCAAGACCGTTAATTTTCCCATGGTGAGTGATATCGTAAACGAAACTCCGGAGGTGAGATACAACAACGCCGCAATGACGAAATACCACCACACGCGCTCGATGGACCACGTTTTGGAAAACCAATCTGCAGAGACGGTCGCAACCGCGCCAAGAATCACTAAAAGATACGGCAACATGCGCCAAGCGTAGCAGAGCCGCGAAAATAAAAAAGCTCCGGTGGTGTACCGAAGCGTCGAGATCGACCTATCCCCCAACACGCGCGATGACGTAGCCGTTGCCGTCGTATCCGACGGGACGAATGCCGTCATGCCACAGATCGAGCAGTGGCACGAACTTGAGCGAATGCTCGCGTTTGCCGACGGCTTCGAAGAGACACGCGCCGAGCAACGTCTCCTGCAGGATGTCGCACGGGCGATCGCCGAGCGGGTCCTTCATCGCTTCGCGCATCTGCGGTGTGATCACGCCTGCCGAGATCTTGGCATACAGCGACATCACGAGCGCGTTCTCCTTCCCCAGGTTCGCGCGATTGCGATAGAACCCGAGATTGCGCACCACATATGTCGTGGCGGCTTGGTCATAGAGACCGTGCGAAAACGCCCGCGCGTATTCGACCGCCTGGTGCGCCTGAAAGACGCGGATGTCCGGGATGCTCTTCCAAAAGATCGCCTTGGCAATGCGATCATCAAGATCGGCTGGCGCTGGCTTGAGCGCCGGATCCCAACCCACGAACCGTCTTGCGAGCATCGCGAGATACTCGCCGTGACCCGGAGCGACTTCATCCCAATACCCCGGATACGTTGCCGCCTGCGCCATGATTGGCTCCTTTGCGTTGAGCGTTCCCGTTTGGAAACCGCTGTTGGCAAGCTAACGAAAAGCACCTTCTCTGTCAATCCGCGAACCGTTCACGGGCGGATGACGGGATCACGTCATTGATTGATGACGCACCGAGCAACACCATTACAAATCGATCCACGCCAAACGCGATGCCCGCGGCGTTTCCCATTTTAGGCAGACTCGTCAAAAAGCGTTCATCCAAATTCCAGGTTGGCTTCCCAATATTCTTTCGCAGCTCTCGCTCTTCCTCAAAACGTTCGCGTTGAATTTTTTCATCAGAGAGTTCGGCAAATCCATTTGCGAGTTCGAGACCACCCGCGTACAGCTCAACGCGATCCGCCCAACGCGCATCATCTTTCGAGAGTCGTGCGAGCGCGGCTTGTGATGCGGGATAGCGATATAAAAAAGTAGCTGGTAGCTGGTAGCTGGTAGCTGGCGATGTACCCGCTCCACAAATTTTTGGTTCGACGAGTGAAAGAAAAATTTTGTAATACAAATCATCCCACGAATCTGATTCGGTCACTGTCTGATTTTTTTCATGACACACTTTTGCCATCGCTTCACGATCACCGAGGAGCGGCGCGAGTTCGATGCCAGCGTATTCGCGCCATGCATCTTCGACGGTGAGACGACGGAATGGTTGATTGATCCACGTAGGGGCAGACTGATGTGTCTGCCCCTCCGATATTTCGTTTGAAGGTTTCGTACCGGTTGGGCGCACACATCGGTGCGCCCCTACCATGCATTCCCCCGCCACCCATTTCATCATCGCCTCCGTATCGCGCATTAAATCTTCGAGCTCGGCGTCGCGGCGATACCATTCGAGCAATAAAAATTCAGGGTCATGCGAACCGTCCCATGGTTCGTTGTTGCGAAAGCACGGGCCGAGGTCGTAGATTTTTTCCATGCCTGCGGCGAGCAAACGCTTCATTAGATATTCCGGGGAGGTGATGAGGGCGGCCGGATAAGAACCTTGCTCGGCGTCAGCGCATGCGACTTCGCGCTGCGGATTCGCGTTTAGGGCATGCTCAACGGTCCTCGCTGCTGCGTCGCACGACGCTGACACCTCGCGCTCCGCATTTGGCGTCACGACCATCGTCCAAAATGGTTCAAGAAATGGTTCCTGACCCGGCAATCCGACCATGCGCGGCGTGTGCATTTCCACAAAGTCGCGTT
>CAITMG010000005.1 GCA_903893445.1 Candidatus Uhrbacteria bacterium | reverse complement strand
TTTCACAAGATCTTCTTCCTCTTCTACAAATGAAAAAAATGAAAGAGTTTAACGAAGTTTTGACGCAACTTGGCTCATTGACGATCTATTGACGATCTTTCCCGGAGTTTACCAGCCCGTGTTACTATGGACGCCTATGGAAACATCTGTGAATCTTCGGATCAACGTCATTGTTGGAAGTACGCGTGAGGGTCGTTTTAGTGAAAAACCGGCAACGTGGATTGCGGATTTTGCAAAAAAGCAATCTGGCCTTGAGGTAGAGATCTTAGATCTGCGCGATTTTCCAATGCCATTCTATGATTCGGCGAAAACCGCTTCCCAGATGGGTGGTGTGTATCCGCACGAAACTGTCGCCGCATTTGCGAAAAAGATCGGTGAAGGTGATGCGTTTATTTTTGTGTCGCCAGAATATAATCATGGGATTCCAGCCGTGCTTAAAAATGCGTTGGATTGGGTCTATGCGGAATGGAATCAAAAACCAATGGGCGTTGTGAGTTGGGGTGGTGTTGGTGGTGCTCGGAGTGTTGAGCATCTCCGTTTAGTTTCTATCGAATTGCAGATGATGCCGATTCGCAATGCGTTGCACATGCCATTTGATATCGTGATGGCAGCAAACCAAGCGGAGAATCCATCGACGGTGTTTGCAAAGTTGGAACATCCGCATGCAGAGAGCTTTGTTTCCCAGCTCGTGTGGTGGGCTCGGATATTAAAATTGGCTCGTGAAGAAAAGAAATAGCCCATAATCATTCGTTCAGATGAAAACCCCGGCTCGCCGGGGTTTTTTGATACACCTTCCACGTGTATAATGCGATCGTCATGCGCAGATCCGGTTTTACCTTGATGGAAATTTTGGTGGTGATTGGGATTTTGGCGATTCTTTCAACGATCGTCATTATTGCGATTAATCCGTTACGCCAATTTGCGCAGGCTCGGAATGCCCAGCGGCAGATGGATATTAAACAGATTACCGAGGCGATTAGTCAGTATTCTGTTGATCATCGTGGGTCGATTCCACCGGGAATTGATCAAAATTTACGGATGATCGGGACGGCGACATCCGGTTGTGCGGTGGTCTGTGGTCAGTCGTTAGCGGTTGTTGATCCGGTTGATGAGAATGCATCTCTTTTTGCCACGCGATTTTCTGATGTTCTTGGTGGGATTCCGGTGGCACAGGCGGCAGGACCAACCTCATCAACGGGAACGTCGTTTGTTGCGGCAGATGTTCAGCCGCGAAAGGTTGTTCCGGGAGATACGATGACGATAACGGCAAATCTGGTGAACGCGGCGGGCGTAACGTCTGTGACCGTTGATCTCGGTGGGATTGAAACGGTTTCGTTGACACTGAGTTCAGGCACAAATACGAATGGGACATGGCAAGGTACGTGGCATGTGCATGGCACGCTTGCGCGGAATTATTTAGCGACGTTTTCCGCGACAGATGTTAATGGTCAAGTGGTGACGCAAACCGTTCCCTGGAGCGATCCTGCGGCGTCTGGATGGGTGTCTCCATCTGGAGTGACGTTACCAGGAGGACAGTGGGCTAATCCGACAAATGCCATTGATGGGAATATCGTGACCTATGCGTCGAACCAATTTGGTGGGACTGGTTTGGGTCAGTATATCGTTTTTACGCTTCCGGGTCCGATTTTGTCGAATCGTTTTCGTATTAACACCGATTATACCGATGCGGTGATCGCTGATGTTGAAGTTGATGTCTTTAATGCGAGTGGGACCTGGGTGAATGTGTTTACCGGTGGGAGCGAGGCGACGTGGAATGATAAATACGTCGAAGTGTCATTTCCGGCACAAACGATTACGCAGGCACGGTTTCGGTACAATTACGCGGCCGGTGGATTTAATTATTGGATGTACGAATTTCAACTGTATCAGTCAACGGGGTCTGTTGTTTTGCCAACATGTACCACGCAAGCGGCGGACTTGATTCAAGATGTTGCGGCGACGATGCACGGAACGGTGACGGATGACGGTGGTGAGCCGGATACGTATCAATTCGATTATGGACCATCGCTCTCGTATGGCACGTCAACGAGTTGGTCGTCATTAGATGTGGCGAGCGGCGATCCGTTTAATTTGCAGGTCACCGGCTTAACGCCAAGCACGCTGTATCATTTTCGCGCAAACGTGCGGAATAGCGCGGGAACAACGAATTGCGGTGATAGGACGTTTACAACGTTGGCGCCAATCGTCGGATGGGTTTCGCCGTCAGGGTTTTTGGATCCCGATGTCGCATGGACGAATGGGGCGGATGCGACCGATCAAAATACCGTAACGTACGCATCAAGTTATCATGCGATTAATGCGACGCAGTGGAGTTCGTATTTGTATCTGACGCACAGCGCGATTGCGATCAACAAGGTTCGATTTTATGCGAGAGGATTAACCGAGGTGAGTCAGGCGGAAGTAGATTTGTTGGTGAATGGGGTTTGGCAGAATGTTTTTTCCGGTGGATTCGCGGATCAGTCTTGGGTTGAAGTGAGTTTTCCACAAACAACCGTGACGCAGGCGCGCATTCGGTTTTTTGCGGCCGCGGCAAATACGGGTTTTAACTTTGAATTATTTGAATTTCAATTTCAAAAATCCAGTGAGGGGAGTTCCGACGCCTGTCTTGATATGAGTGGGTTGGTTCCGACGTATATCGGTAAAATACCGGTTGATCCACAAACCGGAAGCACACCGCAGACGTATTATGCGGTGAAACAATCGGCAAATGGCCGTGTGACGATGTATGCGTGTTCCGCGGAGTTGAGCGCGACGATTACCGGAACCCGTTAGGCGATCCGTTTTTCGATTTCTTTGACAATCGTGAGAAATGACGATTCGAATTTGTAAAAATATTTTTCTGCACCCAGTTGGACGCCACGTTCATGATCTGTTGAACTTCCATGCTTTGTGACAAGGAAAACGGGGATGGATTTTGTCGTTTCGTGAGCTTTGAGGTCTGTTAAAATCTCAAAGCCATCCTTATTTGGGAGTCCGACATCCAGGAGGATAAGGTTTGGCTTGTATCGTTTTGCTGTAGAAAGCGCTTTTCCGCCGTCTGTAATGGTTGTTGTTTGAATGCCTTCTTTTTCCAAATGCGCGGCAAAAACACGAAAGAGAAATGGGTCGTCTTCAATGAGGAGAACTTTTTTGCTCATACCATGATGCGTTTGGCGACTTCTTTAACGATTTCTAAAAAGGATGCGTCAACTTTGTAGTAATATTTTTCTGCACCAAGCGATAATCCGTATGCGCGGTCTGCTTCGCCGCCGAGTTTTGTAATGAGAAAAACGGGAATATCCTTGGTTGTTTTCTTCTTTTTGAGTGCTTCAAGAATTTGAAAACCGTTTTTGTTAGGCAGGCCGATATCGAGAAGGATGAGATTCGGCTTTGACCGAGTGACGGCCGCAAGCGCTTTTCCTCCGTCAACGACGGTTGTCGTTTCGATTCCTGCGTTTTGTAAATGGGCGGCAAAGACTTTGAGGAGAAACGTGTCGTCTTCAATGAGTAGGACTCTTTTTTTCATACGATTTTCCAATCAGTGTTTCGGTTCGTGGTTCAAGCGCGTGAATCGTAAATTGACTAATGTCCATGGCGCGCATCCAGGTCGGTTTGATGACGAATATGGCGTATTCTTGGCCGCGAAATTGGAAGATCGGTGGCCAAAAATTTTCGAGTTTGACGGCTTTGAGGGCGAGCTTATCGAGCCATGCGTCGATCTGTTTGGGATTGTGGAGCTCTTTTACCGTGCCGCGCCATTGGATGTACAGGTCGCCAACTTCCCACATGACCCCGCTGGCGTTGGGATTTTTGCGGAATTGTTGTGCGCGGAGCGTGTCCGTGTGCATTGCGAGACAGATATTGAATTTTTCATCTGTAGCAAATAATGAGGTAGAGGTATGAAGATCGTCTTTTTCAAATGCGGATGAAACGACCATGAGCGATTGTTTTTGAAATAGTGCTGATGTTCGGTGAGAGAGCTCTGTGGATATTTTTTTTGTGGCCATATTTCAGGACAAAGATTATCACTCTTTTGTTTTACCGAATAGCTTTGTACGATAGGAATATATGTTTTTCCTTGATGTGGCGTTTGTCATTCTTGCGGCCATTGTTGTGTTTGTGTGGCTGACGACATTTCATCCCGCCCCAATGGAGCCGGCGCAGATTCGGCATCGCGGAATCGCAAAACGTTTGAAAAAGGGGCAGGAGTTTAAAGTCATGAGCTGGAATATTCAGTATCTTGCTGGGAAGACGTATGTTTTTTATTACGACATTTTGAATGGTTCTGGACCAGATCTCCGCCCCGCACGGACGCAGATCGATTTAACCTTTGAAGAGGTGATGCGTGTGATCCGCGAAGAAAATCCAGATGTTCTTCAGCTGCAAGAAGTGAATGTTGGTGCGAAAAATACGGATCATGATGATCAACTGACTCGTATTTTTGAGGCATTACCGGAAACGTATACGCATGTGGCGTCTGTGTGGTATTGGAAATCGCCGTTTATTCCGCATCCAAAGATCATGGGCGCGGTTGGGATGAAGCTGGCAACGTTTTCCAAATACGAAATTTCAAAAGCGACACGATATCAGTTGCCGGTTCCGCATCCAGATCCGATCACGTATCTCTATACGTTTCGTCGTGCGGTCATGCAGTGTGTTTTTCCTGTCGAAAGCGATGAGCCCGTCGTTGTGCTGAATACGCATCTTGATGCATTTGCGCAAGGAAGCGATACGATGACGCAACAGGTTGCGTACCTTGTGCGTCGATTGAATACACTAAACGAAAACAGTACGCATTGGTTGTTGAGCGGTGATTTTAATTTATTGCCCTCAAAAAAGGCGTATGACGCATTGCCTCCGGCGTTGCAGGCGTATTATTCGCCGCAGATTGAGTTATCGGCGTTGTCGAGTCGTTTTGCGATGATTCCGTCGGTCGAAGAGTGTGATGGCGTGAATCGGGAAAGATGGATGACGTTTTTTTCCAACAACCCGATGGTTCGCGCCCCAGATCGGACGCTCGATTATCTCTTTTACGCTTCCTCGTTTTCCGTTGTCGAACATCGCGTGCGACAGGCGGATACGTTGCGTATTTCCGATCATTTGCCGATTATCGCGACATTTGTTGTGCCCGTTAAGCGTTAAAAATATGACCTTTTCCGATTTTCAGCGGCAGTTTCGATCGCTTGCACGACCAGCTCAGGCGGATGTTTTGCAGCGATTTTTTAAAACAGGTCCAGGTCAATATGGGGAGGGAGATCGTTTTTTGGGCATCATGGTTCCGCAGACGCGAAAGATGGTGCGCGTGTCAGATGCGTTGACGGAAAAAGAGGTTATCCAGTTTCTTGATTCGCCATATCACGAAGAACGTGTGTTGGCCGTGTTGATCCTGGTTCGTCGATTTGAACGGGGAGATAATGTGACGAAAAAGCGCATTTACAAACTGTACCTGCGTCATCTTGCGCAGGTGAATAATTGGGATTTGGTTGATCTTTCGGCTCCGCGGATCGTTGGGGCATTTTTGGAACACGATCCGCATCGATTGGAGGTGATGAAGAAGATGGCGATATCGCATCATTTGTGGACGCGTCGCGTCGCGATCCTGTCGACATTTTTTGGGATTCAACAAGGACGTGCGGATGAAGCATTAGTGATTGCTGAGATGCTTTTATCTGACACGCATGATTTGATGCACAAAGCGTGTGGTTGGATGTTGCGCGAAGTGGGAAAACGCTGTTCGGAAAAAACGTTGCCACAATTTTTAGATACGCATTACGCCAAGATGCCGCGGACAACGCTCAGATATGCGATTGAACGATTCCCAAAGGAGATACGCGTCGCGTATCTCGCAAAACGGTGATGTTATCCGGTTGATGTCACGGATCCTGTACGCTTGAGTTTATTCCAGCCATGTCGTCGACCGCGAAGAATTGCGAGAATCGAACGGAACGTGATGATGTACATGAATTGGCGATAATAGAAGCGTTGAATCAAGATCAACCACATGAGCTTTTTTGGTTTGCGTTCCAAAGTAAATGCAAGGAGCGATCCGCAGACGT
>CAITMG010000004.1 GCA_903893445.1 Candidatus Uhrbacteria bacterium | reverse complement strand
CGCGTATCTCGCAAAACGGTGATGTTATCCGGTTGATGTCACGGATCCGGTACGTTTGAGTTTATTCCACCCATGTCGTCGACCGCGAAGAATCGCGAGAATCGAACGGAACGTGATGATGTACATGAATTGGCGATAATAGAAGCGCTGAATCAAGATCAGCCACATGAGCTTTTTTGGTTTGCGTTCCAAAGTAAATGCAAGGAGCGATCCGCAGACGTCCATAAACAAGAAGACGAGATAGCCGGAGAGAATCGCGCCAAAATCACCGCGGAAGATCGACAAGATGAAGACCGCATCACCAATTGGCGATAACAACGGAAACAGAATTTGAAACAGGAACATATTTGGCAAAGCCACCCATCCCAATGGGCCGTGAAAAAACGCATCTTTGTGTTTTGCGAGGCATTGGAATGTGCCGTAACTCCATCGAAAACGTTGCTTCGCAAGAGCGGAGGTTGTTTCCGGTGCTTCGGTTTGGGAGCGTGCCTCTGGCGCGTACACGATTTTTCCGCCAGATCGCAATAATCGAAGTGTAATATCCGCGTCTTCCGTGAGTGTATCATCGGCGTAACCGCCAATATCAATAACACGCTTACGGCGCCATGCGCCGGTTGCGCCTGGGACAACGGAAATGCAATTCAACTCATCAAACGCACGGCGATCAAAGTTTTGTGTCGTGATGTATTCGAGTGCCTGGAACGCGGTGAGGGGATTGTGAATGTTTCCGACCTCTACATTGCCACACACGGCATCAACAGACGCATCCGCAAGAGGTGCGACAAGATTGGAGACCGTATCTGGAAAGACGATCGTGTCTCCGTCGATGGTGACGATGATTTCACCACGCGCTTCCGCAAAACCAAGGTTGAGTGCGGAAGATTTTCCGCCATTTGGTTTGGTGATCAGTCGAACATTTGGATGCTGCACGATGAGACCATTGACGACTGCGCTTGTTGTATCGGTACTGCCATCATCAACAACGAGGATTTCAATATTGGTGTAGGAACTGCGCAAAACGCCTTCGACAGTTTTTGCGACAACTTTTTCCTCGTTATATGCCGGAATGATGACGGTAACGAGCTGTGTGAGTGGTGCGAGGACGGTCTTGCGGCGTTTGCGTTCCGATTTGAGCACAAGAGCGCCTAAAAAGACGATGCGCAAGATGCTGATGCCTGTTGTGAGATAAAACAGCCACACGATCATGGTCCAACCCCAAATATGGATAAACGACCAGATATTTGCGGCTTCAACAAATAACCATTCGCGCTGATCGAGTTTTGGCATGAGCGTGTCTCGGGGAATGCCAGAGGCCTGATCCAGACTGACGAAGGTAAATCCTTGCGCGCGAAGTTCGCTGATGATGCGTGGGAGTGCGGCAACGGTTTGCGATCGATCTCCGCCAGCATCATGCATAACGATGATGTGATTCTCCGGATCCTGTGCTTGTCTCACGGTTGAGGTGACGATTTGATCAACGCCAGGCTTTTCCCAATCACTTGCATCAATATTTGCACCAGCGATCGTGTAGCCCATGGAAGAAACTTCTTGCAATGGTCGTAACTGCTCGGCCGTGCTTGGGGACGAATCCGTGTCGTATGGCGCTCGAAAGAGCGTGGTTTTTCGACCATACGCGGATTCGATGATGCGTTGGGTGGCATTGACCTCAATTCGCGTTCGTTCCGTTGAAACGAGTTCGAGGTTTGGATGAAGATATGTGTGGTCGCCAACAAGAAAGTTGTCCTTTGCCATCCGTTGCAACAGATCTGGAAAACGCTGTGCTTGATCACCAACGACAAAAAACGCGGCTGGAACCTTTTCTTTTTCGAGAATGCTTAAGATTTGCGGCGTCCATGTTTCATCTGGTCCGTCGTCAAAGGTAAGTGCGAGTGTTTTTGCCGGAATTTCTGCGCCCGCACGTTCGACGTTATAGCCGGTTGGAACCGCGGTGTAGTCAGCGTAATCAATAGATCCGTCATCGTCTGTGGTGAGATCAATAGCGCCATCTTGTGGAGCCGTGTG
>CAITMG010000003.1 GCA_903893445.1 Candidatus Uhrbacteria bacterium | reverse complement strand
TGCGAATCGGCATCATCTGCAATTCGATCGAAACGAGACGCAAATGCTCAACACTCCGAGCACCGCCAACGCCACCCCAGCTCACAACGCCCATTGGTTTTTGATTCCATTCGGCATACACCCAATCTAATGCATTTTTAAGCACCGCCGGAATCCCATGATTATACTCAGGCGACACAAAAATAAACGCATCACCCTCACCAATCTTTTTCGCGAAAGCAGCAACAGATTCGTGCGGATACACACCACCCATTTGGGAAGCGGTTTTTGCTGAATCATAGAATGGCATTGGAAAATCGCGCAGATCCATTGCTTCTACCTCAAGGCCAGATTGCTTTTGGGCAAAATCTGCAATCCATTTTGCGGGCTTTTCGCTAAATCGTCCTTCACGTGTGCTTCCAACGATAACCTTAACCCGAAGTTTCGGTGATGTTTCCATAGATGTCTATGGTAACACGGGCAGATAAACTCCGGGGAAGATCGTCAATAGATCGTCAATGAGCCAAGTTGCGTCAAAACTTCGTTAAACTCTTTCATTTTTTTCATTTGTAGAAGAGGAAGAAGATCTTGTGAAAGGACTTCGGCAGATTCCATGCCCTCAGAAAGCAATCGCTTTCCACCTGGTGCAAGGGTCACATAGGCAACACGCGCATCGCGATCGCTCGTCTCGCGTTTCACGAGTCCGATTTTTTCCATTGGTAAGAGCATACGCGTCACACCAGACGCTGTTAAACCAATCCGTTCCGCTAAATCGACGCGGCGCATCTTTTCCCCCGGAGCTTGGCTCAGATGATACAAAATCACAAAATCACTAAAACCCAAACCGTTAAAACTTAATCGGTTATCAAACCGTCGGGAAACAACGGTCTTTGCTTTTGCTAAATGAATGAAGAATTCGAGTGCAGGAGAAATGCTTGCCATATGCTTGAATAATACTTGATTAATCAAGTATCTGTCAAGACGGCCATCTTTGCTCCCCTCCCCCTGCTTTGACGCATCTCTTCCTCTCTGTAAAACTCTGCATAACATGACAAACCTCATTGAAAAGGCGGCGAAAAACGTCTCGGACATCCTTCGGGAAGCTCTTCAGGTCCATCCGACCGAACAGGTCGTTGTGATTTACGACCAACAAGCTCCCCTGACCCGGATCCTGACGGACGCCTACCGACACGCCCTTCCAACGGGACAATTTATTGATTTCGACACGGTCACCGCCGACGAGATCCTCACGACCATCAAAAGCCTCAAGCCAAAGGATGCCGTCATTCTCGTGCAATCGGCCAATTTTCGCTTAAACGAATTTCGCATCCGCATCGAGCTCTTTCAGCGCGAATTAAAGACGATCGAGCACATCCACCTCGCGCGCATGTCCGAGGAGCAATTTGAAACGTATATCGATTCCCTCGCCTACGATCCAACGTATTATCGCCCGCTTGGTCACGCGCTCAAGACGATCTTAGACCAATCGCAACAAACCGTCGTCGAGTGCGATGGAACAAAACTCATTTTTGAGGGACCTATGGAAGACGCCAAGATGAATATTGGCGATTATACGGGAATGAAAAATGTTGGCGGAACGTTTCCGATTGGTGAAGTCTTCTCCGAGGCGAAAAACCTCAAAACGGTCAACGGTGAGGTCAAAATCTTTTCCTATGCTGGCGAAGATCACATGATTCGCATTGTGCCGCCATTCACCGCCATTATTGAAGACGGTATCCTTCGCGCCCCAGATGCTCCCGAGGAATTTCAACGCATCCTCGAACTGATCCGCGCAGACGAACCCGTCTACGTCCGCGAGTTTGGCCTGAGCCTGAATCCCGCCATGAGCAAGTACCGCATCGTCAACGATATCACGGCATTTGAACGACAGCTCGGATTACATCTTTCCCTTGGCGCAAAACACGCCATGTATCCAAAACCAGGCCTCAAGCGCAAGGACGGTCGCTATCACGTTGATGTCTTTGTCGATGTCACGCGCATCCTCGTCAACGACAAGCCCATGTACGAAAACGGCGCGTTTGTCCTGGAATAAACCAAAATTGCCGACATTCTCGTAGTGTAGGGATACCTACGTATGTCAAAAACGGCATCTCACCAAAAACCTCGGCCATATCTAGCCGTTCTTTTGCTTGGAATTGGCATGATTCTGGGTTGGATCCTCTATCTGCTCACCCACCAAACCCCAGATACAGCCCCGCTCGATGTCATCGCGATCCATCCAGCAGACAACGCGTTCCATTTTACAAATCCATTGCTCGGTTTTGAAGTCACAGATCAAAAAGAGCTTGACGAATTTAAGCCGCTCGAACAAACGATCAACCAAAAAGTCAGCGTCCTCAACCAAGACGGACAACAACATCTTGTGTCCGTCTATGTTCGCGATCTCAATAGCGGACGGTGGACCGGAGTCAATGAAGACGAAACATTCACCCCAGCGAGCCTCATGAAAGTCCCCGTGATGTTGACCTATCTTAAACAGACCGAGACAAATCCAAATTTCCTTTCCACGAAATTCACCATCACGCAGGACGATCTCGATACCTCACCACAAGACATTCCTCCTACTCAAGGTGCAAAACTGGGAGAAAGCTATGCCATTAGCGATCTGCTCAAGTTCATGATCGTCTATTCCGACAATGTTTCGCTCAAATCGCTCTTTAATCACATTGATCCAAAGACGCTCGTCGAACTATTTCAAACCATTGGCATCAATCCACCAGAAGTGGGAACAAATTTTGTCATCTCGCCAAAAAATTACTCATTCTTTTTTCGTCTCCTCTATAACGCAACATATCTGAGCCCAACGGAGTCGGAATTTGCGCTCAACCTGCTCAGCCAATCCGATTTTCAAAGCGGTCTGAGTAAAAATATCCCAAAAGACATTCCGATTGCGCATAAATTTGGTGAAGCTGCGGTTCAGATCAATGGCACAAACAGCTACGAACTGCATGATTGTGGTATCGTTTATGTACCGCAACATCCGTACTTCCTTTGCATCATGACCCGAGGAACGGATAAAAATCAGCTGGAAGACAATATCAGCCAACTCAGCGAGACGATCTTTGACGCAATGAAGAATCCGTAATCCGTATGACCACCGAGTCCGCAAATCCTTCTCCCCAAAAAAAGACTCCGCTCACAAAACGGCAAACCATTGCCATACTTGGCATTTGTGCGCTCCTTGGTATTGTGATCGGTCTCTTTGTGACCGACATCGCCTCTGTCCGTCGAATGAACGCGCTCACACCGCATCGTCACGCCAGAGATTTTTTCTCTTTTCTTCGAACGCCGCGACAAGCCCTCCCACCACGATCTCCCCAAACGGTTCAAAATACACAAGCGTGGATGACGTTTGATTACCTCAATAAAACATTTGGATTGCCAAGCGCCTACTTGCAAAAAACGCTTCACATTACCGATGCACAGTATCCAAATCTTTCGATCAAAAAACTCGCAACCGAAAGACATCTCTCAGCCACAACAGTCATCACCTCGATTGAAACAGCCATCCGCAGTTACACCACCTCAACAGCACCGTAGGGTATGGGAATGATCTTGCAGAGCCTCCTCACGTTTGTCTTGCTGTATAAATATGCAGCGATTTTCGTGATTAGCTTTCTAGCGGCACTCTCATTCCCCCTCCCAAGCAGCGCGATCCTCATCGCCTCCGCATTTTTTGCGACAGAGGGATATTTTAATTTTGTTGTGGTGTATTTTGTGGCGCTTTTCGCGAATATCGCCGGAGACCTTGCCGCCTATTGGCTCGCACGACGTTACGGAGAAAAAGTTTTTCTCAAGGTTGGGCTCAAAAAAGTGCTCGCATCGCAAACCATGCATCTGTTTGAGCAAAAACTCGTCTCACATCCCTATTCAACGGTCATCTTTAGCCGTTTCGGCTCAAGTATCACACCAATCGTGAGCTACCTATCCGGACTCGCAAAGATGCATCACCGTACGTTTACGATCTCGGTGATTATTGGCGAAATCGCAGATACGGCACTCATTTGTGCGCTCGGATATTTTTTCGGGGAAAACTGGACCGCCATCGAAAATGTGATGAGCGAAGTCATCACCGCTATCATCTTGATCATCCTCCTCGTCATCACCATTCGATGGCGAGTCAACCGACGAAAAAAATCATCCTAGAAAAAAAGGATCATTGATTGTTTCGTGGTATAGTCTCCATGAAATTGATTCTTTAGGCCACATCTCTCCTGACGTGAGAGATCGACAATCTATGCGCGTGACGTTGTTTTGCCGGTTAAGCGTAATTCCGGCTGTTTTGCTATTCTTTTTTTCCGCGCCCATCGCGCAAGCTGCGACGTCACCATCACTCGGTGCAGCAGGGTCATACGCTGTTCTCGCAAATACCTATACAAACACCACACCGGGAACAACCGTCATCGGAGATATCGGCTTTGCAACCGCGCCTGCCCTCGCACCAGTCGGAACGCACACGCATTATGGATCTGTCGCTCCATATACCGCCGCTGGAGCAGATCAGGCTGCAGCACTGACCGCTCTCAACGCCCAACCATGCACATTCACATGGGGTGGAGCCGTCGAGCTTGGTGCTGATGCGACACATGGTCCCATGGGGATCTTCACTCCAGGCGTCTATTGCGCCGTCGGTGCAATGGCCGTCACAACATCAATTACGCTCAACGGAAAAGGAACATACATTTTTCGATCCGTTGGGGCTTTTAACATGGCCGCTGTTGCGAGCGTTGGATTAACAAATGGCGCAACGGTCAATGACGTATTTTGGACACCGACCGGAGCAACCGTGATTGGCGCAGGCGCGTCGCTCTACGGAAACATTCTGACAAATGCCGCCATCACCTTTGGAGCCGCGACCGCGCTCACCGGCAGAGCACTCGCCTTTAACAACACGATCACCCAAGGCGCCGTCAACTACATTGCTTCACCGGTAGTCATTTCCACGTCACCCGCAATCCTTCACGTCATCAAACGCGTCATCAATACAAATGCCAACACCGCAGCTTCACCATCATTTACCCTTCACGTCAAAACATCGGGAATAGATGTCACAGGCAGTCCAGCGGCCGGCGCAGACCTGGGAACATCCTACGCACTCGCTCCAGGCACATACGTCATCAACGAAGAAGCGAACCCAGGCTACATCTATACACAAGTAACCACAGGCGACTGCGATGCCACAGGGCACATCACGCTGGCATTTGGCGATGACAAAACATGCGTCATCACCAATACGGTGACGGAACGCATCCCAACAATTTGGCTCGTCCCAGGAAATGGAAGCGGAACGTGCACAACGATCAACCCAAACTGCACAACCATCCAAGCGGCGATCAACGCATCAAGCCAAGGCGATGTCATCACGGTCCTCGCAGGAACCAACAATGAAATCCTCGATATCCCCCACGGGATCACGCTCAACGGCGCAAATGCCGGAATTAATCCAAATGCGGGAACACGCACAGCGGAAACAATTCTCACCGCCGGTGGACATCGCGCGATTCGTATCAGCACAACAGATCCTATCGTGATCGATGGTTTTACGTTTGATGGAACGGCCGTGCCGAT
>CAITMG010000002.1 GCA_903893445.1 Candidatus Uhrbacteria bacterium | reverse complement strand
GTTATTATGCGACCCTTCCAAGGTTGAGAGGCGGGTTCGATTCCCGCTACCCGCTCCAAAAACACCTCTGTTTTCCACAGGGGTGTTTTTTTGTTTTTTTCTTATGGAATCATTGACGAAGAGCGCATTTTGTGGTATTTTCTATCGTCAGTTGATCTTTTTGTGACGTGAGGTTTTTTCACCGGGAGGACGCATGATGTGGACCGAATATCTGGGCAAGGTGACGGGTGTGCGTGTCGAGGGCGACAAGACGGTCTCTCCGACGCGCTGGTGGAACCACCTCTGGCTCGTGCTCGTGGGATGGAAGGTCGTCACGGTCTTCGAGGTCTCGGCGGAAGATGCCGAGCAGGGGTACCGCATCGGCTACATCGCCTTCGATGGCAAGACGATGGTCGAGAGCACGGTGCACCACGATCGGCGCTTTCGCATGAAGAACGGTCACGAGGATTGCTCCTTCTTCGCCGTCACAATCAACGGACGGGAAGTCCCGCTCACGATCATCACGCGAACGGTGAAGAACGACGCGACCCATCAGGGCGCACCGCTCCACTGAACGCATCTCGCGCATTCGCGCGGCAAGAGCCTATCCGCTCGGCCGTCCGGATGCGCTCTTTTTTATTTGCAAAAAGCATCAAAAACACGTACGTTGAAGGTCATGAGAATTGCGATTGATGCCCGCATGATGGGCCCGGAAAATACGCGAGGAATCGGACGATATCTCGAAGAGTTGATTCGAGCGATGGTTGAGATTTCTTCGGCAGATGAATTTACGTTGATCACACGAAATGAACGTTGTGCAGTGAGTGGGCCAAATGTGAAACATGTTGTTGCGGATATTCCGTGGTATGGCATTGCTGAGCAGGTACAGATGCCGAAGATTTTTGCATCGATCAATGCTGACGTTGTCCACATCCCGCATTGGAATGTTCCGTTGATGTTCAGTGGCTCGCTTGTGGTCACGATTCATGATCTGTTGTTGCGGCATGAACCTTCGAGCGCAAAAGCATCAACGCGAAATGTCATGACGCGATGGTTAAAACGGATCGGTTTTCGATGGTCGTTGAATCATTCCGTTGCTGCCGCAAAAGAAATTCTTGTTCCGACACAATTTGTGGCAGATGATCTTGCGACATTTTATCCCCAGGCTGCATCAAAAACGACGGTTACGGGTGAGGGGATGCCTGATCTCGCGTTGGATTCTCGGCTTCGGAAGAATGAAAAGCCGTTTCTGTTGTATGTTGGTTCGGCGTATCCGCATAAAGGTCTTGCCGATGCGTTGGATGCGTGGAAGGTTCTTGAGAAAAAATATCCAGATCTGTCTTTTGTGATTGCGGGAGAGATGGATGTCTTTATGAAACGCGTGCAGCAGCGTGTTTTTACGGAGAAAATGTCGCGTGTTTCTTTTTTGGGACGCGTTTCGGATGAGCAACTTGTTTCGTTGTATCGAGGTGCGACGGCGTTTGTTTATCCAACACATTTTGAAGGTTTTGGATTGCCGCCGCTCGAAGCGTTGGCGTATGGATGTCCGGTTGTTTCGTCGGATGCGGGTCCGTTGAAAGATGTGTTGGGTGAGGATGGGGTGATCTTCTTCCGCGCAGGCGATTCAGGTGGTATGATTGATGCAGTTTCGCGGGTGGTGGATGATCCGATTGGAGCGCAGCAATATGCTGCGTCATCTGCGCAAACTTTATCTCAACGGCACGATTGGAAAACGGCAGCGCGGAGGACGCTTGAAGCGTATGCGCGCGTCGTGCAACAGCGACGTCATGGCATCCAAACCGGTCAAGACATTGGAAGAGCAACTCCTGCAAGTCGTTGAGCAAGACGGCAAGATTTTGAATACCGCGCAGGGGGTTCGGATGGCACGAAAGGTTGGAAAAAAATATCTCAAAAAAGAACTTCCAGATTTTGTTCCTGCGTCCGCACCGGTTGCGCAGGATTCGATTGCGATTTTAGATCGTGAAACGGTTAATGCTGTTGTGGGAAAGGGAAAAGGTATTCCACAAGAAATTCGGATTCAGCACGGCGAACACGTCCGGAGCCAATTTGTCGTTTCCCTACAAAATATTTTACTGCAGCCAAAGGAGTTGCATGAAAAAAAGGCGCATGTGCCATCGGGTAATGTGATGGCGCATCTTGAGGCGCGACCGGTGGAGTCGTATGCCACGGTGAGTACGGATTTAACGGCGGATGCGGATCCGTGGTTTACGTCACACCAGTTTACGGCAGATGATTTTGATGCGGCATATGCGGCGGTGTACGGCCGTCCGGCGAGATGGAAGTCTGCGTTTCAAAGTACCTGGCAGTTTGTTGCCTCGATGTTCCAAAAGGTTGAGCGTGTTGAGCAAGAGGCTGTTCGTGATGTGGAGATCGCGTTGGAAGTTACCGAGGTTCCGCGTTTTTCTTTTGCTCGTGCGCTTGGGGCGTTTGCCTCACTTGCCCTCATTGTGACGCTTCCGGCAAATGCGGTTTCGTTGTATCGATTTGCGTTAACGCAAAAGGATATTGTGACGCAGGCTGGGACGAGCGCGGTTTCGTCATTAGGTGCGGCAGCTGGCGCGTCTTCGTTGCCAGCGTCGGCAGATGCGCTTCGGCAGGCGTCAACGCAGTTTCGATCAATTGATGCATTGCTTGGGAGTGCGAATCATCTTGCGCTTGGGATGGCGAGTGTTTTGCCGACAAAGGTTCGCAGTGCCCGTGCGTTGGCTGAAGTTGGGGATAAGTCGAGCGAAGCGGCACGTTTGCTTGCTTTGGGTTTTGATAAGATTTTCTCTGATCCGGGTCGTCGATTGGATGAGCGCTTGGATGTGTTGGAAGCGTATGCGAATAGTTCGTTGACGCTCCTCTCGGACGCGAGTCACGCCGCGGCATCGGTGAATCCATCGGATGTCCCAGTGGAACAGCAGGCAAACGTCAAAAAATTGTTGAGCGCGTTAGATGATTCGACACAGGCGGTACGTGAATTTTCCGCACTCGCCGGTGTGCTGTCGCAGTTGTCTGGAAAAGAACATTTGCGAAAGTATCTTGTTATTTTTCAAAATCCAACGGAACTTCGTCCGACGGGTGGATTCATGGGGTCGTTTGCCGAAGTCACGGTTGATCACGGTGCGGTAACGGATGTCCGTGTTCCATCTGGTGGCACGTATGATTTAAAGGGCATGTTGCTTGCGCGTGTCTTGCCGCCAAAGCCGTTGGAACTTGTTGCGAGTCGTTGGGAGTTTCAGGATTCCAATTGGTCACCGGATTTTCCTACCGCCGCGGCAAAGATGCGCTGGTTTTGGGATCAATCTGGACAATCAACGGTTGATGGCGTGATCACAATTAATGCGACGTTTGTTCAAAAATTACTTGATATTACGGGACCGATCGCAATGCCGGCGTATAACAAAACGATCGATTCCTCAAATTTCTTACTTGAAACGCAAAAAGCCGTTGAGGTGGAATACGACAAACAGGCGAATACACCTAAGAAGTTTGTTGGAGATTTGGCGACCGAGGTGATGGCGCGCATGAAGTCTTTTTCGAAAGATGATTGGTTGAAGGTCGCGAGCATGGCGTCGGATGCGCTCGAAACAAAAGATATTCAACTTGCGCTCACCAATCCGGATGAGGAACTATTCGCCGAACGCAATGGGTGGAATGGACGATTAAAGCCAACATCTGGTGATGCGCTTGCGCTGGTTGAGTCGAATATTGCCGGACAAAAAACAGATGGCGTGATTACGGAAAAAACAACACAGCACGTGCAGATTCATGATGACGGCAGTGTGACGGAAACGGTTTCGTTAACGCGAACACATAACGGCGTGAAGGGAACGATGTTTAGCGGTGTTCGTAATGTGGCGTATTTGCGGGCGTTTGTCCCGGTTGGTTCCACGCTGGTGAGCGCCTCAGGGTTTGAAGCGCCGAGCTCAACGTTTTTCCAGATTCCGGATCCAAATAGCACAACGGATACGCAGATCGGTGCGATTGAGGCGACATCGCAACAGATGTTTCAAGACGTGACGGTTGCGCAGGAAGATGGCCGCACGTCTTTTGGTGGCTGGATGCAGCTTGATCCGGGTCAAATACAAACGGTGACGTTTTCCTACCGCTTGCCAATGACTATTTCCGACATGCTGTCCTCTTTGGATGACCAGGGGTCGAGCAATTCTGCGGCAAAGAGTTCGTCGGTGGGTGCGTATGATTTATTGCTGACGAGCCAATCTGGGAAATCTGATCGAACGATTGAGACAACGATTGATGTTCCATCGACATGGACGGTGAGTTGGAAACATCCGGATGGATTAGTCTCTCATGAATCATCGTTAACGTATCGAGGGACGTGGGATCGTGATACGGCTGTTGCGTTTTTACTGACATCGAATGCTCAAAAAGAAGCCGCTCAAACACGCTGACGAATCGTCGCGCGAACAGATCATGGATGAAGCCCCTGAAGAGGGGAAGATTTCGTCGAATGTCCCGGAAGATGTTGCGGAAAGCCTTGAGGCGATTTTTCAAGATGAGCATGGAAAAGTTCCGGATCTCACGGTGCTCGAGCGTCGACGCTCGCCGTATTGGATTGCTGTCCTGCTTGGGATTGCGATTTTTGTTGTGTTATTGATTGTTGCGGCCTGGGTTGGTTTTTTGGTGTTTCATCCGTTTAAAGGTTTTAGCGGAAATGGATTGCAGATTGTGATCGATGGTCCGGATCAGGCAAAGATCGGTGAAGAAGAAACGTATTTGGTGAGCTGGAAGAATACGACAAAAGAACCGATTGCGACGGCGCAGATTCGGGTGACCTTTCCGCCGGATTTTGTTCAGACGTCTGTTGATCCACAGCCAACCGATCCATCGGCGCTGAGTTGGGATATTGGAACGATCCCGTTCGGCGGAAATGGGACGTACACCATCAAGGGGATGTTTACGGGTGGTATTGGAACCAAGACCGCGATCCAAGCCGTTGGATCCTATCGTCCGGCGTCCTTTAATAGTGACTTTGAAGCGCTGGAAACAAAGACGATTACCTATTCGGATACGGTGTTACAGGGGAGTGTGGAAGCCCCGGAAAAAATCATGCCTGGGGATGCAGTTCGTTTTTCGTATCATCTCTTGAATAGTGGTCTTGCGGCGATGAAAGGACTCGAGGCGCGACTGACGATTCCGCAGGGTTTTGTTCGTGATGCGACAACGGGGACGGCTGCACTCGATGGAGATGTGGTTCGTTTTCCAATTGGGGATTTGGCTGCGGGTGCGAGTACCACGGTTGGGGTGAGTGGGATTTTCTCCTCTGGTCATGCTGGCGATGTTTCGCTTCAAGCACAGACGGGAAAAATTGCTCCAGATGGATCATTTTTTACGGAGCAACAAGCGGATGCGACATCTACGGTGTTAAGCGGGGATTTAACGTTGAAATTAGTTGCAAACGGTTCTGATCAAGGTGGGGTCGTTGGATATGGCGACGCGATGCACTTTAGTATTGGGTTTGAAAACACGGCGGCAGAATCCATCAATGATGTTTCATTAAAGTTTCATATTGATCCGATCATGGCGAGTGGCACGGCTCCGCTCTCGGAAGCGTCGTCATCTGTGATCGCGTGGTCTGGATTTGAGGATACGACATCGGGAACGCGCATGGGATCAACGATGACATGGGACAAGACAGCGATGGGAATATTGGGTGAATTGTCGCCACAGCAAGATGGAACTATTGATTTAACATTGCCGGTGATTGGTGCCGCTTCGGCGACGCCATCCGTGATTGGATTCCAAGCGATCGTCGAAGGAACGATGGCGTCCGTTGGGAAAACAAAGATTAATCGCACGATTCGCAGCGTGCCACTCGTCTATCATTTTCGATCGGATGTTGGGATTACAGCGGAGGCACGGTATTTTTCGGAAGAAGGCGCGCCGTATGGATCGGGTCCATTGCCGCCAACGACCGGACAAACGACGAGCTATCGCGTGTTGTGGGATTTGACGAAGAGTGTTCATGAACTCACAAACCTTTCATTGACCGCGACGCTTCCGGCTCATGTGTCGTGGCCGGCAAAATCTGCAGCTACGGCTGGTACATTGCAATATGATGAGGCGACGCGAACTGTTACCTGGACGCTCAATCGACTTCCATCGGATGTCCCAGAGGTCATCGCACAGTTTCAAGTAGATTTTTCGCCGACAGAATCTGATGCGAATCGATTTGGGGATTTGTTGGGGGATACGCATTTTGTGGCAACGGATGCGGATCTTGGTGAGCAGATTTTAAAGAGCCGACCAGCGTTAACCACGGATTTGGAGAATGATGATGCGGCAAAGGGGAAGGGCGTAGTGCGAACGCCGTAGCGGTTGACTCCGCGGGTTTTTCGCTGTATTGTCCGCACACAACAAAAGACCGTGCACCCCTAGCTCAGCTGGATAGAGCGCGTGGCTTCGAACCACGAGGTCAGGGGTTCGACTCCCTTGGGGTGCACCATGAAAAAATCGCCAGGAATGGCGATTTTTTTGTTGATGTTTTTTTGACCTTGTTTTGTTTGAGGTTTACGATCTCCGCATGAATCAGCGCGCATATTTTTTCATCGACGGTTCGTGTCTTTTGATGCGAATCAATGATTTGTGGCATCAAAATGATAAATATAAGGGCTGTCGTTTAAATATCGGCATGCTGAGCAATTCTCTGGGGGCCGATTGGGCCAGATATACCGGTGGGCATGTTAGCACGACTTTTTATTTCTTGAAGGGTGACGCCAGACTGAGTAGTCATTTGGTAATTCCTGACTCCAGTGAGCTGGGAGCTCGTAACCATTGGGAAGTTCGAGAGTGCGGTAAACCCACGGATTCAATTCCGCCTGAACAGCTTTTGAAATTGGATGAGCAATGGCGAGATCGTTTTAAGCGAGGAGAAAAAGGCTTGGATATGTCTCTCGCTTGTGATGCACTCATGTTGGCTGCAACTGAGCGCGCAACAGAGCTAATTTTTCTCGTTAATGATAGCGATTACGTTCCTTTGTTCGATGCTTTGCGACGACTAGGAGGGAATGTATATTTAGCAGGTTTGCAGAAAGGGTTGCAAACGACTAAGGAACTTTGTGATCTCTCAGATAGATATCAAACGCTAGATCATGTGTTAGATGAGCTGTTTGAGAAAACGTGCAAATGGCCGTCTCCTCTTGCGAAACGGTACGCAAACGCGCAGAATTCCGTGTCCAGCGGAAAATCTTGATTTTTACGAGACCATCTCATTAAAGTTTGAATTCTTTAGCCGCACTTTTTAGTTTTTAAAAAAATCGCCTGAAATGGCGATTTTTTGATTGCTTTATTTTGTGCCGATGGGGGTGTTCCAGCCTTTGGCCTCAAGGGCTTCTTGTGCGGCGGCGACTTGTGCTTCCTGCTTGGATGATCCGCGGCCAACGGCGACCATGGTTTTTTCGAGAAAGACACCGACGGTGAATTCCTTGGCGTGATCTGGGCCTTTTTCTTCGAGGACTTTGTATGCTGGGGTGATGCCGAGGAGCTCCTGTGCGGTCTCTTGGAATTTACTCTTTGGGTCAACGTACAGTTCGTTGCGCAGAATATTTTCGAGATGTGACAGGATGAAATGATGGATGAACTTTTCTGCGGCGACGGTTCCGCCATCCAAATAGATTGAACCAATAATCGCTTCGATCGCATTCGCAAGAATGTACATGCGCGCCTTTGTGCCCGCATCGCGAGCTTCGCCCTTGGAAAGCAACAGAAACTCTTCAAAGTTGAGCTGCGTGGCAATGCCGGCGAGTGTTTTGGCGTTGACGAGTGCGGCGCGCCAGTTGGTGAGTTCACCCTCTGGATTGGCGTAGTTCTTATAGAGATGTTCCGTGACAATCAATTCCAAGACCGCATCGCCTAAAAATTCCAAGCGTTCGTTGTGCGTGTATGGAAAATCTCCATGTTCGTTGAGGTACGAACGATGGGTGAGGGCGGAAAGGATGAGTCCGCGATCTTTAAAGGTGTGCCCCAGTCGCTCTTCGAGCGCTTCGAGGGACATCGTTGGGTGCTCAATCATACCAGCTTATGCTTTTTCGGATTCAGGGGCTTCGGGGGATTTTTCCGCGGTTTTTTTATCTTCCTTTGGTTTATCCGCTTCTTTTTCCACGCCTTGGGCAATTTGGTTGCGATACACAGCGCCTAAAACGCCGTTGACGAATTTGCCGCTAGACTCGCCGCCAAAGGTTTTGGCGAGTTCAATGGCTTCGTTGATGGCGACTTTTGATGGGATATTTGCATCAAAAATAAGCTCGTACGTACCGATCCGTAGGACGTTTCGGTCGACGAGCGTAATTTTTGGCAATGGCCAATCCGGCGCAAAGGTCGAAATGGTTGCGTCAATCTGTTCTTTTTTACTACGAATACCGTCCGCTAAGTGCTTTGCGAAGTCTTTTTCGTCGAATTCTGGAGCAAATTCCTCCAAATTTCGGTCGACAATTCCATCCGGGTCTTGCGCGCAATCGTGAAAGTCCCACTCATAGAGCGACTGAAGGACAATGGCTCGGGCAAGGTGTCGATTTGACATACCGGAAGGGGCAAAGGTGCGTTTGGGCCTTAGAGGCGATTAGTGATTGTGACCAGCGTGGTCGTCGTGCGTGTGTTTTGCACCCGACTTTTTGAGCAATTTCTCAATTTTATGGTCTTTTCCCTTCACGTGGATCGGGTGACCGTTATATTCCGTTGCGCCAGGGGCAGCACGGTGTCCTAAATGAAGAACGCCCGATTTTGTTGTAGCAATCGGCGGTTTGACGAGCGCAAAATGCGCGGCGCGTCGGCGTTTATCGGAGCTTGTTCGGCGATGTCCAGGAAGACCCATAGTTCTGAAAAATTAATGATAAAGGCATTCTAGCGTAATCCGTGAGATTTGGCAACCCCTCCCATCAATTCTTGACGGATTGCCTTTTTTCGCTTTGCTTGGTAGAATTCCGCCAACCTAACCCTTTTATTTCAGATATGATTGAACAATCACTCGTTCTCATTAAACCGGATGGCGTGCAGCGCTCGTTGATCGGCACGGTCATTCAGCGTTTTGAACAGGTTGGCTTGAAGATTTCCGCCCTCAAGCTCGTCCAAGCGACGCGCGATCAGGCAGACCGACATTACGCGTTGACGGAAGAATGGATGATGGCCGTCTACACCAAGGCAAAAACAAAGTATGAAGCTGATGGAAAAGCGTTCCCATATCCGGATCACAAAGCGTATGGAGGCTCGATCAAGGATGGCCTCGTCGAATTCCTTGCATTTGCCCCGGTTGTCGCGATGGTGGTGGAAGGTGAAGGCGCTGTGGCATTGATCCGCAAGATCGTTGGCGCAACGGAACCAGCTTCCTCGGCCCCTGGAACGATTCGTGGTGATTTTTCCCATGATACGTATGCGATGTCGAACTTGCAGAACCGCCCAATTCGCAATTTGATCCACGCGTCTGGCAATGTCGAAGAGGCAAAGAATGAACTTCCGATCTGGTTTACACCGTCAGAGATCATGACGATCAACTTGGCCGTCGAACCGGTCCAGTACGACGAAAAGCGATTTCGCGCCTAGCGCTTGACCGCACAAACAAACGTTATACAGTAGCACCCTCCGGGAAACCCTGGAGGGTGTTTTGTTCTTTTTCACCAAGGAGGGGACGTGGAATCATCTGTTCATCACGCGAATGGTAATGGTCATGCTGTGGGCGTTTCCGATAAAGCGTTGGCGCAGTTGCTCGAAAAGACGTCGATCGATCCACTGACGGATCAGATGTTTATTCAGCATTATCCGAATTTGGTCGAGTGGCAGGATCAGCTGTCAAAACCGCCGTCGATCATTCGCGGTGAGCGTGAACGGCTGAATCGATTCTTTTTTCAGCTCGCACGCGAGCGAACGAAGGTGCGGCAAACGATTACAGATCCTGATTTGCAGACGGATGCGTTGCGCGATGTGAGTCATCGGTTTTTGTTCGAGTACTATCGAAAAACGTATCGGCTTGCTCCGGATTCGTTTGAGGTCGAGCGTGATCGCCTGTTCTCGTGCGTTCGCGAAGCTCGGGCGTCTGTTGAGCGGTTGATTGATCGGTACATTCCCGAAGTCGATCGTTTGCAAATCGATATGAGCTCGGACGTTGAGCGCGAAGATGATCCGATTGGCTTGCTCCGTTTGTGCGGAGAGGGCGGAAGCGATTCGCTGGCCATGCGGACGCGCGCCGAGGCTCGTCGTCAGCTCACGATTGCGATGCTGCTCTATGAGATGCACCGTGGGGGAAGTGCGTACGACGATCTGGAGCGCGACATGACGGACTTCGACAACGAGTTGAAGCAACGGTATTTCGTCCGCGGTCGGAGCACGCGATTGCTCTTTTCCGCGGATCTTGATCCTGCGGCGGATAATCGCGTGTCACATCTTGCGATTGCTCCGATGGGCGCTGGGGAATTTCCACCGTCGACTTCGTCTGCGCGACTGATCGGTCGGATCGAACCGCGTTTTCTGAATGTGGGCGGGAAGGATGTCCCGGTCGTCTACGAGACGCGTGTCAAAGAAGATCCGTGGATCAAGCTGATTCAAAAAAACGAGCGTGATCCGCGTGTGCTGCGCGATATGTGCGGCGTTCGTTTCATCTTCTTTGAGCTCGAAGACGTTGAGCTTGGTGTCAAGCATCTTCGTGATCGCATCGTGTGTGTGCCGGGAACGGTGTTTGGCCAGGTGTCGAACCTGGCTCGATCTGGTGCGATCGATGCGAAGAACATTCATTCTGCGGAAGAGTTTCGCGCGTGGAAGTTTAACGTCAAGATTTTTGATCGGTTTTTCGAGATTCAGTTTATGCTGTTTAAGGACTGGCTCAACGAGCGGTGCTCGCGCGGCCCGGAGAATCACACCAACTACAAGCTTCGTCGCATGTTGGCGGATGTGTTCCCCAAGCTCTTTCCCTATGTCGACTGGAATGATGTTGGGTTGCGTCGGCGGATGTACGCGATGCAGCTCGGCAAAATTGGTCATATTATCTAGTCCTTTTCCCTGGCACTTGCCGGGGATTTTTATATTCTTGACGTGGTTTCGCGCTGGGTTCATGCTTGGATTGTCCGGTGATCAAGCGAGATTTCGGGCTAAAATCGGTTTTTGAGGTTACGACTCAGCATCCGCCGTGGCGGAGTGACGACGACCTCGCAGCGTTCAGCCGTGGGGATACGATAGCGCGGATTTTCTTCTGTGCTGCCCGGTACCCATGACGTTGTGCTCACCTATCGAGCGGACCGAAAATCTCCTTGATCGCCGGATACAAAAAACGTCCACCTGTGGACGTTTTTTCTTTTTTACACACAACGGGGGATTGACGAATGAAAAAATATTTGGCAGCGGTAGAAGTAAGGAATTCCTTCGCTTCAATCGTCGCTCATTTTTCACGGGAGGTTTGTCATGCGTTCATATGGTTGGTTTGTGTTTGGGGTGGTTGCGTCGTTTTTCGTCGTGCTGTCTCTTGGTGCCTGCTCGTTTGATGCGAGTGGGATGGGGGATGGTATCGCGCAAGCGGAGCAGACGGATCTGCCGACATCGTCGGGGCATCGGACGCCGGTCGATGGATTTGTTCCTCGACCGTTGTCACTGGCGCCAATGAAGAACGGCGGCCTCACGATTGAGCTTGTTGCGCCGAAAGATTCAACGGTAATCGGAATTGCGGGTTCGGACGTCACGTTGGCAACGTATTTCATCCACAATGATGACGACGTCCCGCATACGTTGTCGCGGTTTACCGTGTATATCGGTGGCGCACGTGCCGTGGAGGATGTCGCCTATACCTGGGACAGCGGCGTTGCGCGTGCGGATGTGAGCGTGCCTTCGGCGGATGACAGCGTAACGTTTGATGTGCCGAGTGGAACGATTGCGGCACATTCGTTGCGACAGCTTGATATTACGGCGACGCTTCGTGTGATTTCGCCGGATCCGTCCGAGGCTCCGCGGAGTGGTGAGATGGTGTTTGCAGATGTGCTCTCCGCGCAGGATGAGGGTGGCGAGGATATCGCGCTCACGTCGTTGCCGGAAACGAAGCGTGTGATTTTGCGAAAGAGTTTTGTGGAGGTTACTCCGGAGTCGTTGATGGGGAGTCTTCGTCTTGGTTGGCAGGATGTGTCGTCGTGGCGCGTCTTTGCTCATCCGGAAGGCGACATCGCATTGAAGCAGTTTCATTTGAATATGAGACTGGATGCGGCAACGCTCTGTTCGTTTCGCTTGCGCCGTAATGGCGTGTTGGTCAACGCGGCGGACTATCGGATTTATGGATCGTTGCCGGGCTCATCTACGCCGATTGATCTCAAGACGTCATGTGCGACGCAGGAGATGGCGGTGACGATCCTGTTTGTGGATGAGGATCGTGTTCGTGTTGGTTCGTCATCGATGTATGCGCTGCGTGCCAATGTGACGCATCTCGAAACGTTGTCGGCTGTGCGGACGCATTTCGCGCAGCGGTATCAGCTTGCGACGTCGAGCATTGATTGCTCGACGGATCCTGTTGCATCGTTGCGTTCGCACCCGTCGGATCCGCCGGCGATTCTGTGGTCCGATCTTTCCGAGAGTCCGCATCGTTTTACGCCGTGCCTTTCGAGCACGGATTGGATTGGCGATGCGGATGTCACGGATTTGTCTTGGACGTTGTCTGTGGAATAACTCACTTTTGCTCCGGTGTTCTACCGGAGCTTTTGCGTAAAAAAATACTCCGGTGATGACCGGAGTGTCGCATCTAAAAGACGACGATGCGAGGCAGGTTGAGTACGGTCGCGCGGATGAGATGGTCCGGCGTTTTCCAAAGCCAGTACACGCCACGGTGTGCGAAATCGATGCGGAAGAAGGCGAAGGCGACATTTTCGGTGAAGAGCCGGAGTGCGCGTTCAACGCGATGACGATCATCATCCGACCGTACCATGTGCTTGTGGACGGATGGCGACGTCTCATCTGGTGGGGCATAGGACTTTTCCCCATAGGCTACGTAGTAGCCTTCGTCTGGACGGAGTCGAAGGTGGACGCGTCCAACGGCGAGTTCGGGAAAACTCATGACGATTGGTTGTTGATATTGAATCCCATCGAGAAACGTCAGGATGCCATCTCGCCACGCACTAAGCGGAAAGGCGAGTGTTTTGCCGATGCGAATCGTGCTCGATTTCTTTGACGAAGGTGCGCCATGTTGAGCCGAGGGGAGCGTTTTTTCTTGTCGCGTCACGTCATCTCCTGTGGGTGAAACGAGATATAGAGGTACCAAACGTCCGCGGTTGCGTCAATGTAATCTTGACGATTTCTTGAAGAAACGTGCGTTTTCCGGTACTGTTTGCTGGCAAAGATGGATTTTTCACCTTCCGAATCGGGTTTTGTCAGTTGGAACTGACACCCTTCCTCCTCGTTCAGCTGATGCGATTTGTCACATTTTTCATCTCTTTGAACGGGCTATGGCGCAGTTGGTAGCGCGCATGCATGGGGTGCATGAGGCCGTGGGTTCGAGTCCCACTAGCCCGACTCGGGAGGGGAAAAAAATCATGGTTTTCCACAGACCCCTTGACAGGTTTGACTGGGAACCCTTGCAAAGATTGGGGTTTTCGCTTGCACCCTTCGGGAATGCGGCGTATTCTATGCCCATCCAATTCATTAATTTCATTTTCACCACACTATGGCAAAGATGACAAAGGCTCAGCTCGTTCGCGAACTCGCAGATAAGACAGGTCATTCGAAGAAGGATATCGAGGCCGTTCTCGACACCTTGACCACGATGGCTTACAAGCACGTGAAGGGTGATGGTGAATTTGTTCTCCCAGGTTTTGGCAAGCTCGTGAAGATGAAGCGCCCAGCGCGCCAGGGTCGCAACCCAGCAACGGGTGAGACGATCCAGATCCCAGCAAAGACAGTCGTGAAGTTCCGCGTTGCCAAGGCAGCAAAGGACGCCGTGCTCTAAACAAGCAACACGAAAGAAATAAAAAACATCCGGTCACCATGTTTCGCAGAGGGGTACCAAACTCTGCTCAACACGGCGACCGGATGTTTTTATTTTTATGAAAAAAACGGTACACTGTGGATGATATGGAACCGCAACGACCACGATCGGAACGAGAAGCAACATGCGAGCGTGATGTTCGTGCTCAACTTTTTTCCGTTGGCGGCGCAGTGGTGTTTGCGCTCTGTCTCTTGCTCACGGTTTTGACGGTCATTGCTTTTCTATCGTCTGGGCAAACGATGGTTCAGCAACTCATTGCGGTGATGCTGTGCGGTGCCTCGTGGTTGTACCTGTTGAGTTCGATGACGGAGCGATTGCGATTAGAGGATCATAGCGTCATCTATTCTTCGTCGCTCGGTCGAACGTATCGCGTTGCGCTTGAAGATCTCGAAGAGATGCTGCTTGTGCATCAGGGATTTAATCTTGAACGCGGGATTGAGACGATTGAATTTCGAAAATCTGGTGAGGAATCAGGTGAACGTATTTCCCTTGGACCGTGCTGGCATCGTCATGACCTCGAGTCATTTTTGCATTCCGTTGAAGAAGCTTTAAATAATCCCGAACTTCTCGAAGAGGTTCGGTGAGTGTGATACGATTTTTCCTATGCCAAAAAAAAATTCAAACAATTCAGTTCCAAAAGAAAAAAAAGTGACAATGCATGTGACAGATACGGGAGCGAAGCATTATATGCACTGGTTGTGTGCCCCGGGGAATAAGTGTATTCCAACAGATGAGCCGATGTTTACGGATAATACGAATTGGCGCATCTTTCGAATCATGGCGGAGTTTGTCGAAGGGTTTGAGTTTTTATCAAAATTAAAAGGCGAAGTCACGATTTTTGGAAGCGCGCGTTCGTTACCAACGAGCAAGCATTATCAAGATGCGCAGCGATTAGGATATTTGTTAGGCAAGGGTGGATATTCCGTCATCACCGGTGGCGGACCGGGATTAATGGAAGCGGCAAATCGTGGAGCGTTTGATGCTGGCGGAGAATCGATCGGATTGAATATTCAACTGCCGATCGAACAACGGACAAATAGTTATGTGAAACGTGGACTTGGATTTCACTATTTCTTTACGAGAAAGGTGATGCTTTCCGCATCCGCTCAGGCGTATGTGTTTATGCCGGGTGGCTTTGGAACGCTTGATGAGATGTCGGAGATGGTGACGTTGAAACAAACGGGCAAGATTCCATCTGATGTTCCGATTATTTTGTTTGGAAAAGCCTACTGGAAACCGTTTTTGGATTGGGTTTCGACAACGATGTGCGATCAGTATCGCTATATTGAGACGGAGGAGATCGGAATCATCAATGTTGTTGATACACCGGAAGAAGCAATGAAGATTATTAACAAAACGTCGGAACGCGCATTTGGCTAGACGAACCAATCGCGGATTGGTTACTGTACGGACTATATGAAACAAGATATCGGCAAGCGCTCTATTGCGCTTCATTTGAAACTTCGCGGTAAGATTTCAACGGCGTCAAAAGCAAAGATTAAAAATCGTGAAGATCTGGCACTTGTGTACACGCCAGGCGTTGGGGCGGTGTCCATGGCGATTGCAAATGATCCAAAAAAAGCAGATACACTGACGTGGCGCAAGAATGTCGTAGCTGTCGTTTCGGATGGTACGGCAGTGTTGGGATTGGGAGATATTGGTCCGTTGGCCGCCTTGCCAGTTATGGAGGGGAAGTGTGCGATTTTTAAACAATTTACAAATATCGATGCCGTCCCGATTGTGTTGAACACGAAAGATCCGGATGAAATTGTGAAGATTGTTCAGGCGCTTGAGCCGTCATTTGGCGCGATTCAGCTCGAAGATATTTCGGCTCCGCGTTGTTTTGAGATTGAACATCGCTTGTCGGAGTCGTTGCAGATTCCGGTGATGCATGATGATCAGCACGGGACGGCGATCGTGGCGCTCGGTGGTTTGCTGAATGCGTTAAAAATCACAAAACGAAAAACGAAAGAAACCGTTCGTATTGTGTTGAATGGAGCTGGTGCAGCCGGAACAGCGATTGCAAAATTACTTCATGCGGCGGGGTTTCGTGACATGATCATGTGTGATCGTCAGGGAGCGATTTATGTCGGTCGTCCGGATATTACGGATGCCAAGGCCGAGCTTGCGGCGTTTACGAATCCGAAGCACATGAGCGGTTCGCTTGCGGATGTGTTGGTCGGTGCTGATGTATTTATTGGGATTTCTGCACCAAAGTCGTTGACAGGGGAGATGATTCAGACGATGGCGAAAAAGCCGATTATTTTTGCGTTGGCTAATCCAACGCCGGAAATCTTGCCGGACGAAGCAAAGAAAGCTGGAGCGGCCGTTGTGGCAACGGGTCGAAGCGATTTTGCGAATCAGCTCAATAACGCATTGGTGTATCCGGGATTGTTTCGCGGGATGTTAGATAAAAAAGTAAATAAGGTGACGGATGCGGTGAAGCTTCGTGCGGCGCATGCCTTGG
>CAITMG010000001.1 GCA_903893445.1 Candidatus Uhrbacteria bacterium | reverse complement strand
TGCCAAAAGCATTCTCGCGACAACAACACACCTCGTCACAACATCCGTATCACTCTCAAATTCCAAACTCCAAATCGATCTCATCGATCCATCTGGCACGGTTGTTGATTCGGTTGGAACAGGCGGCATTCCGCCCGCCGGAACGAGCCTGCCGATAAAGGCGACAATGATTCGATCCGGCGATGTTTGGATGACCGCAACGACAACATTCGGAATGAAACCCGGCGTCACCGATCTCGGAACGCCAGGTGTCTGCGATGCCTGCGACCTCGCACCACAACAGCCACCGCAAACAACAGAAAATGAAACAACATCAACACCAGACATCCAAACAGAAACAACAACGACCACGGCAGAAATCGTCACAACAAGCACCGACATCGGAATCGCTCCAATAGAAACAGGAACAACAACGTCAACAACAAATACCGTCACATCCACACAAGAAACAGCACCAACACAAACGACAGCACAGACAATCACCGCCGTCGTGACACCAACAACACCATCCACGCCACAACCACCAAAACCGGTCTACGAGATGCTCCGTCTCAACGAGGTCATGCCGTATCCATCCTCTGGAAAAGAATGGATCGAAATCACCACCATGGACGCCGGGAACAGCATCAATCTCAAGGGATGCACGCTCCACGATGCACAGGGAAAAATTGTCACCATTGGTTCAAAAATCATCGACCCGCTCACGTCGCGATATCTCGCCATCACACTTTCTTCATCACGCTTAAACAATGATGGCGACAGCATATCGCTCTATGCGCCAGACGGGCAATTGATCGACACCATGATCTATCCAAAAACAATCAAAGACGAATCCTGGATTCGCGACCCTGATCAAACCGGCGGATGGAAAGGGTCCCTCATCGCCACACCAAACGCAGCAAATATCAACGCGCCAATCCCTGCGACAACCCCGACAAACGCAACGACATCGACACCTGACGTCACCGCAACATCAACGCTCATCATGGCAACGAGCGATCCCATAAACGAAACCGCGCTATTTTCCAATATGGAAGAACCTCTCCCAGATGAATCTAAACTCATAGAACCACCGGAGATCACGGAGTCCGTTGCTGCAGAACTCACCACGCCAACCGTCAAAACAAAAACATCAACCGGTAAAAAATCGCCAACAAAAAGTGCTCCAAGAGACATTATTCACCCCATCACGTTTGATATGTTCCCAGACACCACATCAGACATTCATGTCCGACTCAGCGGTCGCGTCGGATCACCCATTGGACTCACTTCCGGACACACATTCGTCCTACAAAATGATGACGGTCGCGGCATCCTTGTCACGGCTCCAACAAAACTCCGATTACCGTCCATCGAAAAAGAAATTGCCCTCTCCGGAACGCTTCATCTCGATGACCGCGGAGTGGCATCAATCAAAATGTCCGCAAAGGACACATGGTTCCCCCTGCCGACATCCACCATCGCCATCGCACCACGTGTTGTTGATCTTCTCTTACCCGCCACAGAAGACGCGTGGAGCCTCATTCATGCAACAGGGACGGTCACCGGTGTCAGCGGATCCACCATTCACCTTGATCTCGAAGGCGTCGACCTCGACGTACTCATCAAGCCATTACTCAAATATCGCGCAAAACGAATTGTCGTCGGAGACACCATCACCGTAACTGGCCTGCTCGATCTTTCAAAAGACGATCCACGAATCCTTCCTCGTCGCGCAGATGACATCGTGATCATTTCGCACGCAACACCACCGGCAACAAAGGCCTCGACATCAACCATCCAAGCACAAGGCCCTGTCTTGCCTGGATGGGCACCTATAGGAGCTGCGATTGGCGCCATTGCCGCAACCGAAGGAACAAAACGACTGCATCAAAAAATAAAAATAAAACGTCTCGAAAAAAAATTAGCCGCACTCTAATCATATGACACACGAGTCTCTCGCCGAACGCGTGTTATGGAAAAAACTACAAGGAAAAGCACTCGATGGATATCGATTTTTACGACATCAAACCATTGGAAAAATATGCTGTACGTTCTATTGCCCAAAAGCCCGCCTCATCGTTGATTTACAACAAAAAGAATCGCAACAACAAGCGATTCAGCTCCAACATCTGACCGTTCTCCAATTTACCAATCTCGACGTCTATCGGAATCGCGACAACGTCCTCAATGCAATTAAGCTTGCACTGCGTGCCCGATCTTCTTCGGTTCCGTATACCGACAGGACGGATACCCGGAACATCCCAAAAACGTCGTCCCATCTTTTCGATTCGTTCGCATGACAAGCGGTTTTCCACATTTTGGACAAGCTTCATCCGCATCCTGATTTCCACCAACGATCCCATACTCGCGCATCATCGGCGCAAGCTGTGACGCATCAATGCAATGAATGGGCTTATCCTCCGCAAATCGCTCGGCGTCATAGGTAAAATGTCCGGTTGTGACAAAAAATCCCTGATCCGCATTCAACGATCCCATGGCACCAAAAAAATCACGAACATCGTGAGGCGTCACTTTTTGAGTGATAAACTTTTTACACTGAACCACCGAAAGACGTCCTTTTTTCCACATTTCGATATCAATCCCGCCATCATTTTTTCCACCCATCACCGTCGTATGATAACCCATCGCAGAAAAAAGCTGCGCGACCGCCTCTTCAAATTCCTCCGGAGAAAGTCGACGAAGCTCATTAATGATGAAATGATCTGAGACCCACGAACGTGCATGGTTGGAACGAAAGAGACGAGTCAACAGCAAAGGAAAAGCCAACGTCAAAAAAATAAAAAACAAAACAACAGCCGCTAACGCAAAAAGAAGAACAAACATCGGCTGTAAAAACACATCGTTCATATCCACCGGCAGTATATCACCCGCGCTCTCTTCACGCGTTATATCGTTACAGGCGCAGCAAGTGAATCCAACGCCGGCTGACGCAACGCAATAGCCCAAAAGAGAAGATTCAGGAACAAGACACATGGGATCACGAGCATCGCGACCGTAAGGTTATGCCACGCATCAGACAGAACACCAACAAGCCAGATGCTAATCATGTCACCAAGCAACCGACCAATAAAAACAGACACACCCATAGCGGTTGCCCGAACGGCCTTTGGAACACTCCCTAAAAATATCGTATTCACCGGTGAAAAGGTTGCAAATAGTGCCAACTGCACAACAGCCATACTCAGAAAAAAGATCATCGGCGATGCGGTGAGTACCGCAACAAAGGCAAATGGAATAACGATCGCCGTTGCGATCACAGAAAGGAGCAACGCATTTTTCACGCGATCATTCCCCTTCATCCGATCTGCAATCCATCCACCCGCCAACGTCCCAATAAATCCCGTTGCAACAACAATGCCGCCAAAAATGAGATTCCCGGTGAGCATCGGATACGCAAATTTTCGTTCAAGAAACGTTGGTGCCCAAAACGCAAATCCACCCAAGGCAAACGTCTGTGCCGCATATCCAATCACCGTCCACATGTAGCGTCGCGACGAACGAATCCCAACAAGATCCGTTTTCAACGTGCTGTGATCCGTGACCGTTTTTTGTTTGGCATCCTGCAAAAAGAAACACAACGGCACAAGCAAAATCCCAAGCAGACCAGCCGTCAAAAACGCCGATGACCACCCAAAATATTTTTCCATCAAACCGCCATAAATAAAACCAAACGCACTTCCGATTGGAACAGCCGCATAAAAAATCGCCAACACGCGGCCTTTGCATTTGTCATCCGCGACCTCATCCAAAATGGTTGGACTTAACGCCACAAAATCAGACGAACCCGCTCCAACCAAAAAACGCACTGCCAACAAAACCGCAATCACGCCAATAAACCCCGATGCCGCCGTTGCGGCACTCCACACAAGCACGCCAACCGCGATCAGTATCTTGCGTGAATATCGCGCCATCAATCGTCCAAAAAACGGACTCGTTAACACATAGCCCCACAAAAACGCCGATCCAATCGCGCCAAAAGCGCTATCCGTCAGATGCAAATCGCGCTGCATCGATGGACCAACCGCCGCAACAATATACCGATCCAAATAATTTAAAAAATTCAGCGCCGCAAGAAACGCAATCGTTGTGGAAGGTTTGCGAAACATGTGCAAATGATATCACGCTATCCCATCGTCTGCGCATGCCCATCCGCACTACGATCAAACGCTTTTTTCGCCGAAACGAGTCGATCTCCGTCAAAACAAATTTCCCATGCGGACGCAATCGGACACGCAATATCATGCACCTGCGAAAACGGCAGCATCTGCAACGCAAGGAGCGTGCACACAATCGGTTCACGATGCGAGATCAAGACAACATCGCGATCCGGATGCGCGGCACACATCTCACGAATCACCTCTAAAACTCGCAACGCCATTTGCGGATGCGTTTCCATCGCCGGATCAAACGTCCACTCTGGCGTATCATAATGCGTCGCGGCATAAAAATCCGCTAACGGACGATCAAGCCACGCACCCACCCGCCATTCAACGAGCCGCTCATCAACGTGAACATCGGAACACGCAATCGTCTCCACAAAACGTTTCATCGAATCCGTCGTCCGTTGAAACGGTGAATATCGTACCGCCGCCGGCTGGACGCCCGCCGCCACCATATCTTGCGCCACCTCACCGATCTGCGTCTTTCCTCGCTCAGAAAGCACAAACGCAGGTCCATAAAACAGATGTTCGGGATTCTCAACAAAACCATGTCGGAGAAGATAGATGCGGGTCATGCGCCGCATCATAACAAAAACACCTCTCTAACGAGAAGTGTTCTTGATGGTCGAGCTTAGCTCGATGGAGCGGGTAGGGGGAGTCGAACCCCCATCTCCACCTTGGCAAGGTGGCATAATAGCCGCTATACGATACCCGCTTGGCTACTGAATTGTGCGAAGAGACTACCAAAGCGTCAGAAAAAATGCAAGATGCCCATAGAGCAACAAAAAAAGCGGATCGTCTTGAAACGATCCGCCACAGGTGTAGAGGCTACTTACAGATTCCGGAGACGCACGTCGTTCCAGTCGTACATTGGATTCCGCATCCACCACAGTTGTTCGAATCAGTTGGCGTATAAACGCACGTCGATCCGCACAGCGTAGTGTCGTAGTCACAAATGCAGGCACCAAGATGACAAAACTTCCCACCGAGACACACATTACCGCAGCTGCCACAATTATAGGGATCATTCGTGAAGTCCTTGCACACGCCGTTGCACATCAACCCTGCACAACTACATGCGCCGCCCTTGCAGGCATAATTGGCCGGACAGGCCTTCCCGCACGACCCACAATTATTGCTGTCGGTCGTGAGGTCAAAGCACCCCGTTCCACAGCTATTCTTCGGGTCGCACTGGCACGTCCCCGCCAGGCAAGACGCCAACGCATTCGTGCACGTCGCGCCGTTGTCGACAACGCCATCGCAGTTGTCGTCCTTCCCGTTGCAGATCTCTGATGCTCCGGGGTGTACGAACGGATCATTGTCGTCACAGTCGTCGCCACCGCAGGCGATCGGCGGATGACCATCCCGATCTTTGTCGAGCACGTCCCAGACGCACAACGAACTCGTCAGGTCACAATGCATGTTCGCCTTGCACGCGTCGCCCGTCGGGCAATCGGTGTCTTTTGCACAGACCGTACTCGCAAGGCAGCCATTGCCGAGGGTGCAGTACGAACCAGGCGAGCAGGCGGTCGCACCCGAATTGGGCCCGACCGTGTGCGTGCAGGTCCCGTCCGACAGACATGTGTCGACCGTGCAATTGAAGTGATCATCGCAGTCGATATTGCCCGTGCAGCCAGTCGTAGGCTTCCCCGTATCCACCTGCGGACCGGTATCGCCGGTATTCGTCGGTGACGAACTCGAGCAACCGATCGCGAACATAGCGAACAATGAAATGAACGAAGTCGTATAACGTGCCATCTGTAACCTCCATGGCGGATGTTTCCGACCCTCAAACGATACACCTCTAACAGATTCCGCTCCATCTGTCAACGGAAAGTGCTACCATATCGTCATGACGCATGCGCAAGAATTGGCAAAAATATTTTTTGAATTTTCGTCTCGTGATGCGATGCGCGGCATCCCTTTTAAGCCGCGTGCGTATGAACTGGCGTCAGAGTCCATGACAGCCCTTGGTGACGACGTCGAAACGACATGGAAAAAAGACGGCATCCCCGGCCTCAAAAAACTCCCCGGCATCGGACAACATATCGCGGAAAAAATCGACGAGTATTTTCGTACCGGCAAAATCACGGAGTACCTCAAAATGAAAAAGGAATTTCCCGTCGATATCTGGGGTCTTTCCCGCATCGAAGGACTTGGTCCAAAACACATTCTCGATCTTTATACGCATCTTCGAGTACAAACCGTAGACGATCTCAAACGCCAATTAACATCGCATAAAATCCAAACCATTCCGCGCTGGGGGAAGAAAAGTGAACAAAAATTATTCAAACAACTTCAGCTCTCTGAGAGCGCAACCGGTCGTCATCTCCTCGGCGAAATTCTCCCAACCGCCGAGTCCATCGTTACGGCACTCAAAAAAATTCCTGGCGTCCAACAATGCGTTGTCGCTGGCTCGATTCGTCGCCGCCAGGAAACCGTTGGTGACATCGATCTCATCGCAACATCATCGCACCCAGAGCGCGTCATGGATGCCTTCGTCAATCTTCCCCTCGTTGAGACGGTCCACGAAAAAGGAAAGACACGCTCCTCCGTCCGGCTCAAGATTGGCATTGATGCGGATCTTCGCGTTGTCCCAAATGCCGTCTTTGGCGCAACGCTCCAATACTTTACCGGAGACAAACGCCACAACGTCCTCCTTCGCGAACGCGCCCTTGCCAAAGGATTCACGCTCAACGAATACGGATTATTCCGTCTGGCGAAACACGGCTCAGCAACCATTAAACGCGTTGCCGGCGCACTCGTGACCTGCAAAACCGAAAACGACATCTACAAGCATCTTGGCATGGACACGCCGCCGCCAGAACTCCGCGTCGGCAGTGATGAATTGGAGGCCGCGCAAAAACGCCAACTCCCCGATCTCCTCCCCTATGGATCTGTTCGTGGTGATCTCCAAGTTCAAACCAGCTGGACCGACGGCAATGCATCCATCGAGGAAATGGCCGTGGCCGCAAAAAAATCCGGACTCTCCTACATCGCGATCACCGATCACACCAAATCACTCGCATTCCTCAATGGATTAGATGAAAAGCGCCTCGCAAAACAACAACAAGAAATCACAACACTCAACAAAAAGCTGAAATGGTTTACCATCTTTTCCGGCACGGAATGCGATATTCTCAAAGATGGATCGCTCGATCTCTCCAATGCAGCTCTCGCAAAATTAGATTGGGTCGGCGTATCCATCCACTCGCATTTCAATCTCTCACGCACAGAGCAAACCAAACGCATCATCACAGCGATTTCCAATCCGTACGTAGACTGCTTGTTTCATCCAACGTGTCGTCTGATTGGGAAACGCGAACCCATTGATATCGATCTCGACGATATCTTGGCTGCGGCAAAAAAATATCATGTCGCATTAGAAATAGATTGCTTCCCCGATCGTTCCGATCTGAACGACCTGCACGTTCGCGCGGCCATCAAAGCCGGCGTCATGCTCGTCATCGACACAGATGCCCATGCACCGGAACATTTCGCTTTTGTCCCACTTGGTGAAGCCATTGCCCGTCGCGGCTGGGCAACAACAGCAAACATTCTCAACACCAAAACCGCCGCACAACTCAAAACGTTTCTGGCAAAGAAAAAAGCCCACACCGTGGGCTAAAGAATCGTGACACGCTGAGAGCTGGGTTGAACCCGAAAGATCGGCGCTTTTTGGATGAGCCGGACAACGCCGGATCGCCATCCATGAATGAGTCGGATCGGCCGATGCACACGCTCGGCACCCGTATGCAGGTGCGGATCAAAAACGTATTGCATCAACTGCGGATGCCGTTGGCACTCCTCCGCATCCGGATGAAAAAGGTACAAATGAGGAACCGTCCGGATATGCCGTAGCACGGCCGGATGATTTTCCACAAAGTGCGTGATGCCGAGCTCGGAGCAAATCTCCGACTTCTCCGAAAGCTCTCGACAAAAATGCACATGTTGACGCAAGACGCCGGTCAGATCGAAAAAGCGATGCTCCTCCAACCACTCCCGACGCCACGCCTCAGTCTCGACCGAGCACTGCGAGATGAGATGCGTTCGCACACCAAACCGTCGCTGAACAAGCAATGTGATAGCCCAGATTGCCCGAGCCGTTGGTTGTCGCTTCTTTTCAATAATCGGACCACCGATATCAACGGCTAATGCTGCGCATCGCTGATACATCGAACCCTCCATCGCTCTGTGCGAGTGGCGGTATTTCACATCAAAAAACACATCTTGCCAAGCGCCGGTGGGTTGATTGACGCGCCCGCGTAAACGTCCTAGCATTGATCCGCACAAGGAGCCTCCATGCCGACAAAAAAGCACGCGCCCCGTGAATCAACGACATCCGAACGCATCATGCTGGCCACCGAGCCACACGCGCCGGCCGTCATCATCGACACGATCCCCTCACGAACGGTTACCTCCGACCATCCGCCCGAATCTGGGCACAACCTCTTCGGCAAATCCTTCGCCGAAGCCATCAAAGCCGCGGTCACGCCGTCGCCCTAGCCCCTTCCTCTCCCCCTCCGGTATTCCCGGAGTTTTTCATAAAAAACAATCGGCAGACATGCTGAGCAGAGTTCGGTACCCCTCTGCGAAGCGTGTTTGCCGATTGTTTGTTGTTCGAGGATATCTCGATGGTGGACCCGGTGGGAATCGAACCCACACGCCTTTTGGGCCAGGGATTTTAAGTCCCTTGCGTATACCAATTCCGCCACGGGTCCAGACGGAACTCACGAAAGCTCAGCGAGCGATCGTTGGAGTTCTTCGTTTTGCTGCTTTGCATCTAACAATTCGTTCAAGCGCGAAAGAATCAACCCATGCGCAACATCATACGTGTAGCTCTTTCCGTCGAGGAGAATATCATCATGCGGAATCCTTTCCTTCAAGAGCTCAAGATTCGCCGTATGCGTTTCAATCGCACGATCAATGATTTTTTCATTTCTGGAAAGTTGTTCACGCACCTGCGGCAGCCCTTCCGTGGAAACCGGCGCGTCAAAATGATGTTCGTGCATATTAGGGCTGATTCAACTGTGCGCTGAGCCACGTCAATCGCGAACTCGTGTCTTCTGGAACATTTTGAAGGAGTTCCGACATGCGTTGTGCATCTGTTCCAAGATATTGGATACGTTCACCAATCGCATGCGCCTTGCTCGCGATAGCGCGAAGCGTCTCTGTCCGATGTGTTTGCGGCACAGACGAAAGTTGTCGTGCGGCAAGATTCGATTGTGGGAGAATCATACGTCACGGACAAGACTATCGCACCAACGCGTTTTTGGCGAGCGCGATTACATGTCTGTCCCAGAATAGGACAGATTCAAGCTCTTATTGCACAACGGAAAATCCGGAACAATGTTCCCCGGACCAATTTCACCAAACAATGACCAATTGCAAAATGACGGATCGCGAATCACACAACGTTCAATCGTTCCATTTGCATCCAAGCGAACCCAATCCAACACTTCACCCAACCAACCCTCTGACCATCCATAGGCACTCCCCGCCTTTGGCGTCACGGCAACGTTTGCACTGCCCGTTGGCATCTTGGCAACCATGTCACGCAAAAGCGTAAACGAAACCGCCAACTCCTGAACGCGCATGTCAAAGCGCGCACGAACATCTCCGGACGTCTGTGTGATGACCGTTGGCTTGAATGTCGCGTACGCCGCATACGGTCGTTCGCGTCGAAGATCGCGATCAACGCCAGATGCGCGCACCGGCAACCCCAATCCGCCCAACGCCTTTGCCGTCGATGCGGTCAGCACGCCCGTTGTCTCAAAGCGCTCCATCAACCCATCTTTCCCATACGCAATGTCAATCACCTTTTTGAAATCTGCTTCGATGCGATTGAGTTCTTCCACCGCTTTCTTTAATGCATCAATAGAGATGTCGCGGGACAATCCGCCCGGCACCACCGCACCGCGGAAAAATCGATGACCTGTCAGATCAACACCAAGACGTCGGACAAGTTCGTTTAAGCGAAAGCACTGCGCCGCCATAAACGTGAAACCGGTTCCCATACCACCCATGTTACCGACATCAAACAAATGCATCGCCACGCGTTCAACTTCGTTCAAAAACGAGCGCAACACTTTTGCACGTTCGGAGATCTGCGTGCCGCAAATGCGCTCAACAGCCTCGGCAAACGCAATCGCGTGTGCAACAGACATATTGCCCGTCACATGTTCCACAAACGGAACGGCCTCTGCCGGCGTTTTGCCTTCGAGTAACTTTTCAACGCCCTTGTGTTTGAAAAACAATTTGCCTTCAAGCGTCAAAATGCGTTCACCGCGCACATTAAATCGAAAGTGACCCGGCTCAATGATTCCGGCATGAATCGGACCAACCGGAATTTCATAGACGCCCTGTCCTTCCACCGCGTGCATCGGATACGGTTCGTCCGCATAGTTCAATTTCGTATTCCACGCAAAATCTTTACGCATCGGAAACGTGCCTGCCGGAATATTCTGATGATGCATCAAGCGACGCCAATCCGGATGACCAACAGCCACAATGCCAAACTGATCCCAAATCAACCGCTCATACCAATGCGCAGCCATAACCGTCGCCGTGAGTGACGGGTACGTCAAATCCGTCGCCGGAATACTCGCACGAAGCGTGAACAACGTGCTCTCCGCATCAACCGCAAAGACCACATGCACATAATAAGATTGCGACGTCGCGCGCTCGTCTGTCGCGTACATGAGCGACAGCGGCAACGAAAACTCGCGATCAATGCGTGTCGCAAGCTCGGCAAGACGTTCGCGTGGAACATCGATCACGGGAGAGTTCTCCGCGGCATTCGCGGTCAATCCAAGCTGTGAGAAAAGAGAAGATAACGACATACAATTAGATCACGTGGGCAATATTCGTGAGAAACGACCAGGTCGACGGCGACATCAGCAACACACCAAACACCACGACCGCGACAAGGTGCAACACCATCGCCGCATGTGAGATATTCCATGTTTCCACCGGAGCTTTGACCGTGTCCTCTTTTTGAGAAAACAGCATCGGGATCAAGTTACGCAACATGCCGGCAAAAATCACCGTGCCAGCAAGCAACATCCCAATAACGAGCAACGGATGCGAACCAATCCCCGCCGAAAACGCCGAAAGTTCACTAAAGAACATCGGTGACGGTGGCGTTGCCAGCAAGGCTAACAATCCAACAAGGAAAATCGACCCCGTAATCGGCAATGATTTCATGACCGGACCAACGTGAGCAAATTTTGTAGACTTCCAGCGCAACAAGATATTTCCTGTGCCAAAGAAGAGCATGGATTTGATCAATGAATGCGCGATCAAATGCACCAATGCGGCCAACATTCCCGGTGCGCCAAGTCCGATACAAAACACGATGAATCCCATGTGTTCAATACTGGAGTAGGCCAAGAGGCGTTTGTAATTTCGTTGAACCAAAATGAATGCCGCTGGCACAATAAAGGACAGCGCCCCAAAAATCAGGAACAACCGATTCGTCCAATCCGATCCACCGAGCGACAAATCCACCAAGCTCTTGTAACGAAGAATGGAGAACAGCGCGATGTTGAGCAAGACCCCCGAGAGCATCCCCGAGACCGGTGACGGTGTACGCCCATGCGCATCCGGCAACCATGTATGCATCGGCACAAGACCGACTTTTGCGCCGTACCCGATAAAGATAAACACAAATGCCCAACGCATGATCGCCGGAGAAAGTTGCGTCGCAATACCGTGAAGCGTTGTCCAGGTCAAAATATCTGGCGACAATCCCAGACCCGCTTTTGTGGCTGCGTAAAAAACAAGCAACACACCAAGCAACCCAAGCGAGATCCCGACGGAACACAATACGATATATTTCCATGCCGCTTCGAGCGAACCTTCGTACGTGTAAAACGCCACAAGTAACGTCGTTGCCAGTGTTGTGCCTTCGAGCGAGATCCACATGATCCCGATGTTGTTTGCAGAAAGCGTCAACATCATGGACAACACAAACATCTGCAACAGCGCATAGTACATGCGCGCCTGTTTGAGGCCGATGATTTTTTCATGAAGCTCTTCCTTGATGTACGGACCGCTCACCAACGTCGCTGTCCACTGCACAAATCCAACAAGCGACATCAAGATTGCGGCAAACGTATCAATACGCCAATCCCCCATCATGAGCGGAACGCCACTCATCAAAATCGGGACCGTAATACTAAACGTCAACAACGCAACAACCGTTGAACCGATCACGGAAACGGTCCGCACCGCGGATTCCGTCTTCATGAAATAGGCCGCCAGGGCCACAACAAACGACGCGAGAAAAAGAAGTATCAACATATTAGTCAACGAGTTCGCTCAATCGATCCGTCACCACCGTGTCATGTTCTTTTTGGACGCGATACGAAAGCGCGGCCATCAACACGGACCCGATCGTGACATCAAAGAAGACGCCCAACTCCACCAACAACGGCATCCCGCCCGTCAGCGTCAACCCAAACGTAAAGATGCCATTTTCCATCAATAAGAATCCGATGATCTGACCGTACATCCCCTTTCGGGTAACAAGCGCGAGCAACCCAAGTAACATCATCGACACAGAAACCGATGCCGTGATGTAGTTTGGATCTGTCATTGGCACAAGACGCTGCGTCAAAAAGAAGGCACCAATCACCATCACCGAACCAATCAATAACGCGGATGCCGGACGAAGAAACGATTGCAATCGCTGTGAGGCGCCGCTCCGTTCCGCAGAACGTTGAAGATAAAACGGGATCGCCCACGTCTTGAGGACAACCGTCAGCACCGCCGTGATCAACAAATGCGACTCATTCGTCGTCATTGCGACCAACGCGGCATAGCACGCGAGGAGAAACGACTGCCACGCAAACATCATGAGCATCGAACGCAATCGCATCCGAGCCACAATGAAAAACGCGAGCAGGAGCATGCCTCCGGCCAAAAAACTGAGAAGAAGTTGAGGAGAAATTCCAGTCATATCATTAGAACAACAAGCT